>CAZVHF010000093.1:0-9378 GCA_964627105.1 uncultured Chitinophaga sp.
GGATTTACAACCGGAAATATTTCGAATCTTCGCCCGGTGGTGAAGATCAATGGCATCGAAATCGGAGACGGCAACCTTCAAAATAGTCCATACGACTATCCTGCGCCTTACGGAAATTGGTATTGGAGTGCGCGCAATCAATTCGTATTTCTGGCCGATGAGCTTATAGCAGCAGGCCTTCAGCCCGGACCAATCAATTCTGTCGCCTTTGATGTCATATCAGCCAATCCGGTTGAATATACCTACCTCGATTTCCAGTTGAACAATGTGCCATTTAGCAGCTACGATGGCATTTTCCTTAGTCCCGACGGATATCAGTTTCACACCAATTTCGGAATAGAATCGAATGGCGAAGTGGTTTATCTGTTCAATCCAGCAGGAAGCCTAATCCATCAATTGAATGTGGATGTACCGACGATGGACCTCAGCTTAGGGAGTTTACCGAATGGAAGCAATACCATAGGGCTATTTCAAACCCCTACACCGGGAGCGAGCAACAATACCGAACAACAATACAGCGAATTTGCTCTTCCGCCTGTATTCACAGTAAATTCGGGCGTTTTTACTTCAACGCTAAATGTTGGAATCTTCAATGCCAATGCAACTCCGTCGACAGTGCGCTACACAACAGATGGCAGTAATCCCGATTTGAATTCACCGGTTTACGACGGAACACCCTTATTTATCTTTCAAAATACAGTACTCAAGGCGCGTTGTTTCAAGCCGGGGTACCTGCCGAGCGAAATCAAATCGGCTACATACCTAATTGGAATAAGCCATACAACACCAATCATTTCGGTAACAACGGCATCCGATAATTTATACGGCCCCAGTGGCATTTTCGACAATTTCAATTCCGATTGGGAAAAAGCGGCACATATCCAGTATTTCGATGAAACACCCGGACATCCACTGCTCTTTTCACAAGCTACCTCGATGCGTATGGATGGGGGAGCCGGAGGATCCCGTTCACACCCGCAACATTCGTTTCGACTCGATTTCGACCACTCGATTTTGGGAGAGGGCCCAGTTTACCAAACACTCATTCCCGATCGCCCATTGCGCAACAAATACAGCAGTATCTATTTGCGTAACGGAAGTAACCAGTGGATGGTGATGCCTTACAAAGATGCTGCGCAGGTGCGTATGATGGGTAAATCTCCAACCCATAATTTCTATATGGAATGGAGACCAGTATCGGTATACATCAATGGAAATTACTTCGGGCTTTACGAATTACGCGAAAAATTCAACAAAGAATATTTCGAAACATACGAAAATGCAGGCGAAGATCTCGATTTACTCTCGCTGAGTTATTTCTACGGCAGTGTTTTACGTGCTGTGGAAGGCAGTACTGAAGGCTTCTGGGATGCACGCGAACAATGGGATGCCCTACCGGTAAACAGTCCAAATTACATGAGCGAAACGGATCAATTTTTCGATATCGAAAATTACACCGATTACATTATTGCTGAGCTATTTATGGCAAATGCCGACTGGCCGCAAAACAACATTAAAATGTTTCGAAAAGACTCGCTCAGCCCCTGGAAGTTTTGTATTCAGGATTTGGAATTGGGCTTGAATCCC
The DNA here is from genome assembly GCA_964627105.1 of uncultured Chitinophaga sp. Lineage (GTDB taxonomy): Bacteria > Bacteroidota > Bacteroidia > M30B66 > M30B66 > CAMCXT01. The sequence continues at coordinate 1,588 of CAZVHF010000093.1, forward strand.
AACGGTTGGACCGATTGTCAGTTCAATGCTTTAGAACGACTTACTGCCGACAGCGAGGGCAATCCATATTCGAACATGTGGCTAAAGAGTTTACAAAATGCGCAGTACAAAATCTACTTTCTAAACCGTACAGCCGATTTATTGAACAGTACTTATTTACCCGATAGTTTGCAGGATGTTGCGAACGATCGCTTTAACCGGTCGGTAGCAGAAATGCCAAAAGAGTTTGCACGCTGGGGCGATCCAAACAATGTAAGCGGACAAATGAACGAGTTATTTCAACGGCATCAGGTGTTTTTGGAAGAATTGGCTTGTCGTCCCGATGCCTTACGCGAGGATTACCTCGAACAATATGGCATTCCCGGACTACGCGAAGTAAATCTGGATGTTGCGCCAATGCAATCAGGACGAATAAAAATCAGCACCATAACACCAAGCGAATATCCCTGGAATGGAACGTATTTCAAAGGCATTCCCATACAAATTGAAGCTATTGCCGATTCGGGCTATATCTTTTCGCACTGGGATGCAAATCCAATCATCACCAACGTTCAAAATGCTTCGTTCACAACCAATTTAATGACCAGCAATTTCAACTTCACAGCGAACTTTATTCCCGATCCAACTTCAGGAATATCACAAAATGTAGATGGAGGAATGCTGGTTTTTCCGAATCCGGCTAACAACAACCTAACGATTAAGTTGATGCGCGAAGAATACCGGGTTGAACGGGTGGAGATTATTGCAATGGATGGAAAGCTAGTTCTAAGCGAAAGCAGCGAGATGAATGGTAACTATCTCGAAATAAACTGTTCACAACTCTCATCCGGTATTTATATGGCCCGAATTTATTCAAACGGTCACATAAACTCAGTTAAAGTTACGATACGGCATTAAGCAATAAAAAACGATTAGTGAATTTCTACCGAGAGCCCGCGATCAAGTAAAGCGGAAGCTTTAGGCTGCAGCTCCTCGAAAGACCCATTCTTAACCGAACATTTACCATTATAATGTACGATAAATGCGCATTGCTCTGCTTGGAGAGGGTTGTGATCGCATATTTCAACAAGCCAACGTATTACATTATCGAAAGTATTAACATCGTCATTGAACAATACAATTGTACGCTCCTCAACGTCCATAAGAAGCGTATCGAAATCTTCTTCTTCTGACCAAAGTGTGGAATTTTTCATTGCGATTACTGTTGTGCAAAGATATAAAACAGAAAAGTTTAAAATCAAAAAAACATGAAAGAAATGTCAGCCGATTTAAACACGATTAAATTCTAATTATATTTGAAGCATTATTCTACCCGTAAACCAATGACAACAAACGACTCAAGCCTTGAAGATGAAACAATTGTTTGGGAAGAAAATCCTTCTCACTGGAACCAGGCCGGAAGCTATTTTCTCGGAGGACTGCTCATTGCTGCTTTCGGTTTAGGCCTTATTCTCATTTTAATTACCTACTTAAAAATTCGTTATACCCGATATCGCCTCAGCAATCAACGGCTTATCATAAGCAGGGGTATTTTTTCGCGTTCAATGGAAACCATAGAACTTTACCGCATTAAAGACTTACAATACCATGCTTCATTTTGGCAGCGCATGGTAGGCATCGGGAATATTGTTCTAATAAGCAGCGATAAAAGTAACCCCCAAATTGGATTAATCGGCTTTGTTGATGCATCTAATAAATTTCACCAAATCAGATCACTCGTAGAGCATGCGCGCATGAAACGCGGCGTAAGGGAAATTGACCAAAACGATAGAATAGAGTAATAAACCCAAATCAATATTCGTCGAGAGCCCCCCAAAGAGCATTAAATTCTGCCTGAAATTGGTCTGCAATCAACTGATTTTCGAGTTCTATAACGTTCTCCTGATTGAAGCGGGCAGCTGAAAGTGTCCAATTATAGGAACCGGTCAAAACATAAATTCCATCACAAATCGAGAATTTATGATGCATGTGGCGCGGAGAATTATCAACCTTCACCGGAATATCATTTTTAGCCAATAAATAAATATCAGATCCCTCATCGAGCGATTTGTCGTTATCGGTTATAATGCGTACTGCGACACCACGTTTCCAGGCGCGTAAAATCTCAGTAGTGATTTCATCGTCACTAATTGTAAACACAGCAATATCGAGACTTTCCTTTGCATTAAAAATATGATTTATAATCATTTCTTTGCACGCAACACCCGGACTAAAAGAAGTTTTTATTCCATTTTCAGCTTGGGAAATTTGAAACATCATGCGCATAGTAGTCGAGAGCAATCCAAAAACATCGCCATTGGAAGAACCAGCATTTATTTTTTGTTCGCCATATTCGAATAGATCAGATACTAAGCGAAGTCTTTTTTCAGCATCAGGTGCAGTGCGCTCCAAAAATGTTCGAAATTCATTTCGCTTGCTCTTATCTATTTTTCCTTGAATAAAAAATGATTCCAGTGTTTCCATCATTTACATTTAATTTTTAACAAATCTAAAAATACCTGCTTAGCAAAAGCAGAAATATAATGAATAGCGAATACCAAGAATCAACGAAGCGAACGACTCATGATTTCCTGTAAAATTAATTTTGTTTTTTCCTCAGATGCGTCATTGAGATGAATTAAATTCCCAGACCCTTTTAAGCTGAGATTTGTGAGCATATTTAACGCGGCATCATCATTTCCCAAAGCCACAATGCTTAAAAAAACAGGCTTTTCAACCGATTTTGCCTGTGTCTCGACAGATTTCCGCTGGCTCGCCGATAATCGGAACACACCATCGGTTGCCAGTAATATCTGGTTATTTCCTTCAACAATATAATGTTGGAGCAGGATTTCATAAGCTTTATTCAATCCGGCCGAACCTGCCGTTATTCCGTCTGCTTTAAGTGAGTTAATAGCTTCACGCAAGACTGTTTTCTTATTTCCCGGTGTATTTGAAACCAATATTTCAACATTATCTGCATAGGTTATAATAGATATGAAATCTGAACTTCGAAGCGGTTCAATTAATCGACCAATTGCCTTTTTTAGAAGCGGTAGTTTATTATCTTCTTTCATCGATCCGGATACATCGATAAGAAATACAATATGATTGGGTTTGTATGTCGAATTATCCAAGGTATCGCTAATAGGCTGTGGTAGGCCATCAGATTTTGCTACAACCAATTTCTCAGACGTTGCTGGCGTTAGCATGTAATTTTGAGATGTACTTCTGCTGCTAATAAACTGCTCCAACAATAAGGCCTCATACCCGGGCGATTTCACGATGAGTGCATAATATCCGACCGGTGTTTTATGTTCAAGGTATCCGTTAGAGCTATTTAATTGGATCGTACTCACATTTCCTTGTTTGTCGATATACGTTATCTCTCCCTGCTGAAGAGGCTTTCCGCTAATTGCATCACTAATAAACGCTCGGTGTAAGGCCTGCATTTCAATTAAGGCAGTTTCTCCTTTTGCCTTAGGCTTGAAATCGACGCAATGCAACAAATTATCATTCAACAACTTGTCGATAGACCCCGAAAATATAAATGGATCAGCCTCGGGAATCGAATTTGTTACAAATTGTATGGTGTTTTTAAAAGGTCCTGCTGCAAGCGGATGATAGACTAGGGTTACCTCGAGGGTGTCGTTGGGCTGAACAGACTTTCGGGTAACATTCACATCAATATTTTTAGATGCATCGGCACGTAAAAGTACCAAGGGCTTTGTTCCGCTGTTTTTTATGATTGCCTTAAATCGAATCGATCCGGCTTCCGAAAAACGACCTAAATCCAATGAATTGTTCTGAAATTCGGCTTTTTGCCCCCATGCCGAAAAGCTAATCAATAAGAAAAAGGCATTTTGCAAAAATTTCATCGGCTGAAGCAGTTCAACAAAGTAACGGCAATTAAGCCAAAAATGGTATTAAAACTTAGACTCTGATTTTTTACGATTGAATGCATTACTTTGTAGCCATAAAATGAAACGATTCAGACCATATCTTATTCCATTCTTTGGATTGATATTCATGGTTATCGGCTTGGTCGGACATTATTCCGGTGCCAGAATGATAGCATGGCAAAACCAAGTTTCTGAGTTGCAGTCGACACTCCAAAAACGTTCTGACCGCATGAAAGGTCTTGCGTCTGAATTTTTAAAAATCCCCTGCGGTAGTTTTGAGGTGTTTGAAGCGTATCCGTCCGAATTTAAGCAGGCAGCAGAAAAGGAAGAAATTGCATTGTTTAAATACGATGACGAAAATTTGCTTTTCTGGAGCGATAATACTCTTCCGGTAGGGCTCGAAGTGCTGCGAACCGAACCAACCAACAAATTGTGGCACCTTAAAAACGGCTGGTATTTGCCTTACAGAGTCACAACCGATAGTTGCAGTGTAATTGGTTTGGCACTTGTAAAACGCGAGTTTTCGTACACCAATAAATACCTCAACGACTATTACAAGGATGCCGAAACGGTAAATACCGAAGCAGTACTCAGTCTTGATAATACACCCGAATCAAAAGCCCTTCGAGATGCTGAAGGAAATATCCTGGCCTATATTTCCCTGCCACAAACTATTCAAGATTCTGTAAACACGAATGCGCCCAATATCGCTTGGTTTCTGCTTGGATTAACCTTATTGATAGTTTACGTTCATACACGATTAAACACGGGTAACAACATCCTCAGAAGGCACTTTATATTTTGGATAATGTTGTGCCTAATACGCTGTATTTCCTTCTTTACAGCTTGGCCCGAAATTCTGTATTCCAATGTGCTGTTTGGCCCAACAGACTATGCTTCGTCTTACTGGCTTCCCACTCTCGGCGATTTACTACTGAATAGTCTCCTCCTGTTTTATCCGGCATTTTTACTATGGAAATCAGGCGTAATCAACCGTTTTTTTACCAGAACAAGAACGATTGTACCACTATTTACCGGGGCATTGGCCTTTGCCACACTTTGTATTTACTTGATTCAATTGTTGGTAATTGATTCGAGTATCGGATTTGAGATTAACAACATTTCAGCAAGCAGCGGCTCAACCTACATTGCTTACTTTATTATTGCAATACTCTTAAGTAGCGCTGCGCTCATGACCCACGCCTTGCCTGTTTTGGAGGGTATTCGAACGCGCAGCTTTTTGGTACTTGTTCTAATTGGCGCCATACTTCTCGTAAGTACCGAAAAAACAGAACTTGTGGCATTGGCTTCAGGCTCATCGATTTTGCTCATAAGCCAGCTTAGCAGATGGATCTCGGGGCGCGATTATGGGCGAATTGTGCTCAATTTGGTTTTTCTTTCGGCAGTTGGAACGTCCATTCTACTTTACCATACAGGTAAACGCGAACTCGAAAAACGTAAACTCCTGGCCCAAGGCATTTCTGCCGAACGTGATCCGATTGCCGAACAAATTTTTAGCGAAGTAGAGCAAAAAATTAAGACCGATACCTTGCTTAAAAGCTATCTGCGTCCGGGTACCGTAATTACCGGTCAGGTGCGCGATCTTGCGCAATTGTATTTTAATGGTTATTGGGAAAAATATAAAATTAACGTACAGATTTTTGGTACCGACGAATGTCCCTTAACAAGCTTGTACTCGCGAGGAGGAAACGACCCTTCAGTATTCGATCATCTCATCGATTCTATAGGGATTCCAACTCAGAGCTCGCAGTTTTTTTTCCTAAACAATAACTCGGGGCGTATAAGCTACATGGCCAAGCTCGACATTAAGGAATTGAATTCCGACACAATGAGTCTGGCACGGCTGTACATTGAATTTAATTCACGCTATACACCCGAAGAAATAGGCTATCCTGAATTATTGCTCGATCGAAAAGTGAGAACAAATACCGACTTAAGCAGGTATAGTTATGCACGCTACAACGAAAATAAATTGGTTTCACATTTTGGTCAGTTTCCATACCGCTTAGTTGATTCGGAGTTTAATCGTGTTCAAAACGATAGTATTCAAATCACCCGAACAGAAGGATTTTCACATTTGGCCATGCGATCGGGCAGCGATACCTTGGTGGTTCTTAGCCTTCCAATTCCGGGGATGATGCAGGTACTAACCCCATTTTCGTACCTCACACTTCTTTTTACCTTGTTGCTAAGTGTTGGATTTCTTTCAGGGCAGCGGATCGACCTAAGCCGAATGAGTTTCAAGCGAAAAATTCAAAGTTCTATTATTGCTATTTTATTTGTTTCGCTGCTCTTAATTGGAGGTGGAACCATCCTCTACATCATATCGAACAACACACTTAAGAACCAACGTAACATAAGTGAAAAGATACATTCGATTTTAGTCGAAACCGAATTGATGTTAAACCGCCAGGAGTTCCTCGATCCTGCAAAATCAGATGAAATTGCATACGGATTAAGCAGGCAGGCGAACGTGTTTTTTTCAGACATCAATTTATTTTCTCCATCGGGAATTCTGTTTGCGTCTTCGCGTACTAAGCTATTCGACGAAGGCTTGATTTCGCGAAAAATTAACCCGGAAGCATTTTACCACCTCAGCGTTGAAAACACTAGTGAATACATTCATAGCGAGCGCATTGGTCAACTCGAATACATTTCGGCGTATGTGCCGATGCGAAATACCGATAATAAAGTCATTGGATACCTCAATCTTCCTTATTTCGCTCGGCAAAGCGAATTGCAGCGCGAAATTGCAAGTTTCATAGTGGCCATCGTAAACATTTATGTATTGCTGGCAGTACTTGTAATTATTGCAGCCATATTTTTATCGAACTCGGTTACGGGTCCGCTGCGCATATTGCAAGACAGGTTGGCCAGTGTTAAACTTGGTTCTAAAAATGAGGCGATACTATGGAAAAGTCGCGATGAAATTGGAGCATTGATCGATGAGTACAACCGTATGTTGGCTGAATTAGCCGATAGTGCCGAAAAGCTCGCTAAATCTGAGCGCGAAAGTGCATGGCGCGAGATGGCAAAACAGGTAGCGCATGAGATTAAGAATCCACTAACGCCCATGAAGCTCAATACACAAATGCTAAAACGTGCATGGGAAGACAAGGCTCCGGGGTTTGAAGATCGCCTCAACCGCTATGCACAAAACCTGATTGAGCAAATCGATACATTGAGTCATATAGCAACCGAATTTGGCAATTTTGCCCAGATGCCACGTATGCAAAAGGAGTTGGTTGATATGCGGAGTTTGTTGCAGCATACCACCGAATTTCATGCAAACTCGCATTGTTCCATTCGTTACACCGAAGAGAACCCCGATGAATTAGAACACATCAGTATTTTAACCGACAAAGAACAGATGCTACGGGCGTTCAACAACCTGATTCGAAATGCGGAGCAGGCAATTCCGGAGAACAGAAAAGGAGAAATTGTGCTGCATCTTAAACGATTCAACAAGCACGTGGTGATAGAAGTAAGCGACAATGGCAGAGGTATACCGGATGAACTTCGGGACCGCATTTTCAGACCAAATTTTACAACCAAAAACACCGGAATGGGACTCGGCTTATCGCTGGTTAAAAATATCGTGGAGAGCTCAGAAGGGAAAATTAGCTTTCGTTCTGAAGAAGACAAAGGCACCACATTTACGCTTGAATTCCCTTCGGCTTAAGCATTTTAGGTTTACGCATACGAAGCCCAAAAGATCTTCGCTAAAAACTTTTCAACACAGAAAGTGTCACGCGCACACTTTTTGCCGTTCTAAACAGATTATCAATTTATTATATCCTTGTATTTTGTTGAAAATCAATACTGTTGATCGTTTGGAATTTTAGATTCATTACTTTAATTTAGTACGCTCTTTACCTTAACCTTAAGT
>CAZVHF010000094.1:0-9327 GCA_964627105.1 uncultured Chitinophaga sp.
TTTATGAGTCACTCTTCACTGCTATAGATGAAAATTCGGTTGGTATTATGCATTTTCTTGGAGCGCGATTTTCAAGCAATATGCACCCAAGTTACTTTACACTTTACCTCGATTTATGTCTATTATTCCTGTGTTTAAACGAGGATGTTCAACTTTGGCTCGGAAAAAAAATCATATTCGTCGTTTCAGGAATCTTTACCTTAGGTATTTTTCTGCTTGCCTCAAAAGCCGGCATCTTGTGCACTTTGCTTATTTATGCTTATTTAGCTTATAACTTAGTGGTAGGTGAACGAAAGTGGAAACAGGCTGGCATGCTCTTATTTGCTTTCGGTGCAACGTTTTTATTGATATTATTTATTGCACCCGAACTTGGCAAGCGATTCACCGAAATGTCGAGTTCATTTTCGGAAGGAAAGCTTAATTCAACCGCATCAAAAAGTTCAGGCCTTAGAATGCTGGTGTGGCATGCATCTTTCGAACTGATAGAGGAAAATCCAATCTTGGGAGTAGGCATCGAACATACACACGATGCACAGGTAAAAAAGTACGCACAACTTGGCTATGAAGGTGCCGAAAAGTATGAACTGAATTCGCACAATCAATTTCTACAAACGGCTGTTATGGTTGGATTGGCAGGACTTCTCGTCTTATTAATCTGGCTAGGAAGCACGGTAAAACATTTCTTTTTCTCAAAAAACAATGTAGCTATCCTGTTTATTCTACTCGTTATTTTCAATTTACAAGTAGAAGCAATGCTGGAGGCCCAGACCGGTGTACTTTTTATAGCATTCTGGCTTTATTACTTTTGGGCATCAACCAAGCAATTTAAGGAAACAAAACTTGCTTAGTGCGGCATTTGCATTTGTTAGTTTTTAACAAATCGCGCCGAAATTATTTTACCATCTTTTAGCACTGCCCTTATAACATATATTCCTGATGATAAATGACTTAATGGCAAACGAACAGTGGTTCGATCAGGGTAAACGAAACCTAAACTCCTTCCTTCAACTGAGATTAATTCGATAGATTGTACTGTATTTCTACTGCAATCAACATCTATAAAATCCGAAGCGGGATTCGGATTCATAAGTAATCCATTTGTTTTCGAATCGGGATCGAAAGGCAACAAACCTAAGCTACTATCCTGTTCGGCCAGGGTGTACTCGCCTTCCATTAAACTATCGAGTTCTATTTTACCGAATTTATCTGTTAAATTTCCATATGTTGTTACTTCTGCATTTACAAGCTGCCAATCGTCGTAATTGTTTTTTCGATGAAGCAGGACGAGCTTCGATTCGTTGGTAATTAAATTGTGATCGAGCCATCCGGCATCGGTTGTCGTTGTTCTTCCATTGAAATTTATTTTGAGCCTGGCCTTAAAATTTCCTTTGGGATGAATATCAAATTTCCAGTAGCGATTAGGCGACAATCGATACATTGCATAGGGTTGTTTGAAAGGATCGGGTGCTACCCAATAATGTTCGGCACGTACAAAAGCCGAATCGGAAATATCCTCTACATAAATCTCCGTTAATGCATTACTGAGCGCGACATTGCCTTGTAGTTTTATCATTTTTTCATCGGCAGTTACCGCTTGCGAAATGCCTTCATTTCGATTTAGAAATACAAATAATGGTTCCGAATTGCTTTCAATGCTGAAGCTTCCACTTGGTCCACTAAGCAATTGTTTGGATTCAATACTGCTAAAATCGCTAAACATCAGACTAACCTCGAAAGGCACGTTTGAGAATGTATGCGAATTACCGGCCGATTTCTGACTGTAAAAAACTTCCACCATACCAATTTCGCCGGGTTCGAAGCGAAACGAATCTACCTCAAAACCAGCCCAGCCAGGCGTCTCGATCCAGTCGTCGAAATAATTGCTTAATTCAAGACCTGTTTCCTCTTCCAATGCATTTTCCAAATCTTCGGATGTAGCATGGGTAAAAAGATGTGTGTTTAAATAATGTCGTAATCCTGCATAAAAAAGCGAATCGCCCATGTAGGTTCGCAGGGTATGGATTTTATCGGAAGGAAGTTCGTAGGTATGATTGCTGTACGTATATGCATGCGGAACATTATTCAAAGGCCAGTAGCCGCCATCGCGCACATGGGCAAACTGAAGCATTTCTTTGTGATTGCTACGCACATTGGCATCGTATGTTGCACGGTTGATGAGCCATTCGTCGAACAAACGTTCGGTGTACGATGCCCAGCCCTCGTTGAGCCACATTTCGGATGCAGTACGGCAAGTAGCCAAATCGCCAAACCAGTGATGCGCCAATTCGTGCGCCATAATATGTTGGTTGGATGCTGCACCAAACGGAACAAGATCGCGCATGAAGGCAATATTTGTAGCATGTTCCATGGCTCCGGCTTGAAAAGGAACGAGAACATATCCGATGCGATCCCATCGATAGGGACCAAAATGCGACTCAAACTCCTCGAATATCGGCTCGAGGCTTACAAAAGCATTCTTCAACGCAATGGTATCGGCCGGTAAAGCAGCGAGGACAACCGGTAGCGAAGGATTTACGATGCTGTTAAACGTATCGTTGACCTCGGTATAAGGCGCCACGGCCACTGAAGCCAAATACGAGGGAACTTCCTGATTAAGATCCCATACCATCGTTCGGACTCCTCCTTCAACCGCATTACTCACGAGCATTCCACCACAATAAGCACGGTAATTTTCGGGCATTTTTACGATGCAGGTGTAAGTACTCCGTTCAACAAAATTATCGAAACACGGAAACCAGACCCGACCGAAATTGTGTGGATCGGCCTCAAATCCAACGCCTATGTTGTAAGCATACGACCCCGAAAAGCTAAAGCCCCCGAATCCACTTGCATCTTCTACAGGCATTCCTTGATAATACACCGTAACATTAGCTGATTCTCCTGCATTTAACTGTTGCGAAAGCAAAATGTGTAACTTACTACCAACATGATTAAATGCAAGCGGAATATTGCCAAAAGGACCCGACGGGCCTTGCATAACCGAATCAACAGTGAGGCCTTCGAGATCGAGGGTTAAATGCGATATGCCGTCTAGCAATGCAGCAAAATCTACAGTACAGGCGGCCTTGATTCCTGGCTGAGGTAATTCCGAAAAATCGAGATTTACTGTATAATGAGAAATGTTTATCGAATCGCTGCGCGGATCAAGTGCTGCGGCATCGGCATCGCGCATGGACTCACCCCTCCCCGACTTACAATAATTCTGTGCAGATACGCAATTAATAATCAGCATATTTAAAAGAAAGAGGATTGAAAGTGCGAGGCGCATACGTAATTATTGGATGTGCTAAATTTATGGAAAATGATGAAAATAATTTTTCAATCTTCACGTTTAAAAAGTATCAATAGATTACCTTTGTAAAGTTTTTGGGGCCGTAAAGGTTTCGACAGCAAGCGCATTGATGCGTAAGCATGCCGGGTGTTGCGAGGTTAACCCGAAAAAACAATCCGCGAGCCAATAACTGGCGAAAACAACTACGCACTGGCTGCTTAATCCAGGATGGATGAGGCTCCGTTTATCCGATAGGGTAAACCCCAGTTGTCTTCGGGGGAAGTTTTCTCAAGTCGTCCCCTACAAGGCATCGTAAAGTTTGAGATAGGTGCAGTTTTGCTTCGCTGCTGCATCGAAGTTTAAGAAGCTACGGAGGCGGTTGGTTTGTTTTGGTCCTGCCGATTCCCGACAAGTAATCCAAAAATAAGCATGTAGAAAGTGTATGAATACCTTGTTTGGACGCGGGTTCGACTCTCGCCGGCTCCACAATCTTAAAAGCTCGCAAATAGCGGGCTTTTTTATTTCGACCGTATCGCATCCACCGGATTCAGCCTCGCTGCAGAAATCGCCGGGGCAATACCCGATATCAAACCAATGGTTCCTGAGATGATTAATCCAAGTAAAATATTGGTTCCGCTTAATACAATTTGAAAATCCATACCGCCCGATAGGGCTAACGTGAGCATAAAAATGAGCAGCAATCCGATAATACCGCCGAACATTGAAAGCAACATCGACTCGAACAAAAATTGAAACAAGATGAAGTAGTTTTTGGCTCCCAGCGATTTTTGAATGCCAATAATGTTGGTGCGCTCCTTTACCGATACAAACATGATATTGGCAATACCAAAACCTCCAACCAAAATCGAGAAGAATCCTATAAATCCTCCTGCAATATTAACAACACCAATCAATTGGTCAAATCCATTGGAAATGAGTTTTGCTTCGTTCAAGGCAAAGTTATCTTCCTCGCGCGGAGGTAAACGGCGCTGTGCTCGCATTATACCGGTTAATTCGTCGAGTAATGCCTGGTTGCTAACACTCTCCTTGGCGCGAACTGCGATATAGGGATTCATATCGTCGCTGCGAATGTCGACCCGGCTTCGGGCATAATTCAAAGGAATAATCGAGGCATTGTCGAGGCCGAAATCGATGAGGTTCTGACCTTCCCGTTTGAATACGCCAACCACGTTTACTTTATCGCCGCGTAAAAAGATGGTTTTGCCAATCGGATTTAAATTCCCGAATAAATTTTCAGCCACTGTTGCTCCAATTACCACCACTCCCCTACCCGCTTGCAGCTCGGCATCGGTAAAGTATCGCCCCTGCTCTATTTCAAAGCGTTTAATCTGGTCATACTGCTCTGACACTCCCGATATCTTCACATTTTCGGCACTTGCACTGCCATATTTAAACGTAACATTGGCTTCAACTAAAAATGCAACAGCGCTCACCGTCTGCGCTTTTGAGCGGATGGCCTCCAATTCGTCGAGGTTGGGAACCGGTCGGCTCATGTATTTCCACCAAGGATAATCGGATCCGAATGTCCATGGCCATTTTTGAACATACACCACATCATCACCAAGAGATGAAATACTTTCGTCGATATTGTTACGGATAGAATCTACCATCGTAAACACCGAAATGATGGCGAAAATGCCAATGGTGATTCCCAGTAAGGAAAGGAATGTGCGTAGTTTATTTTCTATCAGAGAAATCCATGCAAATCGGAAACTTTCAGAAAACAAACGGAGAAACAATATCATCGGCTTCCCTTCATCTGTGAAATTACGCCAAGCGGATCATTTGCCTTGAAAACAGCATTTCCGGCAACCAATACATTTGCTCCGGCATCGAAGAGTTCGGGCGCATTATCCAACCCAACTCCCCCATCCACCTCAATGAGCGCATCCGATTTCATATCATCCAGCATGGCTCGCAACTGACGAACTTTATCGAAGGTACTTTGAATGAATTTCTGTCCGCCAAAACCCGGATTTACGCTCATTATCAGAAACAAATCGGCATCAGCCAAGATAGAATCAAGCGCATGTACAGGCGTTCCGGGATTAATTGCCACTCCGGCTTTAACACCCAACGAACGGATGCTTTGCAAGGTTCTGTGAATGTGTGTACAGGCTTCAAGGTGTACTGTAATTACATCGGCGCCGGCAGCGGCAAATTCTTGCAAATAGCGGTCGGGCTGCACAATCATCAAATGTACATCAAGTGGCTTTTGGGCAATCTTTTTTACGTGCTGAAGTATCGGAAAACCAAACGAAATGTTCGGAACAAATACGCCATCCATCACATCAACGTGAAACCAATCAGCATTACTCGAATTCACCAGCATTACATCCTTATGCAGGTTATTAAAATCGGCCGATAAAATGGATGGTGCGATGAGGCGTTTCATGCCGCTAAGGTAAACCTTGCTTGCGGAATTAAAAAATCAATACACTGTTACCAACCAATCGATCATTGCCGTTGTTAGATGCTGATCGCTCACAGGAACAACGTTAGATTTTGTTAGGTTATCATCCACTTCTATGCGCGTTGCAGTCATAGTCTGAGGTAGCATTGCACCGGTATTACTGCCCGAGGTAGGGCGAATATCCAGTGTATTGTCTGACTCCGCAAGAGCATCAGCCTGAACAGGAGGTTCGTTATAATTTACTTTCTCCTCTTTCAATGCCTCATAAGAGACATCTTCCTGAACAGCCTCATTTGCTTCAATTACAGGTGAATTTTCGACCTGCGAATTTTCTGGCGGTAATGCCCGCTTTTCCTCCTTTTCAGCACCCTTATTTTGCGGCAGCGTTTCATTGTTTTCTGAAGCTTGTTTAATGGCCATTTCATTTGATTGCTGTTGCGGACCTGGCAAAACATAAAAGAACAATAATATCGCAGCAGCCGCAGCCAGTCCGATTCCGCCAATCCAGAAAATCAACCCACGTCGATTTTCCTTTTGCGGACCACGGTCAAATGCCTCCATCAGCTTTTCTTTCAACGCCGGCGTAGCTTTTTCGTCCGGTTCATCCTCTATGGTATCGAGTGCGAGAAGCATCGTCCGTATTTCGGTATACGCCGTTTCATCGATTCCTTCGCTGCGCAAAATCTGGAGTTCATCTTCATTCAAATCGATGAAGCGTTTAGTGCGCACCCACGATTCAAATCCATCTTCGAATGTGTTTTTATCTGCTTTCATGTGGTTAAATGCTGAAATTGAGGTAAACGAGCGGCAATTTTCCGCAAGGTGTAAAACAAGCGACTCTTCACGGTTCCTTCGCTGCACTGATGGATTTCGCTGATCTCTTTCAGCGATAACTCATCGAAATAGCGTAAAATGAAGGTGCTTTTGTGCGGTTCATCGATGCTTTGCAAAACTTCTTTCAGTTTCGTTGCGAACGCCTTCTTATCGATTCGTTCGGTAATTCCGGGGTCTGATGATTTAAGTTCTGGGGCATTATCGAGCGATACGGCATAGCCTCGGCGCCCGGCTTTTCGGTATTCCATCTTGCATAAATTCGTGGCAACGGTATAAACCCAGGCCTTGAATGATCGCGTTACATCAAACAATTCGGGTTGACGGGCAATTTTCATGAACAATTCCTGCAGCAAATCTTCGCTTAATTCGCGGTTGCGCCAGAGCATTTTCATGAAATAGCCCATGAGTTTATCGCTGTAGCGGTCGTATAAAATCGAAAACGCATTACGGTCGCGGTCGATGATTCGCTGCATTAGCTCTTCATCTGTCATAAGAGCTGTGGCCTTATTCATACGATATTTTTTTTCCGCTTTTGGATGAAACAAGGGCAATCAAGGACTTCACTTTGACACGTTCTTCGGCCGTTATTCGATTGCCCGAACGATACAAGGTAACCAGCCCCGGAAGTAAATTCGCTGCAGCGCGCGCATAGCTGTCGGTAGAAGATATGCTCAAAAGCTCTGTTTCGAACGTAGTACTGAGGTAAAATGCCTTGAGTTGATTTATTAAATCGACCTCTGTTTTTAACAAGCGCGCCAAGGGGCCTAAGGGAAAAAGCGATTCGGCATACCGGTTTAACAAATCAGGACGTAGCGAAAGCGAAACATAAACCGGTTTACTTGACTTATCGCGAAGTTGCTTTAACAGATCATTGGCATTTTCGATCGAGTTCGCATTGAATGATGGATCCCATTCTCCTAACTTACGCTTCAGCCAAGCTTTATCTTCGAGCATCGCCAGCGACACTACATGCGCATAGGGTGCAATGATCCAGAGCGGATAGGTATCGAACTCACCGTTGGTAATAATCAATGCGCCATTTCCGGCAGCTGTAATGCTCATTTTAGATAGGATGGTCTGTGCTGTAGTAATTTGGCCAGCCGATTTATAGGCATCCAAGGCACGGCTTCGAGCTGCTTTATCGCCACTGCGTTCAGCAATCCAAGCCATTTCGGGCAAGAGCAGGGGATTGTTTAAGCCTCCTTTTTTTACTGCTTCTTTCAATAATTCGCCGGCGATGGCCTTGTTTCGATTTTGCCTCAACTGCATGTAGTTCATTTCAAACGAACCCGAAATCGATTGTTCGGCCTCACTAAGCAGTGCATTCAGCTGTGTATCTTCCGCTTTACTGAGAAAACCTTCCGATGATGTAAATTCGTTTCGTTTTGCGGTGTATTCGTTAAGCCAAGATGAAGGCTGTTTCGAAACAGAGCTGAACGCATCTACCTCATCGCTTGCCTGCATCATGGCAGGTTCTGATTTCATTTCTTTGGATTCGAGCCTTTGAGGCTGAATTACCGATTTCGATGTGGATCGCTTCCCCGAAGGTTGTCCTGCCTGTGCAACAAGCAAGCTGGGAAAAAGTAAAATGTGAAGGAGGAGAATTCGCATAACGTAAAAACCGACTGCCGTATGTAAAGTAATGCTAAAGGTTCATATCTAAATAAAAATAATTACAAGAAGCTGATTTTATTCTTATTAAACTTTATGAACAAAAAAAACGCCAAATTAAACTTACGGTGTATTGCTTTATACCGGATTGTTTTCATTACTTCGCTTCATCCGATTTATTGTTCAGTATGAAAAGATTTGTGTGGAGTTTATGCTTTGTTTTGCCTTTTTTGGCATCATGTCATAAAGAAACTGATTTTCTTGAAAATCAAACTAGCCAACTAAGCGACTACAATTACGCACTTCGCACCGCAGCATTATTCCCTGAGGGTTTTGAAAGCGGAAGCAAAACAAGCTATACGGCTTCCAACGTAAGTTTGGGTTCTGGACAATGGTATTTTTCCGATGCTCTTATTGGCACATCATCTTCAGATAGAAAAACCGGTACCAAAAGTAGTCGTATTCGAAATGCCGGGTTTATACGAACGAATTTCAATTTAAATTTCGGGGTAAATTATGTTACCGTTCAGCATGCACGCTATGGGACAACGGGCAATTCGACTTGGCAATTTTTCTTTTCTGTAGACGATGGATTAACGTGGCAACAAGTTGGGAGCAACATTACAACGTCCTCAACAACCCTCTCGAGCACCACATTCACTCTGAATACAAGTTTACCAACACGCATAAGAATATCGAAACTAAGTGGATCGGGCATCGTGAATATCGACAATATTTTGGTCGATGAGCCAGGCGAAGCCCCCACGCGCGATAGCCATCTAGAGCTTGGAAATCCAAGCAACGCTACAACAAGTACAGCTACGCCGAATAATTACCTGCTTTCAAAATCGCAATATGTGCTGAGTTACAACAACTCGAGAGGTTCTGCAAACTGGGTAGCCTGGCATATGAGCAATGCGTGGAAAGGCAGCGCAACACGTTGCGACTGTTTTGCTACAGACACACAAATTCCTTCCACATTTTTTAGGGCAGGTTCAACCAGTTTCAGCGGAAGCGGATTCGATAGAGGTCATATGTGTCCATCTGAAGACAGGGATGGATCTTCGGCAGACAATGCAGCTACCTTTCTGATGTCGAATATGATTCCACAAGCTCCCAACAACAACCAGATTACATGGAATGCATTCGAAGGCTA
>CAZVHF010000095.1:0-7269 GCA_964627105.1 uncultured Chitinophaga sp.
CGCGGTTGTGCATAAATCCGGTGGCAGCCAGTTCGCGCATGCCCGCATCCACAATCGGATACCCGGTTTTACCATCACACCATGCTTTAAACTCTGCTGTGTTGTTTCGCCATGGAATGCGGTCGTATGCCGGTCTAAATGCCGAGCGCGCCGCATGCGGAAAGTGCCACAGAATCATATGATAAAAGTCGCGCCAGATCAATTCGTTCAACCACGACTCACTGTTTAAATGCATAGCTTTTTTCACAAGCGCTCGAATCGAAATCGTGCCAAATCGCAGGTGTACACTCAGTCGGCTTGTCCCTGCAACAGAAGGCAAATCGCGCTGTTCTTTGTATTTATGTAAGATGCTTTCATCCACCGATTTCTGCGGAAACACAATCGATGTTGGAACGAAGCCCATCGCTTCAAGCGAGGGAATGTTACTTCCGGTCCATTTGTGTAAATTTTGCAGGTATTTTTCGCTTGGAAATGGCTCCACGCCCTGTGCTTTTAAGCGGTCCTTCCATTTGCGTGAATAGGGCGTAAAAACGGTATAGGGTAATCCATCGTCTTTTACCACTTCGCTTTTCTCGAAAACGACCTGATCCTTATAACGCAGCAATTTTGCACCATGTGCATTCAATACATGCTCAATAGCGGCATCACGAACCGAAGCATAGGGCTCGTAATCGACATTGGTGAATACATTTTTTACGTTGTATTCGGTGCAAACCCTTCGAAAGGCATCTTCGGGTTTCCCATAAAAACAAGACATGGCGCTGCCTTGGTTTTTCAATTCAGTATCCAGCCTTCGTATTTCGCCGTGAATAAATGTTACGCGCGCGTCATCGCGGTCCTCAAGTTTGTCGAGAATATCGCGGTCGAAAATAAACACAGGTAGCACCGGTAAGCCCGCATTCAGCGCCTGCCAAAATCCGGCATTGTCATCAAGACGCAAGTCGCGCCGAAACCAGAATATATTTACTTCTTGTTTCATTCAGGGTATAATTTCAGCTTTTCGGTCGGGTTTAGCATAACCGAAGCGGGCCACCTGTTTCAAGGTCGTATAATCATCGAGCCCGCAAACCATGAGGCTTTGGGCTTCAACATGATTCACCGAGCCATCGCTGCGCAAACACGATTCATCAATCTCTATCCTATTCATTGCACCCACAATGAGTATGGTGCCGTTCGAAACAATCGGAATTTCTTCGCTTAGGCTACACACGACTTTAATGTGGGCCTCTTTCACCGCCGGGGCCGAACATTCATTTATGAATTCTGCTTCCAGACCTACGGCATCAAATTCAGACACATCTGCAGCATAGCGCGCACTGGTCTGATGTGCTTTTTCGGCATATCCGTCAGCCAAAATATTGAGTGTAAAGAAGCTCGTCTCGCGTATGTTCGTAAGCGTGTGCCGGTCAACCGAATCGGGACGAAACAAAATACCACATAACGGCGGGTTAGCACCTACGTGCAACACTTGGCTAAAAACAGCAAGATTGGTTTTGCCTTGTGCATCAGCTGTTCCGATTAACGCGGCAGGTCGTGCACCCATCAGCGAGTTGATGAGGTTTCTGCGGTATCGGTCTTCGAGATGCAGTATCTGCTCTTTGCTGTATGTTGCCATTTAAGCAAGCAATTTTAAGGAACCCATTCCTCCGTCGGCATGCATTATCTGACCGGTAATCCAACTTGCTGTATCGCTAAGTAAAAATGCTGAAAGGGACGCAATGTCCTGTGAATTACCAATGCGACCAATGGGATGGCGCTTATTGGAATTTTCGCGCTTTTCGGGCGTATTGAGTAATTTTTCGGCCAGTGGCGTATCGGTTAAAGATGGCGCAATGGCATTAAAACGGATGCCGTTTGCTGCATACTCGGCAGCGAGCGAACGCGTAAGGCCTTCGATGGCTCCTTTCGAAGCCGCCACCGATGCGTGAAAAGGCATTCCGGTTTGAACGGCAACTGTTGAGTAAAGCACTACGGAGGCGCTCCCGGCTTTTTTCATCGCGGTTAGGCATGCTTGAATTAGCTGTATGGCGCCCATCACGTTCAGTGAAAAATCCTGCGTAAACACTTCCGGTTTCATGCGGTGAAACGGCATAAGCTGGATGCTTCCGGGGCAATAGGCCAGACCATGAATGTTATCGGGTAACTGTTCGGTGCTAAGTGTACCTTGACTCAAATCGGCTTCTATAAAATGTAAATTGGGATGCATTGGTAAGTCACGACGATTGCGGGCAATTACGTATACCGAATTCCCATCATGAATAAGCATCTCGGTTAGCGCCTGTCCAATGCCGCTTGAGCCTCCGGCAATAACGAAGTTTTTCATGCGCTGAGTCCCAGATAGGTGAAAAATTCCTTTTTACGATTTTCTTCGCCAAAAGCGCCACTGAAATGCGAAGTTACCGTGCGCGAATTGATGTCTTCCACGCCTCGCGAAGAAACGCAAAGATGCACGGCGTCAATCACTACAGCAACATCTTCAGTGCCAAGGACCTTTTTTAATTCGGCGGCAATCTGAACCGTAAGACGCTCCTGTACCTGCGGACGTTTTGCGAAATAATGCACGATGCGGTTGATCTTGCTCAAGCCGATAACGCTTCCGTTTGAGATGTAAGCCACGTGCGCTTTGCCCATGATAGGAACGAAATGATGCTCGCAATTGGAATAAAATGTAATGTCCTTTTCGACCAGCATCTCCTGGTACTTGTACTTGTTCTCAAATAGGGCAATGCTGGGCTTATTGGCCGGATTGAGGCCTGAGAAAATTTCTTTCACATACATTTTAGCTACCCGGCGCGGTGTTCCACGCAAACTATCGTCGGTGAGGTCGAGGCCCAAAGTGAGCATAATTTCGCGAAAATGCTTTTCGATGCGATCAACTTTCTCTGCTTCACTTAAGGCAAAAGCATCCTCACGCATGGGGGTATCAACGGAGGTACTGATATGCTCATCGCCCATTAAATCGATGAGGCTGATTTCATTGTCCGTCGTATTCAACAAAATTTCGTTCGGTTTCATACAATCTTATTTTTAAGGTGTAATGCATTTCGAGACGGGCGCGAAGGCGTTGCCAGATTACCACGGCAATGTTTTCGGCGGTAGGATTGAGCTCCTTAAACTCGGGTACATCAAGGTTGAGGTTACGATGGTCGTAGCGTTCGGTAACTTCCTCCTTGATGATGTCGCTTAGTATTTTCATATCAATCACGTAACCCGTTTTCGGATCGATTGCACCGCGCACTTCTACAATTAAATCGTAATTGTGCCCATGGTAATTGGGGTTGTTGCACTTGCCAAATACCGATTGGTTGGTTTCATCAGACCATTCGGGGTTGTGCAAACGGTGCGCTGCATTAAATCGTTCCTTGCGAAATACACTTACATTCATGAATCAATTTTAACATTAAAAGATGTGTTTTGTTTAATTGATTTGTTAAAAAGATAAACAGTTTATTGGTCTGCGTGTTTTTTAAAGGTGCTAGTTCAGAATCCAGCCCATTTTTTTAAATCAACTCCAAGCGCACATTTGCTTGAATTGTATGATGTTATTGTGCTTGGTGGCGGATTGGCCGGATTAACAACTGCGGCATTAACGGCAAAGAATGGCAAGCGTGTTTTATTGTTGGAACGAAATTACATTCCGGGTGGATGTGCCTCGTCGTATTATAGAAACGGAGCCGTATTCGACAGCGGAGCAACAACACTGCTTGGCTTATCTGAAGGAATGCCGCTTCGCATTGTTTTGGATGAATTGGAGATTGATGTAGACGCAAAAAAGCTACAAACACCCATGCAGGTGCATTTGGCAAATGGGCACGTGTTAACCCGCTACGAAGATCGGGAAACTTGGATTGCCGAAGCCGAGCGCGTATTTGGCATTAATGGTCAGCGAAAATTTTGGGAACGCTGCTTTAAACTTAGCGATTTTGTTTGGGATAGCGCCATACGCTTTCGGTATTTTCCGCCGGTTAACTTACGCGATGTTTTAAGTCTGGCATTAAATATACGCCCAACAGATGTTTTATTTCTTAGGTATGCCTTCCAAACGGTCGAGGGCTGGATGCAAGCCTGTGGTTTAGCCGATAATCTAGCATTTCGTCAATTTGTCGATCAGCAGCTTATGATTACGGCACAGAATCGTGCAAACGAAGTAAATATGCTCTTTGGTGCAGCGGCTTTGTGTTACACGAATTATCCCAATTATAGTTTGCCGGGAGGTATGGTTCAGTTGGTGCGCGCATTATGTAATTCGTTTGTTGCAAATGGTGGGCATGTGCTTTATCGCAGCCCGGTTGATTCGATTCAAAAAGGTAAGAACAAGGATTGGATTGTTCAAACAGAAAACAGTCGTTTTCGTGCGCGAAATTTAGTTTCGGCAATTCCGCTGCAAAATTTCAATGCGTTGCTTGGAGAGGATATTTCGAATATTAAAATTAGAGGCGGCCACAATTTAAATTCGGCACGACAGTTCAATGCAGTGATCCGAAACTGGAACGGTGGTGATGTGCAGCATCATCAGGTGCATCTGCCCGACGGCGCGCGTAGTGTTTTTTTCAGTGTTTCAGATAGCAACGATACAACGCGCGCGGAAAAGGGTTTGCATGTGCTATCTGCAACCACCCATGCAAAGGTTCAGGGGGAATCCGACGAAGATAAAATTCAATGGGCACAAGAAGTAATATCCTTGGCCGGGCTGCGAAATCTATTTCAGCGCAATGATATCGAATACTTCCATGTTTCGGATGCATCAAACTGGCAACAGTGGACCGGACGTTACCGCGGATTTGTTGGTGGATTGCCGCAATTCATGCACATAAAGCCTTGGATGATGAACCGGCAACAAAAAGGGAACAACCTTTTCTTTTGTGGCGATAGTGTTTATCCCGGCCAGGGCATACCGGGTGTGGTGTTGAGTGGCTGGCAGGTAGCCGGCAGGATTTTGCGGAAATAAAAAAGGCCCATCGTGTGATGAGCCTTTCTTACAAACCTTAGGTTAATTATTTCTTAATGAAACGAGTTACTTCGCGGTTTTCTGCGTTGTCAACCGTTACCATGTAAACACCTGCAGGGAATGCGCTGATGTCGAAGTTAGAAACGAAAGTAGAGGCACCATTGTTTGCCAATACTTCAGTAGCTACGATACGACCCATAACGTCGGTGATAGTGATGGTGTAGTTGTCAACAGAGTTTGTTGCAGCAACTTCTACAGTAACCATTTTGTCTGCAGGAGTTGGGTAAGCAACAACACCGTATTCGCCTTCGCCAATTTTATCGGTGATAACAACATCTTCACGACCTGATCCACCTGTGTTACCACACTGACCTAATGCAAGAAGACCATCCACATCGTAACCATCAGAAACACCTGGCACAGTGCCAAGGACACAAAGGTCGGTGATGCGAATGTAGTTTAGTCCTGCATAAGCAGCTGGGATATTCAATTTACCATCGCGGCAAAGAACTGCTCCCGCATCGTCAGCAGTAGGCTCAGCATCGAGGTCGAAGAAAGTAACACCATCGATAGAACCTTCGTAACGTGCCTTTTCAGGATAGCTTGCACAAGAGCGCGAAGGATTATCTCCGAAAGTTGTTTCGTAAGCCTGAATGTCTGCACCAGCACCATTTAATACGGTGTAAGGGAACTGAAGCGTAACCGTACCATTGTAACCCATAGCATAGAAGTTATTATTTGCCGGGCTGGTTGAAGCATCAGATGCTTGTGGAGCGCCTAACATTTTAGCAGTATTTGAACGGCTTGCCAAAACTGGAGAACCATTGCTGCGAAGACCTTGTGTAGCTGAAACTACAGTGGAAGGTGAGTTCTCAGCACCTGGAGCAACTACAGGAGCAGCGCAACCAACGTATCCTTCAACACCATCCACATCGAATGCGTCTTGGTTTGAAGACTGGAAAACTGGTGTTAATTCGTTTGTACGGTCTTCGATGCGAATTTGGCTTGCCCAGCTAAGAACACCCAAATCAACTTCGAAATCTAAACAGCCACCTGTTTCTTCGGTTAAAAGTACCCATGGCTGGCAATCGTTCTGACGTGCCCAAACAGCAGCACGCTCTGGCCATGCTACACAGTTCGAAGAGTTACCGTAAGAAGTTTCCCAGATTTTCATGTCGTAACCTGCAACGTTGCAGATTGGCGTTGAAAACTGAAGCTCGATAGAACCACCGTAACCCAATGATACGAATTGCACGGGGTTGGTTCCTTCGCCCAAGTTATTGTCGTTGGTAGTTGCATCAACTGCACCAACCGCGTTCGCTGGATTAGAGCGCTGCGGACGAACGGCAGAAATTGGACTTACACCATCGGCCAATGGACCTGGGTTGTAGTTTGAGAAGCTGGTTGCATACACTTGTGCATCAGCGTTGCCTGCGAAAGCCATCATGGCCATAAAGGCAGGAGCAAAAAGTTTTGTAGAAAATTTCATAATACTTAAATGAAGTTAAGGTTTGAGCGCCAAAATTAGAAATACTTACAATACAATGCAAGAAAAATATTAACAAATATGGAGGCCGATTAGCCATAAAATATATACCAATAGAATAATAAATGTTTATATAGCTTCGATATGCCAAGTAATGGAATATATTTGTAAGTATTCCCCTGTGTAAATTAAATCGAATAATTACATCTGTTCAAAAACAAAATTAGTAGGTTATATTTGTAGCGTTTTTGGAAATCCTTAAGTAATAAAACGTAATTATGTTAAATTCTACATCTCTTATCTCGTTGGCTTTTTCTGTCATTTGCACCACTCTTGCTGCTCAGCCGAATTATTCATGGGTTTTAAATGGTAACCAGCCTGGCGATTTCGCAGAAATTTCGGACGTTGCAATTGATGCCAACGGCAATTCATATGTTCTACTAAATTACACTGAATCAATTACGTTTGGATCTGTTAGTATAAGTCCTATTGGTGAGCAAGACTTAGCCGTTGTTAAGTTCGATTCGCAGGGAAACGCACAGTGGGGAATAAACGCAGGGTCGGTAACTGGCGACCGTGGGAATTCAATTGCTGTAGACAATAATGGCGCATGCTATGTTACCGGGTACATAACCAGTGATGCAACATTTGGGATTTTTCCGCCGGTTCAGGATAATTTGGCCGACCTTTCAACGGAGTTTTTTATTGGAAAAATAAGCAGTAACGGTCAATGGTTGTGGGTCCGTCAGCAGAGTTCTCAGGCAATTGCCGAGGGTAAGGATATAGCTGTTGACAATCAAGGCGATGTTGTAGTTGGCGGAAGTTTTTATGCAGA
>CAZVHF010000095.1:7369-9159 GCA_964627105.1 uncultured Chitinophaga sp.
TACGTAATTGCTTTAGATCCGGATGGAACACCGCTTTGGGGGCAAAATGCCGGAAGCATTTACATCGAAGCTTATTCAAGCAGCATTGTTAGTGGGGTCGACAATCAAATATATGTTTCGGGGTATTTTCAAGATTTTATGCAAAGTGCCGATGGTAGTGTTGGGATTTCGACCCTTGGAGGTGTTGATGATTATGATTATTTCGTTGGATCAATTAACAGTTCGGGGAGCTGGGATTGGCTGAATTCGGTTGGTAACGAGTCGTTTAATCTTGGAAATTTGTCGTTAACGGCGGCCAACAATGGAGTTGTGTATTTGGCTGGATCACTGAACGAATTACCGCTGGCGTTTGGTTCGGACCAATTGCAAGCAGAAGGAGCAAACAACTCGTTTATAGCTAGAATTTTTACCGATGGCTCCTTTCAATGGGGATTTGCACTTCCTGAGCTATATTCATTTAATGTTGTTACCGAAAACATCATTCACGCGTGTGGAAAATTTAGTGGAACAGTTGCCTTCGGCGATACCACACTTACGTCGACCACTGCCACAGCAGATGTTTACCATGCAAGAATTCTATACGGTCCCGATTTGCCCAATAGTTTAACGCTTATAAATCGGGCCGATGCTACCGTTTATCCTAATCCTTTTATCGATTACATTAATCTGCAATGTGAAGGTGAAATACGTGCTATACATGTAATTGATATTGCCGGAAGAATTGTTGAAACGTTTGGAAATATAACACAGCTCAGTTTACAGCACCTCAAGCCGGGTAATTATATTTTACAGGTAATTACAAACGAAGGAGTTGTAAAAAAACACATTGTGAAATATTGACAAGGGCGAATTGCTCGTTTGTTTCAAGAATTTGCTTGCGGCGTAAATTTTAAAGTAGTTTTATAACTCGCTTAACTTTATCGCAATACGCTTCATAATAAAATAGTTAATTTTACTTTGGCTCCATTCTAAGAGTCGTTTACATATAAATATTTTATGTTATGAAAACAAATTTCATCGGCATTCTTTTACTTGGGGTATCGATACTATTTAGTGCCTGCCATAAAGAAGAACAATTGGCAATTCTTAACACCGCAGCCATTACATCCATCACAGATTCATCTGCTGTATCGGGAGGACAAATTTTAGAAAGTAGAGGTGGCGAAATTCGATCAAGAGGCGTTGTTTGGAGCACAAGTCCAAATCCGAGCCTTGAAAATAATGCAAACGTAACCAGTGATGGCAGCGGTGAAGGTAGCTTTGCCAGCAACTTAACAGGACTCCAAGCCTTTACGACGTACTACATTCGTGCATATGCTACAAATAATGTGGGCACGGCCTATGGAAATGAATTAAGTTTTACAACAACCGCCGGAAATCTTGCTTCACTAAGCACGTTGCCAATAGTTAATCTTACCAGCACCGGTGCCATTACAGGCGGCGAAATTACCGATGATGGAGGCTCACCCATTAGCCAGCGGGGCATTGCTTGGAGTACCCAACCCAATCCAACATTAAATTCTAACATCACAATTGATGGAACGGGAATGGGCAGCTTTACCAGTAGCATATCGGGATTAACCGCAAACATGACTATTTATGTTCGTGCATATGCCGTAAACAGTGCAGGTTATGCTTATGGTAACGAGCTAAGCTTTACTACTCCGGACTGGTTTGGAAGCATTACTAGCTTAGATTGCAACAATGCAACCACTAACGGTACACTAACATTTTGGACGGCAGCCAATGGGGTGAGCAGTACGGTGCCTTACACCGGTGGTAATGGTGTT
>CAZVHF010000096.1:0-5620 GCA_964627105.1 uncultured Chitinophaga sp.
GAGAACTACTTCCGAACGGTAAGGAATACTGCCCTGGGTAGCCGGTTTGAATTTAACCTTTAAAAGCTCCTGCATTAATTGTTCATCAATTCCATAACCTACTTTTGAAATAACATACGCATTCGAAACCTTACCATCGAAATTTACCTGAAATCCAATCATCGAATTGCCACTTAAATTCGCCGATACTGCAGCAGGTGGCATATTTAATTTGGCAATAAGGTAACGGAATAACGAATCCTCACCTGCCTCAAAATAGGCTTCTTGATTAGCTATTTGATAATTCACATTATAATTCTTACTTTTTTCAAGTTTCTTGGAATTAACATCCTGCTCTTGTGCCTTATAATCGGTAGAAGTTTGCGCTTGTTGAGCAAAAGCAAAGAATGAGGTAAAAACAATGACAGCGGTTGTAGTTAGGTTTTTCATAGAAAATAATTTAGTTAAATGTATTATTCATCAATTACTTAAGCAAGCATCTCGGTTATTTTTTTCCACGCACCATCCGTTCAATCGAATCCCACATTTCAGAGGGAATAGCTTCAAGATTGTTAAATTCTCCACCACCCTGAAGCCATTCCCCCCCGTCGATGGTTACCACTTCGCCGTTTACGTATCCCGAAAAATCGCTCATAAGGTATGCGGCAAGATTGGCCAATTCCTCGTGTTTGCCAAACCGACGAAGCGGAATGCGTTGGAGCGGATCGAGCTTGGCAGCCAAGTCGGCTGGAAACAAGCGACTCCATGCGCCTTCGGTAGGAAATGGCCCTGGAGCAATGGCATTAGAACGAATGCCATACTTTGCCCACTCAACTGCCAAGCTTCTCGTGAGCGCTAAAACTCCAGCTTTGGCAATTGCCGAAGGAACAACATATCCTGAGCCCGTCCAGGAATACGTTGTAACGATGTTCAGAAAAATTCCCGGCGATTTCTGAGCAATCCAGCGTTTTCCGGCAGTTAAGGTGCAATTGTAAGAGCCCTTGAGTACAATATCGACAATGGTGTCGAATGCTTTGTGGCTTAAGCGTTCGGTGGGACTGATAAAATTTCCTGCCGCGTTATTCACCCATCCATTCACATTCCCAAATTCGGCTTGTGCTTTTTCGAAAGCACCTTCAACCTCTTCAATTTTACGAACGTCGCATACCGCATATGATATTTTACCACCGAAGCCCTCAAGCTCTTCACATGTCTTTTTTAGAACATCTTCCTTACGCGAAGTAATAAGAACATTGGCACCGCATTGCAAGAACATTTGCGCCATTGAACGGCCAAGCCCAGTTCCACCACCGGTAACAACAATATTTTTTCCTTCTAATGCATCGCTGCTCAACATCGATTTCAGTTTCTTTGCATCCATCCTATGGCACCTTATTTGAGCAAACATAAAAAATCAAATCTCGATTATCATGCGTAAAATACTGTATTTCTTACCTCTACAATTCTTAACATTCGCCTCATTGGCACAAACTGCTGGTTTAAGCATTTCGCTTCAGGACAGCAGTTTTTTTGTGGCCGAACTCAATGGCAGGATGTTCGACAAACCCTCGACCGTGATGAATTTTTTCGACTTGCAACAAGGCGAACAAAAATTACAAATCTTCAAACTGATGCGGCTTGGCAACTCAGAAATTCGTAAATCGGTATTCGATGGGCGGATTACCTTGCAGGAGGACGTATTAACAACCGGCTATATCGATAGCTACAATCAATTCAGAGTGCAGGCAACCGAACCGCTTGAATCGAAAAAGAAAATCCGCAGCAACCGGGGTGGTGCTTCTACGTCGAAACAAGCTATGAATCGCCAGCAATTCGAAGGGGTAGTTGAAAATCTGGCGGGTATATCGGATGAAAGCGAACGGCTGCGTTCGGCAGAGGGAATCATTTCGCTGAGCACTTTCAGCTCACGGCAGATAGCTGAACTGATGTTATTGTTCGATAATGAGAACCGACGGATTGCTGTAGCCAATTTTGCATACAGGTATGTGAGCGACCCTGAGAATTTTGGCGAGGTGCACCATTCACTAAGGTATCCATCGAGCCACAGACGGCTTATTCGGAGGATCCGATAATTACGAAATCGACTTTCGCACGCGCTCTGCATAATTGCGAAGAGCTTCACGCAATTCAACACCATTTTTGGCCATGTCTTCCTTGATGGCAATGGCAGAAATTACGTGAGTTAGCTGCTCACCTTCGTCGTCGCCGGTAACTTCAATTTCGGGTTTTTCTTCGTTTAGAATTGCTGCCTCTGCCTTTTGCAATTCTTCAATAGTGTGGCGTTCTGCGAGCGAGCGAATTACGGGCAGTTTCATTGCAATTGGGTAAGAAGTTCAATAACGGATTCTTCTTTAGATGTGGCTCTTCCGGCCAAACGTTCGCCATTTTTAAAAACCGCAAAATACGGCAAGTTATCGACCCCTCCGGCATGCCGAGCCTGTTCGTTTTCCTCGGCATTCACATCCAAAAATGTTATTCCCGCGAAGCGTTCATCGTCTGATAAGCGACGAAACTTTGGAGCAAACAATTTGCAGTTGCCGCACCAGTCGGCATAATATTTTACAATTACCTTATCGTTTGTGGAGATTTGCGATGCGAAATCGGCATCATAAGAGAGAATTACAGCCATGTTATTTTAACAAAATTGTGAAGCACTTGTTTATTCGTGATTTTTTGAAGCATTCCAATAAACATCCATTTCGTCGAGCGACATTTCATCGAGTTTCTTACCGTCTTTTTTGGCGTGTTCTTCGAGGTAGGTAAATCGCTTAATGAATTTGATATTCGTTTTCTCGAGTGCGTCTTCGGGATTTATATTATGAAAACGGGCATAATTGATGAGCGAAAAGAGTAAATCGCCAAATTCGGCTTCGGCCTTTGACGCGTTGCCATTCTGAACCTCCTGTTTGAATTCCCCCATTTCTTCCATAACTTTCTGCCATACCTGATGCTCGTGTTCCCAATCGAAACCAACGCCGCGGGCCTTTTCTTGAATGCGGGTTGATTTAATCATGGCCGGAAGCGAATTCGGAACGCCAGAAAGTACTGAGCGATTTCCTTCTTGCAGTTTAATTTTTTCCCAGTTTTCTTTCACTTCCTGTTCGTTTGCCACTTTCACATCTCCGTAAATGTGAGGATGTCGGCGAATAAGTTTATCACAGAGCCGGTTTATTACCGATGTGATGTCGAACGCATTTAATTCGGACCCTATACGTGCATAAAACACAATATGAAGTAAAACATCGCCGAGCTCCTTTTCAATTTCCGGCAGATCGTTTTTGAGAATAGCATCAGAGAGTTCATAAACTTCTTCGAGGCTTAAATGGCGCAATGACTCGAGTGTTTGTTTTTTATCCCATGGACATTGCTCGCGCAGTTCGTTCATTATTTTCAGGAGCCTGAGAAAGGCCTCTGATTGTTCGGCAGATGTTGATTTCATGTGATAAAATTGTGCCTCAAAAATGCAAAAATAAGGCGTAAACAAATGTTTCGTGTTAATTCTTATCGTTGATAACTCGGTCATCAAGTGTAAACAGACAAACGAATAATTTTCCTTTCTTTGAAAAAACAGCATCTATGAAACACATTTACAAACTTCTATCACTGGCGCTTTTAACTTCTGCATATGCAGTTGATGCGCAAACGGTTATTTTTTCAGACAATTTCGATAGTTACGCACCCGGAGCCGGCATTGTAGCGTCGAACCCAACCTGGAGTTATTGGAACGCCTCATCACCATCCGATGCCGTGGTCGATTCATCCCAATCGTTCAGCGGCGATAATTCATGTTTGGTAAACGGCACCAACGTTGACTTGATTCTTCCGATTGGTCCGTATACCAGCGGAATTTATTATGT
Source organism: uncultured Chitinophaga sp. (assembly GCA_964627105.1). Lineage (GTDB taxonomy): Bacteria > Bacteroidota > Bacteroidia > M30B66 > M30B66 > CAMCXT01. Next base: position 3,858 of record CAZVHF010000096.1, read on the forward strand.
CGACTTTAAAATGTTGCTACCACAAGGGTCTACAGGCGGTTATTTTAATTTGCTGCATGTATGGAATGCAAACTCGACCAACTACGAATGGGCTGTTGATGTATTTTTTGATGCAGACGGTTCGTGCTACATTACAACAGGTGGAACACAAAACCCAACAAATTTTATTGCTCCCTTAGGTGAATGGTTTGATATGCAGGTTCAAGTATTCTTAGACGATGATTTGGGCATTGTTAAAGGTAATGGAAATGAGATTGTTTCCTTTCCATGGTCGCTTAACAACAGCAATGGCACACCCGGAACACTGCAGTTGGCTGCGCTCAATTTCTATGGAACAAATTTCGCCAATACCGGCGGAACATACCATGTTGATGATATTACCATAACCGAAATGCCCCCTCCGCTCAGTGCTTCAACTGAAATAAAAAATGAAGTTTTACTTTTCCCAAATCCTGCACAAAACTTCTTTATTGTTGGAGGGTTAGGTGCAACGAAGAGTGAGATAACCATCACCGATTTGAGTGGAAAAGTATTCATGAACAACTCACTGAATGCTGCAAATAATGTGGTGGATGTTTCGGTGCTGGATGCTGGCATCTATTTAGTTACGATCGAAAAAGAAAATAGCCGAACTGTTAAAAAACTGGTGGTGCAGTAAGGGATTTAGTCCTTTTGATTTTATAGAAAAGGATGGTTTTGGCCATCCTTTTTTGTTGGATAGGCGCTATAAATTTTCTTATGGCTTTCCTATTTTCGAATCACAACGATGTCCTCCACATTTTCACAAATCCATATCAGATTGTATTCGCTGTTAAGTAAAGGCAATCATTGATAATGCCTGCGTGGGAAGATGAATTGTATGAATATATTACGGGAATAATTTCCGCTGGAATACCCGCAAAATATACCTTCTGGGGCCGAATTTTCAATCATCAAATCATTATTCAATAAACAAATGACACCGAAGGGGTCACACATTTGCGCAAAAATCATCATCCAACAATTCATTGACCCCAACAGCGTCGCGCATTTCTACAAAAACCTACACCCTATGATTAACCGACCCCAGCGGGGTCGAATATTAAACATTGCACCTCAGCTCAATTTCCCTACCTTTCGGCCACAAATTTCACATCCATGAACACCGGCAAGCTTACCCTTTGCTTCCTGTTTAGCAGCATCGCCATGCAGGCACAACTTTCAATCTATCCCAAAACCCGTCGCGACAACTCGGTACGCGACACCTACCACGGCACTACCATCGAAGACCCTTACCGCTGGCTCGAAAACGACACTTCGGCCGAAACCGGCGCCTGGGTCAAAGAACAGAATAAGGTAACATTCGATTACCTCGATAAAATACCATACCGCGCCAAATTCCGCGACCGAATTACCGAATTGCTCAACTATCCGCGCTACTCGGCTCCATTCCGTGTGGGTGAGTACTATTTCTACAGCAAGAACGACGGTCTTCAGAACCAAAGCGTTTACTACAAACAAAAGGGAATGGACGGCGCCCCCGAGGTGTTTCTCGACCCCAATAAAATGTCGGAAAAAGGCACGGTGAGTATTGGGTTAACCGGCACATCGCACGACGATAAATACATGGTTTACAGTGTGAGTTCGGCCGGAAGCGACTGGTCTGAACTACGCGTGAAAGAAGTTGCCACCGGCAAAGATTTACCCGATGTCATTAAATACGTTAAATTCTCGGGAGCCGCATTCCGGGGCGATGGCTTCTATTATTCGCGCTATCCCGAGCC
>CAZVHF010000096.1:5720-9123 GCA_964627105.1 uncultured Chitinophaga sp.
AAATTCAAACCGCTCATTTCGGGCTTCGATTTCAGCAGTGGTGTGGTGGATCAGGAAGGCGACCGCCTGCTGGTAATGACCAACATCGATGCACCAAACTACAAGCTGGTATCTATCGATCCTACAAACCCATCCAAAGAAAACTGGAAAACCATCATTGCCGAACAACCCGAGTTACTTAAATCGGTTACCAAGGCAGGCGATGTCTTGTTTGCACATTATCTTAAAGACGTTACAACGCGCATCATTCAATACAGCCGCGAAGGCATTTCGAAAGGCGAAATTGCATTGCCAGGGGTAGGCTCTGCCGGAGGATTTGATGGCGAACGTGAGGATAAAGAAGTGTTTTTCACCTACACCTCATTCAATTATCCACCCACCATTTTCCGCTACAACCTAGCGAGCGGTAAATCGGAGCTATTCCGCAAAACTGAACTCAAATTTGAGCCCTCAGACTACGAAGTGAAGCAAGTGTTTGTGCCTTCGAAAGACGGGAAGGTTAAGGTGCCTATGTTCATTGTGCACCGCAAAGGCTTGAAACTCGACGGACAGCGCCCTACCCTACTCTACGCTTATGGAGGATTCAACATCAGCCTCGAGCCTGGCTTTTCGCCTTCGCGCATTGCGTTTTTAGAAAATGATGGTGTATTTGTACAGGCTAACTTACGCGGTGGTGGCGAGTACGGCGAGGAATGGCATAAAGCAGGCATGTTTGGCAACAAGCAGAACGTGTTCGACGATTTTATTTCCTGTGCCGAATGGTTGCAATCGAATGGTTACACGTCGAAAGATAAACTGGCCATTCAAGGTGGATCGAACGGCGGTTTACTTGTGGGTGCCTGCATGACCCAACGGCCCGATTTATTCAAAGTGGCCCTTCCGCAAGTAGGCGTATTGGATATGTTGCGCTTTCAGAAATTTACAGTTGGCTGGGGATGGGTTGATGAATATGGAACATCCGAAAAAGCAGAAGATTTTAACTGGCTCATTAAATATTCGCCGCTGCACAACATACAGGAAATTGCCTATCCGGCTACAATGGTTATGACGGCCGATCACGACGACCGCGTGGTACCGGCACACTCGTTTAAGTTCATTTCGGAGCTGCAGCATAAACACAAAGGAAGCAACCCGGTGTTGATTCGCATTGAAACCGATGCCGGACATGGTGCAGGCGTGGCGCTCAGCAAAACCATTCAGGCCACAGCCGACGTGTTCTCGTTTATTCTTTACAATACCAATTCGCCTGTTAAATACTGATGACACCAGAAAACGAGCTGCCCGGAGAAGGCGATTTCTTCACCACCGAAGAGGTATATGCGATTGCTGCCCTGGTAAACGAAAAATTATCAGGTATTACCTATCACTACTGGGTTAATAAAGCAAGTAATGAAGTATTTGAAGTACTCGACTGGATAACGCTGCAATTCGAAAGTGGAAATTCGATAACACTTACAGGTGGGCTCGATAGCGATGGAATTAAGCTGGTAAATCCCGATTTTTCGGCAGAACAAAAGCGACTCGAAGCCGAATTTGATGGAAAAGTAACTATTGCGACACGCGATGCCTCTAAGCATAAAATCTGGAAAGAATGCATCGGGCAGGAATTCACGCCGTCTTTGGTTAAATATGAAGGAAGAATGCTGAACGACTCCATTGCATTGAAGTTTCCAGGTGCAGATGACGTGATTATTTTCCTTGGCCTAGAAGGCCTTGAGGTTGATTATTACGAAGAAGACGAAACCGAACACATCGATTTAAAACCCAATAACTAAACCCATGAAAAAACAAACAAACGCAATTGCCATATTACTTTTGCTTATGCTTACACAGACCGCCACTACTGCTTGGAGTCAAACGCTGATTCCATTAAAAGATTTTTTCCGCAACCCCGAAAAAGCATCCTTCCGCATTTCGCCCGACGGTAAGAAACTTGCGTTTATGCAGCCCTGGAAAAGCCGAATGAATGTTTTTGTACAGGAAATCGGGAAAGAAGAAATCGTTCAGGCAACTTTTGCCGAAGAACGCGACATTGCAGGATTTACCTGGAAAAACAACAACCGCTTAATTTACCTGCAGGACAAAGGCGGAAATGAAAACTTTCATCTATTTGCCGTTGATGCGGATGGAAAAAACGCTAAAGAGCTAACACCAGGCGATGCTGTTCGTGCTGAAATCATTGACGATTTGCCTGAAAATGAAACCGATATGATTGTGGGTTTGAACATGCGCAATCCCGAAATATATGACGCATACCGTGTGAATATTGTGAGCGGTGAAATGAAACTGGTGGGCGAAAATCCGGGCAACATTACCGGCTGGCAGACCGATAATCAAGGTCGCATCCGCGTTGCCGTTTCGACCGATGGCATCAATTCGAGCGTACTTTACCGCAGCAATGAAAGCGATGCCTTTAAAGTGATTAAAACCACCAATTTCAAAGAGTCGTTTTCGCCATTGTTTTTCGATTTCGACGATAAAACACTGTTCGTTTCTTCGAATTTAGGGCGCGATAAAACAGCAATTATTGCATACGATCCCGAGAACGATAAAGAATTACGTATGGTTTACGAGCACCCCGAAGTAGATGTATCCTCCCTGCTGCGCAGTAAAAAACGAAAGGTAATTACCGCTGTTGCCTACGAAACCGATAAAAGCCATTACCATTTCCTCGATGCCGAACGCGAAGCGCTTCAAAAGAAATTCGATAGCCGCTTCCCCGGCTACGAAGTGTCGCTGGCAGGCCAAAATAAGGCGGAGGACAAGATGCTGCTTTACGTTGGAAGCGACCGCAGCTACGGATCGTATTGGTTTTACGACAAGCAGAGTGATACATTTAGTAAATTGGCAGAAATGGCGCCCTGGCTGAATGAAAACAACCTCTGCGAAATGAAACCCATTCGCTACACCGCACGCGACGGAATGGAAATTCAGGGTTACCTCACCGTTCCAAAAGGCGCTGATCCTAAGAATTTACCGGTTGTCGTGAATCCGCATGGAGGGCCCTGGGCACGCGATAGCTGGGGCTTTAATCCCGAAGTACAGTTTCTTGCCAACCGTGGCTATGCTGTTTTGCAAATGAATTTCCGTGGCTCGGTTGGATACGGGCGTAAATTCTGGGAATCCTCCTTCAAACAATGGGGCAAAACCATGCAGGACGACATTACCGATGGTGTAAACTGGCTCATCAAACAAGGCATTGCCGATCCAAAGCGTGTGGCTATTTATGGAGCCTCGTATGGTGGATATGCGACCTTGGCAGGCGTAACCTTCACACCCGAATTATACGCTTGCGCTGTTGATTACGTAGGCGTATCGAACCTGTTCACGTTTATGAGTACCATTCCGCCGTATTGGAAACCCTACCTCGAAATGATGTACGAAATGGTGGGCGATCCGGAAA
>CAZVHF010000097.1:0-7058 GCA_964627105.1 uncultured Chitinophaga sp.
TGAAAGTACTTAACAGCCGACTTTCGGTTCCGGTCGATATCCGCGCTGGTAAAAACGGTAAGGGACAAATCTCTATCCGCTTCAGTTCTGAGAAGCAACTCAACGAAATTCTTGGAAAACTCATTCCCTGATGCAGAAATTTTTTCTTGCGCTTTGCTTTTCTGTTTTCTGCATCTCACTTGATGCGCAAGAAATTCCTGCCCCAAAAGAAAGTGCTAAGAAAAAAGAGGGTTACGATGAACGTAAGCCGCATTCGCCCATGAAAGCAGCCTTGTTTTCCACCTTTGTTCCGGGGCTGGGACAAATCTATAACCGTAAAATCTGGAAGGTTGGTATTTTGGCTGCCGGAGCAGCGGGTTTATATTATGGGTTCGATTACAACCAGTCGAGCTATAAACTGTATAAAACCGAACTCATTCGCCGCCAAACCGATGACCCCAATCTCGATCCCGAACTTGAACGTTACAGCGATTCTGATTTGAATGAATTGCAGGATTTTCATCGTCGCTACCGCGATATGACGGTAATTGGGTTTGCCCTACTTTATACCATCAATATTATCGATGCAGCCGTTGATGCACATCTATATGATTTTAACGTAAACGACAACCTCAGCCTGCGTGTTCGTCCTGCCGCCGTAGCGTCTGCCGGTTCCTTTTTACCAGGTGCAGGATTATCTTTTTCGCTTCGCTTTTAACCATGAAAATTGCACTAATTGGTTACGGAAAAATGGGGCGTATGATTCATGCCTTGCTCGATCGTGAAGCGAATGATACTGTTATTGTAATGGAACGGGAGCAAAATGAAGGATGGAATAACAAACTGCGTTCATGCGATGTGGCTATCGAATTTACACGTCCCGACCAGGCAGTTACCAACTTGAATTTATGTTTTGAATGTGGCATTCCGGTGGTTTGCGGCACAACCGGCTGGTACGAGCAACTCGATGATGTTCAAGCCAGGTGCAAATCACTCAACGGAGCATTATTTTATGCATCGAATTTCAGTATTGGCGTACATTTGTTTATACAGCTTAATTCTTGGTATGCGCGTTTCATGCAAACACATCATGAATATGCCATTTCGATGGAAGAAATTCATCATATCCACAAAAAAGATTCGCCAAGCGGTACCGGCATCAGTGTAGCAAAGGCTATTCTAGCCGAGCGCAAAGAGTATTCGACCTGGAAAGAAGGAGGTGCCACTGAGCCAGGAATTCTCCCCATTCACGCCATCCGCGAAGGCGAAACCATTGGCACACATTCGGTGTATTACCGCAGTGCGCACGACGAAATACAATTAACACACAAGGCTTTTTCGCGCGAAGGATTCGCCGCAGGAGCCATTGCCGCAGCACGTTTTTTATACGGTAAGCGCGGTATTTTCAAAATGAACGACTTAATTCAATCCTGATATGGAAATCAAATGGATTATCAATACGCTCGTTTTACTGAGCATTCACGCCGGCATGATGGGAATTTTCCGCAAGGCAGGTAAAGCCGGATGGGAAGCCTTTGTTCCAGGCTACAACATTTGGGTTTGGCTCAAACTGGTTGAACGCCCCTGGTGGTGGTTATTGCTTATGTTCATTCCGGGCGTAAACGTTATGATGCTTATGATTCTAACCTACCTCTCGATGCGCAATCTGGAAGTGGAGAAAACGCCCGCATTGATTGCCGGAGCTTTGTTTCCGCCTATCAGTTTACCGGTATTGGGTTTTATGGAGCAGTTTCGCTGGATGGGCAACGGATACTGGAAATCGTATAAGAAATCGCAAGTGGGCGAATGGACCGAAGCGTTGGTTTTTGCTGTGGTGGCGGCTACCATCATTCGTACGTTTTTTATTGAAGCCTTTACCATCCCTACACCTTCCATGGAAAAATCGCTGCTTGTAGGCGATTACCTCTTTGTAAGTAAGGTGAGTTACGGGTCGAAAGTGCCCAATACGCCATTGACCATTCCCTTTACACACCATACGTTACCGCTCACCGATGCCGTTCCATCATACACCGATTGGGTGCAATTGCCTTATTTCCGTTTTCCGGCATTGGGTGACATCAAAAACAACGACGTGGTGGTGTTTAACTTCCCCGAAGGCGATACGGTAATTGTGCAGCGGCAAAGCGAAAGCTATTACGGTATTGTGCTCGATACAATGTACACCATGGCCATGGCGCTGAAGATGGATCCCGAAAAAGACCGCGAAGTATTGATGCGCATGGCGCGTGAAGCGGTACACAGCACGTACGATATTACCGTTCGGCCTACCGATAAATGCGACAATTACGTAAAACGTTGTGTTGCCATACCGGGCGACAAATTGGAAATTCGTGCCGGACAGGTGTTTATCAATGGCGCTCCGGCGAAGAACCCCGAATTATTGCAGTTCTCCTATCAACTGGCTCTTACAGCGCCGCTATCGCAAAAAACGCGCGATAAACTCGACATTACCGATTTCTACGGTGAACAATCGAATTATCCGGTGGCCATGCTCAATGCCCGCAACCTCGAGAAACTCAAATCGGTGAATTCCATTGCGGCCATTCAGCCCTTGCTTCAGCCTGCCAACGAATACGATTACCGGGCTTTTCCGCACATGGCCGCGCTACCGTGGAACCGCGATAATTACGGTCCTTTAACCATCCCCAAAGAAGGTGCAACAGTAAGCATCAATTCAGCCAATATTCGCATGTATGAGCGCATTATCCGCGACTATGAAAACAATTCGCTTGCGGTGAAAGGCAATCAAGTATTCATTAACGGAACTCCGGCAACGAGCTATACCTTCAAGCAAGATTATTATTTCATGATGGGTGACAACCGCCACAACTCGCTCGATTCGCGTTTCTGGGGCTTTGTTCCGCACGACCATATTGTAGGAAAAGCGGTGTTCATCTGGTTATCGCGCGCCACAAATCGCGGCTTCCCGGGAATTCGCTTTGAACGCGTATTTACCTTCATCAACAACGAAGGCATCAGCAAATCATACTTCTTCTGGATTATGATTCCGCTTGTACTCGGAAGTTGGCTCTGGAACAACCGCAAGCGCTGGATGACCCGTCGTTAAGCCTTCTTAGCGAACGTTTCGCTGTATTGTTGGATGGCTTCATCGATTATTGCACGCGCAGCTTTCAAATCGAGGATTTCTTCTACCACCACATCGCTGCGTTGTTCGAGTTTCTTGTAATCTTCGTAGAAGCGGCGAATCTCTGCCAAAATATAGTCGGGCAGGTCGTCGAGTTTATGGATATGGCTCAGCGAAACATCGGCATGCGCCACAGCCAGTATTTTATCGTCGGTTTCGTTGCGGTCGCGCATGCGCATTACACCAATAACGCGCGCTTCGACCAGGGTTAGCGGAGGTAAATCGCTTTGGCACAATACCAGAATATCGAGCGGGTCGTTGTCGCCGGCGTAGGTCTGCGGAATGAATCCGTAATTAGCCGGATAATGCACTGCCGAAAACAGCATCCGATCGAGTTTGATAAGTCCGCTTGGTTTATGTACTTCGAACTTAGCCTTACTGCCTTTGGGAATTTCAACTATGGCGTGAACCAATTCTGCATTATCGGGACGTGGTGCTATATCGTGCCAGGGATGAGCCATATTTAATTTTTGAAGAAATTATAAGTGAATGCAGCTTTTAGATTTATTACATTTTAGTAGCTTCTATCGCTTTTCGTACACTGCCATGTTGTAATAACAACGATTTAGCGGCTTCTTCCTCTAAATTCAAGGCTTTCATTAACATGCGTGTTCCTCGGACAACCAATTTTTGATTGCTTAGTTGCATATCGACCATCTTATTGCCTTTTACCCTCCCTAAACGAATCATTACTGCCGTGCTAATCATATTCAGCACCAGCTTTTGCGCCGTACCGGCCTTCATGCGGGTCGATCCGGTAACAAATTCAGGTCCGGTTACCACTTCTACTGGAAAGTGTACCAATGCAGCAAGTGGACTTTCGGCATTGCAGGTGATGCAGCCTGTAAGTAATCCGTTCTTACGCGCATCACTCACCCCACCCATTACGTAAGGAGTAGTTCCCGATGCGGCAATGCCAATTACGGTATCATTGGGTTGAGGATTCCATTCCAAAATATCTTTCCAGGCCTGATCGAAATCGTCCTCGGCAAATTCCACAGCACGTCGTATGGCCGTATCGCCTCCTGCGATTAATCCAATTACACGGTCGAATTCGATGCCATATGTTGGGGGGCATTCGGATGCATCCACAATGCCCAGCCTTCCCGATGTGCCTGCACCAATGTAAAACAAGCGACCTCCCTGCTGCATGCGTTCGGCGATGGCTTCGGCGAGTGGTTCGATTGCAGGAATGGCTTTTTGAACAGTAAGGGCTACGGTTTGATCTTCACGGTTAATATTCTCCAGAATTTCGCGCACAGGCATTGTTTCGAGTGCGTCGTAGTGCGAGTCGGCTTCGGTGCTTTTTATCATTATGCGTAGAGATCCGGATAGCGCTGAGGATTGTATTCGTGCATCATGGCATATGCAGCTTCGAACATATCGTCGATGGATGGCTTGGAGAAATAATCTCCGTCGGAACCATAGGCAGGACGATGTTCTTTCGCAGCAAGCGTTACCGGTGCTGCATCGAGGTAGCGAAATGCACCCTGCACTTCGAGGATTTGTTGCAGTAGGTAGGCACTGGCTCCCCCGGGAACATCTTCATCTACAACCAATAATTTACCCGTTTTCTTAACCGATGCACTTACTTCGTGATGAAGATCGAAAGGTACAAGCGTTTGTGCATCAATCAGTTCAACCGAAATGCCTACTGCTTCAAGTTGTGTGCATGCTTCTTGAGCCAGTTTACAGCACGAACCGTATGTAATAAGCGTTAGGTCGCTTCCTTCTTTTAAAATTTCGACCTTCCCCAAAGGTTCGCAAAATTCGCCCATGTTATCGGGACGTTGTTCTTTGGTGCGGTATCCGTTGAGGGGCTCAATTACCAGTGCCGGATCATCGGCAGCCAGCAAAGTATTGTAGAATCCTGCTGCCTTGGTCATGTTGCGCGGAACGCAGATATACATCCCGCGAAGCGAATTAATAATCATTCCCATCGGCGAGCCCGAATGCCAAACGCCTTCCAGCCTGTGTCCGCGCGTTGAAATAATTAGCGGTGCTTTCTGCTTGCCTTTGGTGCGGTAGCGCAAAGTAGCCAGGTCATCGCTTAAAATCTGAATTGCATACAATAAGTAATCGAGGTATTGAATTTCGGCAATCGGACGCAGACCGCGCATCGCCAAACCAATTCCCTGTCCGGCGATGGTAGCTTCGCGAATTCCCGTGTCGGAAACACGCAGCTCGCCGTATTTCTTCTGCATGCCTTCGAGCGTTTGATTTACGCCGCCAATGTTTCCGGCATCTTCTCCAAAAATGAGGAACAATGGATTTTTTTCAAGGATGGCATCGTAGTTATCGCGCAATATTTCGCGTCCATCAACCAAGTTTGAATTACTCCCAAACAATGGTGCTACAGGCGTTACATTCAATGCAGACCCATTTCCTTCGGTAAATAGCCAGGAAGAATATAAATCATAGCTCTTTGCGTTCGCCTGTTGCAACCAAGCGGCAACAGCGGCCCGTTCGATGCTTTCGTTCAGATCAATGCTTGCTCGTAATACTTTTCGCGTGGTTTCGATGATATCGCGGCGCAGAGGTTCTTTGTTCGAAGCGAGTTCATGAACCCAGGCAATAATCGATTCATTGCCAGATTTTTTCGCCAGCTCTTGCAACAGCGGCAGTACTTCATCGCGAATCTCACGGATCGATTTCTGGAATTCATCCCAGGCTGCTCGGCGAGCATTTTTAACCGTTTCACGCGCATTGTTTTCAATGGAGTCCAACTCTTCGGATGTAGCAATAACGGATTCAATCATCCAACTGCGCATTTTCTTTATGCCATCGAATTCGGTTTCCCATTGAAGACGTTCTTTCGATTTGTAGCGCTCGTGCGAACCGGAAGTGGAGTGTCCTTGCGGCTGTGTTATCTCCGTGATGTGAAACAAAACAGGCTTGTGTTCTGCGCGGCATCGGGCTACTCCTTCTTCGTACAATTCAACAAGTCCCGGATAATCCCATCCTTTACCACGGTAGATTAAAATGCCGTTTCCATCACCATCTTCTTTAAATCCTTCGAGTGCTTTCGAAATACTGGCTTTGGTTGTTTGGTATTTGGTTGGAACCGAAATGCCGTAGCCATCATCCCAAACCGACATGGCTAATGGAACTTGCAGCACGCCAGCCGCATTCATGGTTTCCCAGAAATGCCCTTCGGAGGTACTCGCATCACCAATGGTTCCAAAAGCAACTTCGTTTCCTTTGTTCGAAAGCGAATCGAATGGATGTAGGTTCTCGTTGTTACGAAACAACTTGGATGCATATGCTAATCCGAGCAAACGTGGCATTTGTCCGGCAGTAGGGGAGATGTCGGCCGATGAATTCTTTAGTTCGCGTAAGTTTCGAAACGATCCGTCGGCATTCACTGTGGTTGTAGCAAAATGTCCGTTCATCGAGCGCCCCGACGACATCGGTTCGGCTTCCTCATCGGCATGGGCGTACAATTGTGCGAAAAACTGCTGTACACTGAGCAAGCCAGCGGCAAACATAAACGTTTGATCGCGGTAATAGCCCGAACGAAAATCTCCGTTTTTGAAGGCCTTTGCCATAGCAATTTGGGCAATTTCCTTTCCGTCGCCGAAGATGCCAAACTTTGCTTTACCGGTTAGTACTTCTTTGCGGCCAAGCAGACTGGCTTCGCGACTTTCGCAGGCTATTCGGTAGTCGTTCAGAACGACTGATCGAAACGCTTCGAAACTCAATTCTTCTTGCTCTTCAGTGTGTTTTACAGCCATACGTTAGCGGGGCAAAATTTCGGGCAAAGATAGCAAATGCAGCGATAGTTTTTTGCTTGCGAGTACCATGAATTGGACCTAAAAAAATCCGCTTTTGGAGTATATAAATGAGTGGTCTTTGATGCCAACGAAGGCAATTCTGTAAAAATTAGAAATTAACCGATTGAAGGGGCTTATTG
>CAZVHF010000097.1:7068-8986 GCA_964627105.1 uncultured Chitinophaga sp.
TTTTTAATTATTGTGTGTGAGAAAGTTCAACGTCCTCCAAAAACCCGACGAAGCAAATCGGTTACCTGCGCCATTGGATCTTTGCGGATTTTGGCTTCTTCTTGACCAAGCAGGGTAAACAAGCCTTCAAGTGTTTTTTCGGTTACGTAGCGATCTAAATCGGGATTTTGCTTTTTAACTCCGGGTATTTTGTTGTACGACGTGATGATGGGTTTCCAGTATTTGGTAAGTTCTACCTTTTGTATGGCCTTCTTTACGATTGGTGAGAATTTAGTGGTGAGTTCGGCACTTGTTCTTCCTTTCAAATAGGTTGTTGCGGCGTTGTCGCCTCCTTTTAAAATATTGATGCCATCGGTGATGGTCATGGTTTTGATGGCTTGTACGAAAACTGGTGCGGCCTCTTTGGATGCTTCCTCGGCGGCGCGATTCATTGTGGTAACAAAGCGATCTACCTGCGAGCCCATTCCCAGTTGACGCGCTTTGGTTTCGACCACTTTGGCTTCTTTGGGAAAAGGAATTTTGATTAAATCATTTTTCAAGAAACCATCGCGTTTAGATGCTGATCCGGATGCATTCTTCGAGCCTATGTTTAAGGCTTCTTTCAATCCCGAAACAACTTCATCGTTGCTAAGATTGGAGCCTCTTCCACCCGAGGTCTGTGTAGCGTTGTTGATGGCATTCGTTGCCTGGTTTAATAAGTTTTGTCCGTTGAGATGCGCAGCAATGCATGTGCTAAGCAAGAAAGAAACAACTATTGTTTTCATAAAATTAGTTTTAAGTTGGCACATAAAATTCATGCCACAATTTAGGCATTATTTTGTGCTTTATGCGCTTCGCGGGTGCGCCTTGCAGCAGATCGGGTGCGTAGGAGATTTAACGACTCCACTGTTAATGAAAATGCCATCGCTACATAAACATAATTCTTTAAGTGCACTTCCGGAAAATTCTGTTCAAAATGGAGCGACTCAAAAATCAAAACCAATCCGATTGCCACAAGGAAAACCAATGCCAGCATTTTAATGGTTTGGTACTTATTGATGAAATCGCTCACCACACCGGCAAAGGCAATCATGATAAGTATGGCAATAACAACTGCTAATACCATGATAACCAAGTTACTGGAAATTGCAACCGCAGTGAGGATGGAGTCGAATGAAAACACAATATCGAGCAGTACAATCTGAACTATCGCCTTCGAAAATCCTATGGCTGTGGCACCACTTCCATCTGGTGAGACATCATCGTGACGAATCTTCTCAACAATTTCCATAATGGTTTTTATCGTAAGAAATAAGCCCCCTGCAAATAGAATTAAATCGCGTCCTGAGGCTCCAAAATCTCCTATATGCAATAGCGGCTCCTTAAGCCCGGCTATCCACGAGATAACAGAAAGCAGCATCACCCGGAAAATTAAAGCCAGGCTAAGGCCGATCATTCGCGCCCGTTTTTGTGACGAGCGAGGCAATTTGCCGGCTACAATCGAAATGAAAATGATGTTGTCGATGCCAAGTACGATTTCCAGCACACTCAGCGAAAGCAGCATAACAATTCCCTCTACACTGAAAAGCCCGGCCCAGGCAACAGGGTCTAAAAGTCCCATAATTTGTTTTTGGTTTAGACCTGCAAAACTAAAGATTTGCGTCAATCAAAAACGTAGCAATGAATTTGATTAGTTTTGTTTTTTATGAAAAACTTCATTTCGGGAATATCAAGCGCTATTCTTTTGGCAATTGCAGCAGCATCTAGCATCATTCAGGGTATGCATGTTGCCGAATGGCATCATGGCGTGCCGCGTGAGGGCTTCCTGTCCCGCCAGCGCCTGATACTGCGGCGAGGTCCAGCGTTCCGAGGAGCGCAGGTCGATCTCGTAGACGCCGGCGCTCGCCGCGAGCATCGCGATGTCGAGGCGGTCGTTCAT
>CAZVHF010000098.1:0-8954 GCA_964627105.1 uncultured Chitinophaga sp.
GCTACAAGGGCGTGCTTTACAATTCGCTGTATGTGCTTTCGATTAAAGAATGGAACCTCGAATCGCTAATGTATGTTACGTGGTGGAACCCGATTAAGCGAGTGGGTAAGCAGTTGAGGTTTATCGGGCAAAAATTTGCACTCGGCTTTTTTGCTGTAGCGTATGGCTTAGGATTGTATTTCATTTACCATCGTGAGGTTTTGTCGGATTCGGTGCAGCATGCCTTCCCAATCGTTTTTGGCGCTATTGGGTTGTTGATGGTGATGAAGGCATTTTCGGAAAAGCGGGATGTGTTTTTGAGTTGGATTTTAATCTTAATGAACCACTTTTGGGTAGCATTGGCCGTTGCTTTTAACGAAGCTTTTACCTTCTCGCATGTGTATGTTTACCTCAGCGGTATTTTACTAGGCGGAATTGTTGGCGGCTTGGTACTGAAATGGCTGGCAAAACGCGAAGAAATAGGCCTTGGGCGATTTAATGGAAAAGTGGAACGTTACCCTCTTACTGCAATGATATTTCTGTTGTGCTGTCTCGCCATTTCTGGCTTCCCGATTAGTCCATCGTTCATTGGAGAAGACTTGCTATTTAGTCACATTCACGAAAATCAGCTTGTGCTAGCCTTTCTTATAGCTACAAGTCTCATTCTCGACGGATTAGCCATTATGCGCATTTACGCCCGGGTGTTTTTAGGACCGGAGCCTAATCAACATGCGCAACGGTCGAATTAACATATACTCCCTGTAGTTTAGATATCGCACAGGGATTGTTCTGATTTTTATCACTGCGCACCATTTATGAATTGCTACCTTCGTTTAATCAAAATCAAAAAAAGACATGCGTACTTTACTTTTAGCTTTTT
The DNA here is from genome assembly GCA_964627105.1 of uncultured Chitinophaga sp. Taxonomy (GTDB): domain Bacteria; phylum Bacteroidota; class Bacteroidia; order M30B66; family M30B66; genus CAMCXT01. The sequence continues at coordinate 860 of CAZVHF010000098.1, forward strand.
TAATCATTTCAGCTCCCGGCTTCGTAAATGCTCAGTTTACCGAGGATACACTAAATAATTTAGCAATTCACGACGTAGTGGGCAGCGAACAGGCAACACCGCTCAGCGCTACCACATCTGATGGAAGAACCTATATTTCTTGGTTTGATATCAGCTCGGGCTCATATGTTTTGCGTATGCAATTGCTCGATGCAAATGGCATTGCACAATGGCCTTCTGGCGGGATTGTCGTAAGCGATTTTCCGCAGAGTTCGGCTATTTTTAGATACGATTTAAAGGTCGATTTAACCGATCATGCCGTAGTGGCTTTTCAGGATGAACGCAGCGGTGAAATGAAGCCGGTGGTTTACCGCATTGCCCCCGATGGATCCAGTGTTTGGGGCAATGAGGGTTTGCCCTTGTCAGATTCAACCGCAACCGGTTTGGCCCCTAAAATTGGCATTACCCGAAGCAATAATATTATTGTAGCGTGGAATGCCGATGCTGGAGGTACACGCTGGTTGTCGTATCAAAAAATTAATCCATCCGGAGATTTGATCTGGTCGAAACGTATTTTCGATGGTAACAAATATAGTCGGCCCTGCATTTCACAGCGCGATAGCGATGGATTTACCATGATGTATGTGAAGGAAACAGGTAATTTCCCTGGTGTAACCTGTACTATGCTAGCACAAGCCTTCGATGAGAATGGCGCAGCTCTTTGGAATTCCCCTACAACTGTTTCATCCAAAACCATTACCTTTTTCTTTTTCCCCGAAATAACGTCCGATAATGCCGGCGGATTTTTTATTGCATTCAATACAGGTAATCCTGTTAATGTAATGTTAAACGATGTATACGCTCAACATGTCGATTCATTGGGCAATATCTGGTCATCAACGGGGACTGAACTGGCCAATTCGACTATCGAGAATAAATCGTTTGCGGGATTAATTTTCAATGAGAATCTACAGCAGATTTTCGTTCAGTTGCAGGTGCTCGATGGCAATCAAAGTGCATCGGGTGTGTCGTTGCAGAAAATAAATGCATCAGATGGTTCAGTATTATTCGGAGCCAATGCATTGATAATAAAAAATCAATCTGCGCAGTATTATTTGCCTTTCGGAATTTCAGATGCCGGCGATGGCCTTATTGGAATTTATGGTTTAGGAACCTTCGGAAATCAACAATTGCAGGCCTATAAAGTGGATTACTCGGGTATGCCGGCATGGAATTACGATCCCACATTGTGCAGTTTTAATAGCAACAAAGATGATGTTGCAGTTGGTATGTTTATGAACGACCAATGTGTTGTGGCTTGGGCCGACGATCGCAACGATTTAGGAATTTATGCTCAAAATATTAAGATTGACGGGAGCTTTGGATCTGAAACAACTATGATTGAAAAGCATGACGATACCGAAAATGTACAAATAGCTTATGGTTCAATTCAGGATATTTTAATGCTTAAAGGTTTTAGTTACATGGATGATGTATTAATTGAAATATTTACATCAGATGGTCGGCGGGCAGGTAATTACGCAATTAAAAATTCTACACATTTTCAATTGCCTAACGAGCTATATTCCGGATTGTATGTAATAAAAGTTAATTTGAGAAATGAACAACACTCTATCAAATGGCTTAAGCACTAGTTACAGATGCAAAATTGGGCATGAATAAATGCGTTGATACGAAAGCGCCAGGGATTGCAGGGTAAAGCCCACAGTATGGCGTAGCATAGCAAAGCCATGCGAGGACTTGAACCGAAAAGCCCGCCCGGCGCCCCAAAAATATTGTCTATAATAAAATACGATGAATCATTTTAACACTAAAAGCTAAAATGGAGTAAGCCTTTGGTAAAGTGTAAAGTGTGAAGTGTAAATTCTAAATTTGGCTTTTCAATTCCTCGATAATCGCATAAATTACTGCATCAATTTTATCGAGTAGGGATGGAACAAGTTCGAGATTGGATGCTTCCTTTCCACATTTTTCAACCATGCGTATATCATCGCGCAACAATTCAATGCCCATCGTATCAATCGATGGCTTAATCTTGTGTGCAATGGCTCCCAATCCGGCCCAATTTCCTGTCGAATAGTGGCTACGCAATTCATTCAAGGCCGGTGGCATGGTGTCGATAAACAACTGTAGCATTTTCTTGACAAATGCTTCGTTGCCATGGCTAATTTCTTCGATTGTGCTTAGATTGTATAACTTACCTTCGGGAACTGAATAGCTCATAAGACAGTGATTAAAGTGTAAAGGTAAATTTTCTGTTCAATAAACAAATTCCCAAATCTTTACGCCATACAGTGGTAAAAGTTTCAGTAATAATCAGCATTAGAAATTCGGACGGAACATGTATTTATTATAGAAATCGTTAATCACCCGAACAGCTTCTTCGCCGGTTTCGACAATGCTAAACAGGTTTAAATCTTCCTCTGAAATGAATGGATTTTCGCGCAGCAACTGTTCTTTCACCCAATCTACAAGACCTTTCCAATACGACTTACCAACCAACACAACAGGAAAACGCGCAATTTTATTGGTTTGGATTAGTGTAATCGCCTCGAAGAATTCATCCAAGGTTCCGAACCCGCCCGGCATAATCACAAAACCCTGCGCATATTTCATAAACATCACTTTACGCACAAAGAAATAATCGAAATTGATAATCTTATCACGGTCGATGTAGCGATTCCCCTCTTGTTCGTGCGGCAGAACGATGTTTAACCCCACCGATTTTCCGCCACCGCGGTGCGCACCCTTATTTCCGGCTTCCATAATTCCGGGCCCGCCGCCGGTGATAATTCCATATCCTTCCAAGGTCAATCGGTAGGCAATATCCTCTGCCAGAATATAATAGGGATCTTCAGGCTTGCTGCGCGCCGATCCGAATATCGATACACAGGGTCCAATTTTTCCCAGTTTCTCAAAGCCTTCAACAAATTCGGCCATGATTTTAAAGATTTGCCACGAATTGGTTGTCTTTATTTCAAATGCATCTTTCTCCTTAAATGCCTCGATGATTTTGTCTTCGTGGCCACGTTTGTTCGATTCTTCCATAATGAGATTCCTTTAAAAAGTGAAAAATAGTAAAATATACAGGTTCTATTTCGATGCGTGAGAAATTCCCCGCAATTCGGTTTCAATAAAGGCAGCCGTGTAGCCTTTCCCGGCTTTACAGATTTCTTCTGGAGTTCCCTCCGCCATAATCATCCCACCACGATTGCCACCCTCGGGGCCAATGTCGACGATGTAATCGGCTACTTTGATGATGTCGAGGTTGTGCTCAATTACCACCACCGTGTTTCCCTTTTCGACCAACTTTTGCAACACATCAAGCAGCATGCGAATGTCTTCGAAATGCAGTCCGGTTGTTGGTTCATCCAAAATATACAGCGTCTTTCCGGTGTCTTTTCGACTCAGTTCGGTGGCCAGTTTCACGCGTTGTGCTTCGCCTCCCGAAAGTGTTGTAGAGGCTTGACCCAGTGCCACATAACCTAAACCCACTTCATTCAGGGTTTTTATTTTATGCCGGATGCTTGGAATGTTTTCGAAAAACTCAACCGCCTGTTCGATGGTCATATTCAATACATCGGAAATGGATTTACCGCGGTATCGAACTTCCAATGTTTCGCGGTTATACCGTTTTCCCTGGCAACTCGGACATTGCACATACACATCGGGCAGGAAATTCATCTCGATGACTTGCATGCCTCCACCCGAGCAGGTTTCGCAGCGACCACCTTTTACGTTAAAACTAAATCGACCGGGTTTGTACCCGCGAATGGCTGCTTCGGGCAAGGATGCGAAAAGCGTTCGGATATCTGAAAAAACGCCGGTGTAGGTTGCCGGATTGGAGCGCGGAGTTCGGCCAATAGGACTTTGATCGATATCGATAACTTTGTCGATGTGCTCTTTACCATCAATGCGTTTATGGGCTAAAGGCTCTTTGTGCGACTGGTAGAAATGTTTGCTAAGTGCCGGGTAGAGGGTTTCGTTGATCAGTGTCGATTTCCCACTTCCCGAAACACCGGTTATGCAAACAAAAGTTCCCAGCGGAATGCTGAGATTTACATTTTTTAGATTATTTCCCTGTGCTCCGATTAATTTCAAGGATTTGCCATTCCCTTTGCGACGCATTGATGGTACTTCGATGGATTTTGTACCATTGATATAAGCAGCTGTACTCGATTCGCCTAAGAGTAGGGCTTTTGGAGCTCCTTCGCTTACGATACGTCCGCCATGTACGCCTGCACCCGGACCTATATCGATAACGTGGTCGGCTTCGAGTATCATGTCTTTATCGTGCTCAACCACCAAAACCGAATTGCCCGAATCGCGCAAGTCTTTAAGTGCTTTGATGAGCTTCACATTGTCGCGCTGATGCAGGCCAATACTGGGCTCGTCGAGAATATACAATACACCTACGAGTTTAGACCCAATTTGTGTCGCGAGCCTGATGCGCTGTGCTTCTCCTCCCGAAAGACTTCCTGCAGCCCGATTCAAGGTTAGGTAATCGAGGCCCACTTCCATAAGAAAGCCAATGCGATTTCGGATTTCCTTGAGCACTTCGGCCGCAATAATTTTCTGGCGGCCTTCCATGCGTTCCTCTATACCTTCGAACCAGTCTTGCAGGTTACCAATATCCATCGAGGCCAGTTCGGCAATGTTTTTCCCGGCAATCTTAAACCAGAGCGCCTGCTTTTTAAGTCGTGTGCCCTCGCATTCAGGGCATTCGACCTGGTTCATGTATTCGGCGGCCCAATGTGTTCTCGAATTACCTTCCTGATTTTCTTCGTGCTGACCGGAGATAAAGTTTACAATTCCTTCAAATTGGATGGCATATCCCTGGTTGTTGTACCGTGGATTCTTGATTTTTAAAATTTCTTCGGTTCCATATAGAATCGCGTCAATCGCTGCTTCCTCTATTTCTCCGATTGAATCATCGAGACTGAAATTGTACTTATCGGCAATGGCTTCGATTTGCGCGTAAATCCAATTGTTTTTATACTCGCCGAGCGGTTGGATGCCGCCTTTTTTGATGCTTTTTTTCGGGTCGGGGATGATTTTTTTCAGGTCGACTTGCGCAATATTTCCAAGACCATGGCATTTTGGGCAAGCACCGTATGGCGAATTGAATGAGAATAGATTCGGTGCTGGTTCGTCGTACGAAATGCCGCTCACCGGACACATGAGAAAGCGGCTGTAGTGCCTGATTTCGTTCGATTCAAGATTTACCGCCATGATACTGCCTTTCCCGTGCTTCATGGCCAGCTTGAGCGATTCGGCAATGCGTTGGCGTTGTGTTTCGGAAACTTCGATGCGGTCAATAACGATTTCGATATCGTGTACCTTGTAGCGATCTACCTTCATCCCGAAAACCATATCCTGAATGTTGCCGTCGACACGTACTTTCGTAAATCCTTGTTTGCGTATTTGTTCGAATAATTCGCGGTAATGTCCTTTACGACCTTTCACAACCGGTGCGAGCAGGGCCAACTTTTGCCCTTTTGCCGATTCGAGAATGAGGTCGAGAATTTGCTGTTCGGTGTAGCGCACCATTTTTTCGCCCGAAACATACGACCAGGCCTCACCGGCACGTGCAAAGAGCAAACGCATGAAATCGTAGATTTCGGTGATGGTTCCAACGGTCGAGCGCGGATTTTTGCCAGTCGTTTTTTGTTCAATCGAAATAACGGGACTTAATCCGGTAATACGATCTACATCGGGCCGTTCGAGTTTTCCAAGAAATTGGCGGGCGTAGGCCGAAAAGCTTTCGATGTAACGGCGTTGCCCTTCGGCATAAATGGTGTCGAAGGCGAGCGACGATTTTCCGCTACCGCTGAGCCCGGTAATTACCACGAGTTTATCACGCGGAATGCGAACGTCGATGTTTTTAAGATTATGTTCACGGGCCCCGAAAATTTCGATGGCATGTTCGCTTTCAGGCCTTGAATTATGCATAGCAATGTGAACCCCAAAATTAGCGAATTGTTGCTATTGGGCAGGAAAATACAGCAATTATTTCGGGAGGATGGTATCGATGATAGGTGCTTCGGGATTAAGCGCTTCGGCTTCCTTGATGAGCAGTTCGTAATTCTGCACATTCGCACTAGGAATACGAAGGTAGAAAGGCTTTCCGTCCAAAAGGGTTAACTTATCACTTCGTAACCAGGGGTTATAATATTTCAGCATTTTAAAGGATGTTCCTTTTTCCTGCGCAAATGCCGGAAGATTGGTGATGCTGGAATCGACTTTTTGAATTGAGCCGGGAAGAGGCGGATACAAATCTTTTTTACGCAGTACAAATCCATAATTCTGTGGGTTGCTCAGGATTTCTTTTAGTGCCAAAACGCGAAAGATATACCGGCTGGTTTCTTCGTTCAGGTGCAAATCGTAATAGGTTTTTGCGCGTTGTCGTTCGATTTGTTTCTGCATGCCGTTTGTGCCCAGGTTAAAGGAGGCAGCTGCAATTGTCCAGTTGCCGAATTGTGCGTAGGCTTCTTTGAAGAAGCGGCAAGCGGCTTCGGTAGCTTTTTCGGGATTGTAGCGTTCGTCGATTTCCTCGTTAATAACTAATCCGTAAGCCTGAGCGGTTGATGGAATGAACTGCCAGAATCCTGCAGCTCCTTTGGGCGAAGTATTGTGCATGAATCCCGATTCGGCTACTGCGAGGAATTTAAAATCATCGGGCACGCCATTTTTTTTTAGGATGCGCGATATAATGGGTAACCAACGATTTGATCGTTTGGCGAGCAATACGGTTTGAGATTGGAAATACGTGTTTACGAGGAACTCGCGGTCGATGCGTTCGCGCACTTCGAAATCTTCAAGTGGAACTGCTTCACCAGCAAAATTAAGGTCATGCGGAATGTTGACCGAATAAATTCGGTAATGCTCCTGAAAATATTTTTCGTATTGTTTATCGTCGGAATTTATCCCGGTGTAAAAACTAAACAGGCGAATTACACCGAGTGAAATGAAAATAAAAACGAGTGCAAGAAATCGTCGGGCAGTCGTGTCCGATAGGCGTCGTTTCAGTTTGGGGACTTTCACGATTTGGGTTTTGGTTTACTTATGCGTGTAGTACTGTATAATCCGCCTAGAATAAGGAGGAAAACAATACCAGCTGATACGGCATAAGTAGTATTCCAGTTACGTACATTATTCATTACAAAAATGGCAAGGAACATAGCCAGCGACGATAAGCCTATCATAACCAGTGCAACATGTCGGTCGGTAAGTCCCATGTATGAAAGGTGATGCGTTGTGTGGTCTCTTCCGCCAACGAAAGGTGATTTGCCTTTTAGGATACGGTTAATCGAAACCGTGGTTGTATCACTTATTGGCACTACAAACATTAGAATGGCGATAAGAAATTGTTTCGATTGAACGGCTGCTCCATAATAATCGGGGGCATTCCAGAAATATTCAATCCCGATTCCTGCCAGAAATACACCAAGAAACTGCGAGCCACTATCGCCCATGAACATGCGCGAGGGATTCCAGTTGTAATAAAGAAAACCGAGTAATGTAGACACTACTCCAAGTATCAGGATGGTATTTAAATGTATAGCGTCATTTCTAAACGCTAAACTGGTAAGTGCTCCAAGGCAAATAATTATAGACACCGAAGTGGTGATGGCGTCCATATTATCAAGCATGTTGAGTGAGTTCATTAACCCTACGACCCAAAAAAACGTAATAAACAAATTGAATTCGTACCAGGGGGTAATTTGGATTATGTTATCGGAAAGAACGAAAGAGATTCCGCATAAAAATTGAACTATAAATTTTAGAAACGGTTTGGTATTGTAAGCGTCATCGGCAAGTCCCATAATGAAACCCAATGAAACTGCAATAAAGAATCCCAGGAATTTTTTATTGAGTAATAAATCCTGATTTGGAAAAAAAATAGCGTAAAAAACAACAGCAAAAAGAAACAAGATATAAAATGAAACCCCTCCAAATGCTGGTTTAGCGGCTGCCGCCCAGCGAATCTGGCTTGAATCGTTTTTCATGCCGAGGCTCAGAGAAAATTTAAGTAACAGGCCATTCATCAGAACGGAAGCAAAAACTGTAAATGCAACATAGCTTGCCAAAAGAA
>CAZVHF010000099.1:0-6514 GCA_964627105.1 uncultured Chitinophaga sp.
GTCAAGGCGTTTTGCAGGATGAGATTGATGCGAAAAATGCATGGGAAATCGACTCTACACTTGAACGTGCCATGGATGCTTTGCGTTGTCCGGATTCGGACAGAATCATCGGTACGCTTTCAGGTGGTGAACGCCGTCGTGTAGCATTGTGCCGCCTTTTATTGCAACAACCCGAGATACTTCTGCTCGATGAGCCCACCAACCACCTCGATGCCGAATCGATTGACTGGCTCGAGCAACATTTGCAGAATTATGCCGGAACCGTTATTGCCATTACCCACGACCGCTATTTCCTCGATAATGTTGCAGGCTGGATTTTGGAACTCGATCGCGGCGAGGGTATTCCATGGAAAGGGAATTATTCAAGCTGGTTAGAGCAAAAAGGGAAGCGATTAGCACAAGAAGAAAAAACAGAGTCGAAGCGCCAAAAAACACTGGCACGCGAACTTGAATGGGTGCGTCAAGGTGCTAAAGGTCGTCAGGTAAAACAAAAAGCGCGTTTACAGGCCTACGATAAGTTGTTGAATGAAGATGTAAGGGAGAAAGAAGAGAAACTTGAAATCTTCATCCCCAATGGTCCACGCCTTGGAAATGAAGTGATAGAATCTATGGATGTTTCGAAAGCATTCGGCGATAAACTACTCTACGAACATCTCAATTTCAGACTGCCTCCTGCAGGAATTGTGGGGATTATTGGACCGAATGGTGCCGGTAAGACCACCATATTCAAAATGATTATGGATCAGGAAAAGCCTGATGGCGGTGAGTTTAAGATAGGCTCTACTGTTAAAATTAGTTACGTGGATCAAACCCACGCAGCACTTGATCCCAATAAATCGGTATGGGAAGTTATCTCGGGCGGAAACGAAACCATGGAAATTGGAGGACGTTCCATTAACTCACGTGCGTATGTGAGCCGTTTTAACTTTAGTGGGGCCGATCAAGGCAAAAAAGTAGGGGTGCTTTCGGGTGGAGAGCGCAACCGTCTTCATTTGGCCATGGCGCTCAAAGCAGAAGGAAATGTGCTTTTACTCGATGAGCCTACGAACGATATCGACGTAAATACGCTTCGTGCCTTGGAAGAAGGATTGGAGAACTTTGCCGGTTGTGCAGTAATTATATCGCACGACCGTTGGTTCCTGGATCGTGTGTGTACGCACATTCTGGCCTTTGAGGGCGATTCGCAGGTGTATTATTTTGAGGGCGGTTACTCGGAATACGAAGAGAATAAGAAGAAACGATTAGGCGATGTAGAGCCAAAGCGCATCCGCTATAAAAAACTGGTATAATTTTTTTGTAAAATCGGATTCTTTACGAATAAAATAAATATTTTAGTAGTAAAGAAATTCGTATGCAACCAGACGCAAAAATAACGCTGAGTTTCGATGCTGCCATCATTGAAAAAGCTAAGAATTACGCCGAATTGCGCGGTATAAGTCTTAGCCGTCTAACCGAGGTGTTGCTGCGCCGGTTGCTTACAGGAGGTTATACTTCGCTCGAAGAATTCCCTGTAAACGATTGGGTGAATATGGTCTCTGAAGACGAGGCAAAGTACATCAAAACTCCACCTTCCGGGTCAGAGCTCCGAACCGAAATGCGCAAAACGCGCAAAAAATGAAAGTATTTGTTGATGCTAACATTTTGGTTGCAGTATTCAACAAAGAATATCCGGCCTACGATAGTTGTGCGCGTCTTTTGAGTCTTGCAGGTCAGGATGGCATTGAAATTTATTGTTCAACGCTGAGCTTGGGAATTGCGTTTTACTTTGCCGAAAAGAAATGTGGACGCAAACGCGCACACGAGAAGATTTCTATCCTATGCAAACACATTCACATCTCTCCCTGTGGATTCAGTGAGGTTGAGTCTGCTTTGCAACTTGCAAACGTTGATTTTGAAGATGCATTACAAGAAGCATCAGCAAAGTTTGCAGGATGCGAGATGATTTTAACCTTAAATGGGAAGGATTTTTGGTTTTCGAAAATGGAACAATATCACCCGGAGGTATTCCTTACGCAGGGAATTGTTTTTCGGTAATCCATCGTTAACCGTGGTTCAATTAAGCCAACAGGTAGAAAATTGGTAATTTATCTAAGTGAATTTGTAATGACGACTTACCCCGATTTTCTTATTTTCGACCACTATCCTATTCAGTATGCAAAACATTCATTCTTTTGAAGATTACGAAAAAGTCTATCGCAACAGTATTGAGAATCCCGAAGCCTTCTGGGGAGAGGTTGCATCTGATTTAGTGTGGAGTGAAAAGTGGCGGCGTGTAGCGGAATGGAATTTCGATCCATACACTTGTGCATGGTTCATTGGAGGGAAAATCAACATAAGCGAAAATTGTCTCGACCGACATTTGGCCACGCGTGGCGAACATACAGCACTACTGTTTGAACCGAACAATCCCGAAGATGAAGTAAGGCGTATAACATATCGAGAGCTTTACGTTCAGGTTTGCAAGTTTGCCAATGTCCTTAAGCGCAATGGGGTACGAAAAGGAGATCGCATTTGTTTATACATGCCAATGATTCCGGAGTTGGCAATTGCTACGCTCGCATGCGCACGGATTGGGGCCGTACATTCTGTGGTATTCGCTGGGTTTTCGGCAAATGCCATTGCCGACCGGATTAATGATGCCAATTGTTCCTTAGTGATTACTGCTGATGCGCTTTGTAGAGGAGCCAAGCAAATTCCGCTCAAGTCTGTGGTTGATGAAGCTCTGCTGCAGTGTTCGGGGGTGCATCGTGTAATTGTATATAATCATCTTGGATGGAATATAGCGATGAATGAACGCGATGTGTGGTGGCATAACGAAATTCAAATGGTCGACTCCGATTGCCCTGCAGAGCCAATGGATTCCGAGGACATGCTGTTTATTTTGTATACCAGTGGTTCAACCGGGAAGCCCAAAGGCGTGGTTCATACGTGTGGCGGATACGCAACGTATGTAAATTATTCGTTTAAGAATGTATTTCAGATTGCTCCGGATGATGTTTATTGGTGCACAGCCGATATTGGCTGGGTAACAGGACACAGCTATTTGTTATATGGTCCATTAATGGCTGGAATTACGTCTGTTATGTTTGAAGGGATTCCGACTTGGCCAGATGCAGGGAGATTCTGGTCAATAATTGACAAACATCGCGTAAATGTATTTTATACCGCTCCAACTGCAATCCGATCGCTTATGGCCATGGGCCTAGAACATGTTTTGCCGTACAATTTACATTCGTTAAAAGTTTTAGGTTCGGTTGGCGAACCAATCAATGAGGAGGCCTGGCATTGGTATAGTGTTCATATAGGTAAAAATCGATGCCCTATTGTTGATACATGGTGGCAAACCGAAACAGGAGGTATCATGATATCATCACTTGCCGGAGTTACTCCATCCAAACCAGCGCACGCCGGATTGCCTTTGCCCGGAATTCAACCTGTTTTACTGGATCAAGAGGGAAAGATAATTGAAGGAAACGAAAAGGAGGGCTATCTGGCGATTCGTTATCCTTGGCCATCTATGATTCGAACTACGTTTGGCGATCATGAGCGCTGCCGTCAAACATATTTTTCGACATACAAGGGTTATTATTTTACAGGCGATGGTGCTCGTCGTGATGAGAATGGTTTGTATCGGTTGATTGGTCGTGTAGACGACGTAATAAATGTTTCCGGTCATCGGTTTGGCACTGCCGAGATTGAAAATGCCATCAACCAGCATAAACAAATAATTGAAAGTGCCGTAGTTGGATATCCGCACGATATTAAGGGTCAAGGAATTTATGCTTATGTGATTTGCGATAAACTACCCGAGTTTCCCGATCGTATGCGTGAAGAAATCTATGAAACCGTAAGTTCTGAAATTGGTCGCATCGCAAAACCAGATAAGATACAATTTGTAAGCGGCCTTCCCAAAACGCGTTCCGGGAAAATAATCCGCCGTATTCTTAGAAAAGTAGCTGAGGGAGAGGTTTCAAATATGGGCGATACTACAACTTTACTGGATCCCTTGGTTGTTGAAGAAATAATAAAAGGTCGATTGTAAAATGGCCTGGTTGAACTAATCAGTCAGATTTTAGGGTTTGTTCTCGAAACCCAAAGTTGTGTATAAACACATCAAAATTGAGTAATAGTATCTATTGATTTTTTAGAGATACTTGGTAAAATTTATATCCCTAATTCAACTATCGGTACATTATGAAAGCAAAAGTAAGCCTTTGTCTTGAATGCAATGAAGTCGTTCAGGGCCGCGCAGACAAAAAGTTTTGTTCAGATTCCTGCCGTGTAGCGCACCATAATCAGCGGCGAATTACAGAGTCGCATTCCTTGCGAGCGGTAAATCTGATATTAAGCCGTAACCGTTCAATTCTGCTTCACTTTCTCGACGAAACGAACGCAAAAGTTGAAATGCAATCACATCAACTTTCGCTCAAAGGATTCGATTTTTCATTTTGGACCCATCAAGTCAATGAGCCGGGCGGCAATACAACCAGTTATTGCTACGATGTAGGATATCAATTACTCAATCAATCTAAGGTTTTGATCACGCGAACTCTTGACTAATCAGTTTGTTCTCGTGAATCGATATGTAGCCGGGTAATGATTGTGTCCGGTTAGTCTTAATAAATAATGCCCTACAGGTAGATTTGTAACATTCAGCCCTTTGTGTATGAAAGGGCCTTGGTCAATGATACGTCCATCGATTGTGACGATTTCGTAACCGGAATATTGATTGGCATTTTCGCCTACGATGTGCAAAATACTATTGCATGGGTTTGGACTAATGCTTAATGTTTGAAATAGCCGATTTGCTAAAGATGTTGTGTTTACCTGAAACGAATCAGAAAGCACAATACAATTTACGTCGAAAATGGCTTCAACCTGATAGTATCCTTCGGTGACTACAGCATAAACCTGCTCTGTTGCACCCTGAATTTCAATTCCGTTTAGATACCATTGCCATGAATTTCCTCCACTTGCACTTAACTGATTTCCACTAAAACTGATGTTTAATTCTGGTTCCGGTAATACTACATACTCTAGTTCCAATCCAAGAAAATTGACCAAATCGGGGCATAGTTCGGGGGCTCCACTTACCGTGTAAAGTCCTGATTGCGTAATGTTAAGTAGTTGGGTATTTTCATCTGGTATAGGCGTTCCGTTTCGGTACCACACAATTGAATTAGTGTATGGCATCATCAATTCAAGTGTAGCATCCTGTCCGCAAGCTATTTCCCACACGCCATTTTGATTTAATTCGGCACTGCCTCCATGCATCACAACGGGCGGCAGAAAAATATATCCATCAACAAGAACCGTATCGCTGAATTCACTACAATCACCAGCATAAACTTGGGCAAAGAAACTATAGCCCGAATGATCAAATTGATTCAGATTAACCACCTGTAAGTTCTCCCAATTGGAGATTTCCTCCGCTTCAAAACTTCCGAAACTCAACCACTTGTACCATTTCACTGAATCGTAGGTGGCAGGTACAATATTAAGGTTGAGTTCGCCCGTTCCCTGCGGACAAAGAATCAGGTTATCGGGCGAAAGTGTAGCAGTAAACGCGCACTGGGCAATTGCAGTAAAAGGGTTAAGTAGAATGGCAAGCGCAAGGCCTGCGCATAATATTGAATAGCGCATAGACGAGAATTTAACTTTACAAAAATAAAACATCACTACAATTAAATACTGATTTTAAGCAGAATTGTTGGTCTAATCACGGCGCCGAAAAAGCAGGATTACTTATAAAACTTGAGTCGGTGAGTGTGTGCAGAAACGCAACGATATCCTCCATCTCCTGATGTGTCATGCGACCCTGTTGAACAAAAGCCAACGCAGGATCTAGGTTAGGCGTAACGACAAACCCGGTATTATAGTGTTGAACACATTCCATCAAGGTATTAAACCGGCCGTCGTGCATGTAAGGAGCCGTTAATGCAATGTTGCGTAAGGATGGTGTTTTGAATTTACCCTTATCGGATTCGTTTAGGGTTATGAGATAGCGACCTTGATCGGCATAATCAAAATCCAACCCTGTATTGCGGTAGGCAAAATCGGTAAACAATCCACCCAAGGTATGACAATGGTTGCAGTCTCCCTTGCTCATGTCGCTAAAAAGGTTCATACCTCTGATTTCTTGTTCCGAAAATTGTGCATCGCCACGGATATAGCGGTCGTATTTCGAGTCGGCAGAAATCATTGTGCGCTCGAATTGCGAAATGGCCCTCATTACCAAAAAAGAGGTGGCTATTGGTGTTCCAAATGCTTTTTCGAACAATGTCGGATATTCGTTGTGCGCATTAAGTTCATTAAGTGCATTCGCCAAATCTTCGTGCATTTCGATTGGGCTTGTTATTGGCGCCAACACTTGTGACTCGAGATCTGCGGCGCCACCATCCCACAGTAGAGCCGGGGCCCATGCCAAATTAAACAAAGGCATCGAATTGCGTGTTCCGGCAATCCCATCGATACCGGTACTCAATACATTTCCGTGGTCGGTGAAACCAAAATT
>CAZVHF010000099.1:6614-8932 GCA_964627105.1 uncultured Chitinophaga sp.
TCTAAATCACCTCCACCATTTACTAACGTTGCATTTTGTATAGAATCTACGCCAATAGAAAACCTCAAAGCAGCATAGTTTCCATCAACAACGTTCGTTAACTTAAAGGTCTTGGTTGTATCTAACTCTTCATTAACAACTTCAATATTCGGGAAGGATTCAACGCTGCCATCCTGCTTCACAAGTTTGAAATTACTCAAAATATACTTGAGTGTTGATGTTTTGTAGGTGTTTCCTGCAGGATTTTGAAAAACATCGAAAAAATTAATTGGCGTATTGCCAATACTGTGATCGATTACAAACTGAATTTCCTGTTGAGGAATAATTTCTTGTTCGTCCTTTTTACAGCCATTGAAAATAAAAGAGGCAATCAATAAAGCCGTTAAACCGATTTGTGAGCGCATAGACATAAAACAAAATTAGTAAATCTGAGTTCAAATTTTCGAATAATTTTTAAAAATGAGCGCCTGCCAATTACGTTATCTTTGCGCGTTATGAGTGTTTCGGGCAAGGCTTTCGATTTCAAATTGCTTAAACGGGTTCTCCAAGCAGTTCGACCACAACGTCGCTTGTTAATTGCTGCGGTTTCTATTACCATCTTTCTGGCATTCTTGAGTCCTGTTCGCCCCTTGTTGGTGCAATACACCATCGATACCTTCGTATTGGGTCAAAGCACCGGCAACCTCGCTGCCTATGCGCTAATTATGGTTTCGGTGTTGCTGGTGGAAGCCATTGGGCAATTCTCTTCGGGCTACGTAAGCAATCTGCTTGGGCAATCGGTGATTCGCGACTTACGAACCAAGGTTTACAATTATGTACTTTCGCTCAATGTAAAGTATTTCGACCGAAATCCTATCGGGATGCTTATTACCCGCGTGGTAAGCGACATCGAAACCATTGCATCCGTTTTTACTGAAGGAATTGTGATTGTATTTGGCGATTTATTGCAGCTTTCGGTAGTACTTTTTGTGATGTTTTACACCGACTGGCAGTTATCACTCATTTCCATATCGACCATCCCGATTCTTCTAATCGCAACTAACATCTTTAAGAACGGCATTAAATCGGCGTTTCAGGATGTGCGCAACCAGGTTGCACGGCTAAATACCTTTGTGCAGGAGCATATTAGTGGAATGAGTGTAATTCAGGTGTTTTCGCGCGAGGATGAAGAATTGAAGAAATTCAAGGCCATCAACCGCGAACATGCTGCTGCCCACATCCGTTCGGTATGGCATTATTCTATTTTTTTACCGATTGTTGAAATTCTTTCAGCGGTTTCGCTCGGGCTCCTCATTTGGTTGGGATCGGATGGTGTAATGGACGGACGCTTCACCGTCGGAAACCTGATTGCCTTTACGATGTATGTGAATATGCTTTTTCGCCCAATTCGCACGTTAGCCGATCGTTTCAATACCTTACAAATGGGCATGGTGAGTTCGGAGCGTGTTTTCAAATTGCTCGATGAAACGGATGCGTTGGAGCCGGAGAGTGGAAAGCATATTCCGAATGTACTTCACGGCGATATTGCGTTTCAGCATGTATGGATGGCCTATAAAGACGAAGACTGGGTATTGCGCGATTTGTCGTTTTCGGTTCAACGCGGAACCACGGTGGCCATTGTTGGTGCAACCGGTTCAGGTAAAACTACGATTATCAATCTCGTTAATCGCTTTTACGAATACCAGAAAGGCGAAATTTTATTGGATGGATTGCCGCTCAGCGATTACGACATTGCTTTTTTACGCAGCGAAATTGCAGTGGTGCTGCAGGATGTGTTTTTATTTTCCGACAGCATCGCGAATAACATTAGCTTGAATAATCCTGAAATTACGCAGCCAATGATTGAGCAGGCTGCACGCGAGGTAGGTGCCGATGAGTTCATCCGAAAACTTCCGGGTGGCTATGCATTTAATGTGATGGAGCGCGGTTCGATGCTCAGTGCCGGTCAGCGGCAGTTGATTGCATTTATCAGGGCGTACCTTTACAATCCGGCCATTTTAGTACTCGATGAAGCTACCTCATCGGTTGATGCCGAAACGGAGGAGTTGATTCGCATTGCAACGGATAAATTAACGCGCAATCGAACTTCCATCATTATTGCGCATCGCCTGGCAACGGTGCAGAAAGCCGATCAGATTCTCGTAATGGATAAGGGCCAAGTTTTGGAGGCCGGGAATCATCAGGAATTGCTGGCAAAGAATGGCAAGTACCGCAAATTGTACGATTTGCAGTTTGCAGCGGAGGCCTAAAACTCGAAATTGAATTGCTCTGTCCGCAATTTATCGTATGCTTTCTGATCAAATTCAAATAAGCTCGCG
>CAZVHF010000100.1:0-8587 GCA_964627105.1 uncultured Chitinophaga sp.
CTGTCGTTCGATCATTTCTCGAACGGAAATTCGATGGAACCCAACCTCGGACTAAACATTTTCGCTGCATTTGCCGGTCTCTCCTACTCTATCGGAAAATTTGAATCCCATAGCATTCCCGAACTGCCCGAGAATATCAAAAAGAACCGGCCCGAACTCAGTTTACGTATGGGTGGAAAACGTGCACGTGCCTTGGTTGCCGATTATTTCCGCACGGCATCGCTTTCGTTCGAATACATCCGAAGTTCGTCCCATATGGTACATTGGGGTATCGGTACCGACCTGTTTTACGATGCATCAACACAGGCCGAAATGGAAGCAGCATCAGCCGGTCCATACAAAGCGTTCTACGATTTTCAGTCGGGCATTCACATTTCGCAGAGCCTCATTTACAATCGTTTTTCGTTTACGCTGCAGGAGGGCGTTTATGTTGGATTGAAATACCGGGTTAAAAACCGACCTATTTACACACGCGGTATGCTGCGCTATCGTATTACCGATAAACTGGCATTTAGCTTTGCGATGAAATCGCACCTGCATGTACTCGATTTTCCCGAAATTGGATTTGGATACCGATGGTAATGCGACATTTGATTCACATACTTGTTGTAGCACTTTTACTTTCTTCCTGCCAAAAGGATGAAGTGCTTAGTGGTGCAATCGAAACAACATCACCATTCGAAAAAATCGAAGTCGATGGATCGTTCGACGTTCTGCTGAGCGAAGACACTGTCTTTTCTGTTCAATTCGAAGCCGATCAGTCGTTTTTTGAAGCGCTGTCGTTTGATGTTTCCGATGGTGTTTTACGCATTTCCGATGGAAAATCGCCACGTTGGCGAAATCCGGGCGCAAAAAAACCAATAGTTAAAATTCGCGGAAACCAATTGCGTGAAATCAAATTGCTCGAAACCTGTTTCCTGAAATCAGAAACACCTATAAAAAGTGATGAATTGGGCCTTGTTGCCTTTTCGAAACTCAACCAGGCCGAGCTCGAACTCGACTGCAAGGTATTTTATTTCTGGAACAACCATCCCTGCGGAGGAGAAATTAAACTGCGCGGAAAAACCGATGAACTTAAAATCTGGAACTTTGCCATTATGCGTGTGGATGCAAGCGCCTGTGCTACACGCTATGCTTGGGTCGAAAACTCCTCGAAAGCTGATGTGTTGGTTGATGTAAACGAGCAAATCGATTACGCAATTGGTGGGAAGGGAAATATTTATGTAGAAGGAAATCCGGCGAAAGTGCTTGAGCTGAAACCAGCTACCGACGATGGCAAACTGATTATCTTTCCCTAATCTTCTCCCATCCAGTCTTCGATATCACGACGTTCCTTTTTGGTTGGCCGGCCAGTTCCGCGGGGTCGAAATACAAAACGGTATTCTTTGAGTCGTTTGATGCTCTGGTACTCTTCGGCCGGAGTTAAATCCTCAAGAAAATTGACCACCTCCTTTGCGGCAACGCGATTTTTTGGAAAATCGAGCACCCGAATACTTTTTTGCAATTCGCCCAACTGAATCTGATATGCCTCACCTACTTGGGCTTCGCGTGCTGGTTTTGGTGATTCTCCATCGAGTTTGACTTTACCTCCTTTGATGGCATCTGCGGCCATGGTGCGCGTTTTATAGATGCGTACCGCCCAAAGGTATTTATCGAGCCGCATGTTATCGCATTTGCTTACGCGCCAACTTCCAGGGCGAGGGGCCCGAGTTTGACTCTACAACCGGAACCAAATTCTTTGCACTCGAATCCCGAATAAAGGCTGCAAACATGCCCGCCACTTCGCGCTCCTCTTCCGAAAAATCAGGACGTAGCATTTCGGGTTGGTAGTGATCGCGGATAAAATTCGTATCAAAATTGCCGGAAACAAAGGCCGGATGTTCCATCACAAAACGACAGAATCGCAAGGTGTTCTTAACGCCCGAAATCGTGTAATCGTCGATTGCGCGAACCATTCCGCGCATGGCTTCCTCGCGGTTGGCGGCATGCACAATGAGTTTACTCAGCATGGGGTCGTAATAAATCGGAATATCCATACCTTCTTCAAAACCACCATCCACACGCACTCCATTGCCCTGCGGCAAACGGTACACCTGCAGTTTCCCAATATCGGGAAGGAAGTTATTCTCCGGATCTTCGGCATATACGCGAATTTCGATGGCATGTCCGCTTATGCTCAGTTCATCTTGCGTAAACGACAATTTTTCGCCGCGCGCCACACGAATTTGTTCTTTCACCAGGTCTTTTCCGGTAATCATTTCCGTAACCGGATGCTCTACCTGCAAGCGGGTATTCATCTCGAGGAAATAGAAATTCATGTTTTCGTCGAGCAGAAACTCCACTGTGCCCGCACCCGAATAATCGCAAGCTTTGGCAACACGCACGGCACACTCGCCCATTTCGCGTCGCAATTCGGGAGTAAGCACCGACGATGGCGCTTCTTCGACCACCTTTTGGTGGCGACGCTGAATCGAGCATTCGCGCTCAAACAGATACACGCAATTTCCGTGATTATCGGCCATAACCTGAATTTCGATGTGGCGAGGCGAACCCACATAGCGTTCGATGAAAACCGAACCATCGCCAAATGCCGATGTTGCTTCGGAGACAGCAAGTTGAAGCTGTTCCAGAAAATCTTCCGAATTGTGAACGATGCGCATCCCTTTTCCTCCCCCACCGGCCGATGCTTTAATTAGCACAGGGAATCCGATTGACTGCGCAATTTCGCGCGCTGCATGCGGATCGGTGATGGCCTCATCGGTACCCGGCACCAAAGGAATATGATGCGCTTTGGCGGCAGCCTTGGCAGCGAGTTTTGAACCCATCATGTCCATGGCTTCGGGCGATGGGCCAATGAAGGTAATTCCTGCTTCACGCACCATACGCGCAAATGCCGCATTTTCGGAAAGAAAACCATAGCCCGGGTGAATACCATCGACACCCAATTCCTTGCAGACTTGGATTATTTTATCGCCACGCAGGTACGATTGGGCCGAAGGTGGCGGACCGATGCAAACGGCTTCGTCGGCATAGCGTACGTGAGGCGAAAGTCGATCGGCTTCTGAATAAACGGCAACAGTCTTTATGCCCATTTCGCGGGCCGAACGCATGACGCGTAAGGCAATTTCGCCGCGGTTTGCAATGAGAATCTTTTTCAAGGAATGAATTACTCGTGAATAATTTTAAATGTCGAAGTGCCTTGCGTTGCAGCGCAGGTGATGAAATACATACCCGGTGCAACTGCGCTCATATCGATGGTTTGCGAGCCTGTTGAGAAGCTCAATGTGCGGACAATACGTCCGGATGCATCACGCATACACACCTGCACTAATTCGCCCGCTTCAGATTTTATCGATAAAACAGCCCCTGCTGGATTAGGGTAAACAGAAAATAGACCGGCCGTTGTTGCGCTTTCAATTCCGGTTAGCACAACATCAACTACCTCAGAAACAGATTCACAACCATTTGCACCGGTAATGCCGACCGTGTAAGCGCCAGAAACGGTTGCAGTATATACTGAAGCATTGGCATTGGCAATGGGCGAACCATTGAGGTACCATTGCAATGTACCCGATGCATTAGTCGATAATTCGGCGCCATTGGCCGTTATTGAAGGAATTGGCGGAGCTTCAACCACCGTTATATAGGATACTTGCGTAGTGGTATCGCTGAATTGAGAATTTGAAGCAATGAGACTTACCGGGTAAGTGCCGGGTATGTTGTAAACGATGAAAGGTGAAACAGCAGTTGATGAACCAGGTTCGCCACCCTCGAATGTCCAGACAAAATTAGTTGCATTGCTACTCAAATTTGTAAACAAGACACGTTCACCTGCACAAACTATGGTTGATTCGACTGAAAACGAAGCGCTGGCCGGATTCGTAACCGGTGAAGTACAATTTCCAAACACTTCAACATTATCGAGATAGAGGTTGCTACCGCCAGCATTGATGCATTCGAAACGCACCAAGAAGTTTGGATTTCCATCGAAGGCCGATAAATCAACCTCTAGACAAGAAATGCCTACTGTTCCTGCTATACACCAATCATCGGCTGTTTGGGGAACAAAATCGGCATTTAGGATCCCTGCAGAAGCCAACACATTCAATGCAGCATCTATCGGATCGGGGCGCTTGATTAAAAGATTCCATGTTGCGCCATCGTTGGTACTTCCATAAACAGCCAATGTGTCTTTAACACTGTTTGTTCCTGATGCCCTGCGGCGGTGCGCATGCTCGAATGTGAGGTAATTATTACTTGTTTGACTTAAATCGATCGGTGGTGAAATCAGATAATCTTTCTGACCAACCAACGCCTGATTGTTAAAAATATTTACGCCTACAGATTGGTTGCCCGGACTTGTTCCAGCGGTTGTGTACATCTGCCATGTAGAGGCATTATCGGGATTTTCGACAGTCCAGTCTACTAAACCATCCTCAAAATTCTCGTTGAATACATTCAATAACCCAGTATTGGTAACGCTTACATAATTGGTGAGCAGTACAGTATCGGATCCGAAGGCATTTGTAGCGATTAAACGCACATTGTAGTCGCCAAAATCGTTGTAGGTAACAACAGGTTCTTCGTCGGTTGAACTTGCAGGTGAGCCTCCCGGAAACTCCCACAAAAAGGATGTTGCATTGGAACTCGAAATATTATTGAAGGCTACATTTAAGCCCGGACAACCCGTGCGTCCTTGGGCATTGAAGTTGGCATTTGGTGGTGCTTCGCTATTGCAAATGTAGTTTTGTACTTGCAGAAGAGCTCCATGGGCATTCAAACGGCGGCTTCCATTTACCTGCGTGGCAAAGGAAGCTATTTCATCTGCTCCGTTAAGTAAATACTCACGCATTGTGAGCGCTAAATCACCGGGATTAGCCTTGTAGTCATCAATCAACACATCGCATGCAGCAGCATACATCAGAGCAATGGTGCCGGCAACGTGGGGTGTCGACATCGAGGTACCGGTTAGATTCGAATAATTCGAGTTTGTTACTGTATTGTAAACCCCGGTTCCGGGCGATGCGATATCGATGGACTCGAGGCCGTATCCGGCAGAACTGTTTTTTACATCCGAACTCGTACTATTGGTAACGGCAATCATAAACAGCGAGGTGCATGCGGTTGGAATGTCGCCGGTTTGATCGATGTTGTAATTTGCATTAGCTGTAGCGCCCGCGCTTAGAATACCATAAGCCCCCAGTGTATCGTAAAATGCGCACCAGATGGGATAATCGGCCGGATCGCCATTATCTACACCAAACGAACTATTTGTTGCTACTACGAAGGCTCCTTTTTCACCATTCGTTTCATCGTACAATATGCGCATTTCGGCTGCATAAGCATATGAAGCCACTACTACATCTTCGTTGCCAGACGAACCGGCAATCGGAAGAATTTTAGCATCCCAGTTTACACCCGAAACGCCAATTCCATTATTTCCTTTGGCACCAATAATTCCAGATACGTGGGTACCATGTTGATCTGAGGGAATGGTTCCATCGTCGGCATAAGCATCCCAGCCCGAAACATCATCTACATAGCCATTGCCATCATCATCCTGACCGTTACCGGCGATTTCTGAGCGATTAACGTAATAATTCACTGCCAGATCGGGGTGGTTCATCTGAAAACCTCCATCAATTACAGCAACAACAATCGTGTCGCCCGCAGCAGTTAGCCCCCCGGTTGTAATATCCCAGGCCAATTCCGCATCGATATCGGCACCTGCCACTCCCCCGTTTTGTCCGGTATTGTTGAGCGACCATTGCTGCGTGTAGGAAGCATCATCGGGCACTGTATTGCGCAATTGCACGCGGTGATTGTGTTGAGCAAGAGCCGTAAACCTGTTCGATTTCAGAATTTGTAATGCTTCTGGAGAATCAGACTGGATAAGGAAAATTGGGAATCTTCGCGAAAGTATACGCTGAAGTTTAAATCCTTCAAACGGATGCTCCATATTAAGTTCAAACAAGAAAGCATCGAGTTGTTTGGCATCTTTAAGTTGTACAATATACTCGCCCGGAACATTGTTTGAGTTCTGCGCTGAAAGAATTGTTACTGAAGCAACAAAGAAAAACGTAAAAAAATTCCTGAACATAATGTATGATGGTTTGGCCTGCAAGATACAGCGTAATGAATGGATAACAAAACATCAAATAAACAAGCTGTACACATAAATGTTTGCGTTTGGTTCCTTTACAAAGAATGCGATAGAAATAAGCTAATTTTACGGGCCTTTAGCAATGATTAACGACTCGTGTTTCATCCAATTTAATCCCCAACCAGAAAGAGGCGAGCGGCCTAAGCGCTTCACATTTCCCTTTCATTACACTCCTCACCCATGGAGTTTACGGGCTTCAGAAGAACTAATTCGACAACTCGAAGGGCGGGAATTTGGACACGATTTTGGATTTGGGAATTCGGATTCGGCTTGCGGTAAAATGTTTGGTGTTCTTGTTGTCGAAAATAGCGCTGGAGAATTAGGATACCTGCAGGCATACTCGGGTAAACTGGGCAACAGCAATTCACATTTAGGCTTTGTGCCACCGCTCTTTGATATGCTTGCTCCCGATGGTCATTTTAAAACCTGTGAAGCTAGCTTAAGCGAAATTAACAGAAAAATTGAGAAACTTGAAGATGCAGCAGGGTTAGTTGTACTAAAAGCAGAAATAGCAAGAATAACGCAGCAGGCAGAAAAGGCACGTCAAGACGCGAAAATTGCTCTGCGCGAGGGAAAAAAGGTGCGCGCAGCACTACGAGCCGAATTGTATACTTCGATTACGCAGGATGCTTCAAAGACACTGCAAAACCTAAACGAAGAAAGTCGTCGGCAGCAAGCAGAATACAAGCAGATTACCCGTCAATGGCGCATGCGACTTGATGAAAAAATCGAGGAAATGAATGGTATGCTCGCTCCTATTGAGGCACTTAAAACTGAGCGAAAGAAAGGCTCGGCAGAACTTCAGAACTGGTTGTTCGAACAATACCGTTTTCTAAATAAGCGGCAAGAGAATAAATCGCTGGAAGAAATATTTAAACCCAACGAGCCACCCGCAGGTGCAGGCGAGTGTGCTGCACCGAAATTACTGCAGCACGCCTATATACATGGCTATAAACCATTGTGTATGGCCGAATTTTGGTGGGGAAAATCGCCTGCGGCAGAAATAAGATTACATCGTAATTTTTATCCGGCATGCCGAGGCAAGTGCCTTCCCATCCTCACGTTTATGCTCGATGGAATGGAAGTAGACCCTAATCCACTGCTTGATGCTGCATTCGATTCGCTGCAATTCGAAATACTTGCCGAGGATGATGCCTTGTTGGTTATAAACAAACCATCGGGATTGCTTTCGGTACCCGGCAAAACGCTTCAGGATTCGGTTTATAACCAGGTGAAGCGCTTAAGGCCGGATATTAGCGGTCCGATTATCGTGCATCGACTTGATCGTTCGACGTCGGGTATCATGTTAATTCCAAAAACGGAAGACGCATACCATCAGCTACAGCAGCAGTTTATAAAGCGGAGCATCCAAAAACGCTATGTAGCTATTCTCGAGGGTGTAATTGAAGCAAATGAAGGTACAATAGAGCTCCCCATTCGCCCCGATATTGATGATCGACCAAGGCAATTGGTTTGCTTTGAGCATGGAAGAGAGGCTGTAACGTTTTGGCAAAAAGTGCACATCGAAAATGGGAGAAGCCGCATCCATTTTTATCCCAAAACAGGTAGAACGCACCAACTTAGGGTGCACGCCGCGCATCCGCAGGGACTAAACGCGAGTATTTGTGGCGACGAATTGTATGGAAAAGGTGGTGAACGACTTAAACTGCATGCCGCAGCCATTACCTTTATTCATCCAGCAACAAAGCAGGAGCTTACAATAACAAACGAGCCCGATTTTTAGCCCGGCATACGAACAATTTGCTTCTCGATTTGCTGAATCTGACTTACAATTTCTTCATTCTTTGGCTTTGCAGCTTTAGCGCGCTTAAAATACTCCTTAGCTACTCTGTACTGCTGCCTTTGCATTTCGATAGAACACAGTTGAAGATATGCTGCAGCTAGATTGTCTTTATCGGGAATACCAACTTTTACTGCTTCAATTAAGTGTTGACGTGCTTCGCGGGTATTACCTTTTCGCAATTGCACCATACCCAGCTGTAGCAGATTGGTGCCACGCATATCGCCAGCCAAAGTAGAGTTTGTCTTTAAACTTTCGCGGATATTGTGTTCGGCCTGATCGAGATTGTCGTGCGCTAAGGCCAAGTTACTTTGCAGCATAAAATAAGCCTGACGAACCGGTTTAAAAAGTAGTTTGGGGAATCGAATCATTTTCATGTAACGCGTGGCGCCCTCTACATCGCCCTGCATAACAGCGTCCTGAACGATACGCATAGTACCAACCATAAAATACAACGCTAATGATCCTGCTGCAAGAATGTAACAAATCCAAGCCAAAACAGAATCGAGCCATATATGCGATACAATGCCGAAAATAATAAGGCCAACAATGAAATAGATGCGGTTGATGATGTAAAACTTCAGAAACTTCATAAAATAAAAGAAGCGCAAAGGTAACTTTTT
>CAZVHF010000101.1:0-8518 GCA_964627105.1 uncultured Chitinophaga sp.
TTGCTATGTCCTGCATCAACCGCCAATACCATCGTAACACTCGAAACGATGAGGATGAAGGTCATCAAACCTACATACAACAATGGCAAATGTGCATGGGTAAATGGAAAGTGGTGGAAAACTTTCTCAACCAAAGGCCAGGTATCGGCATGCACGTGGCGGGCATAGCCAAGCGATACCAGTAAGGATGAAAAAGTAAAAGCATCGGATAGAAGGAAAAACCACATCATGAGTTTTCCATAACTGGCACCGAAAGGAGAAGTGCCTCCACCCCAAAGTTTTTTAGCAGGAATGTCTAACGTAGCCTGAGCCATTTTTTAAGGTTTAATTTTCGGGTGCAAGTTTAACCTAAAATTTTCAATTCAAAAAGTGTCTTTTGCTTTCTAACAGGAAGTTTTGAACGATTATAAATTATTGCATAAAAAGCAGAAAAGCAAATAGATAAACCCATAAGCCATCGAGAAAATGCCAATATAAGGCACCATTTGAAACGCCTGCAAAGGAATCGGAAGTGTATTTTCCGGCAAAAGAACGCCAAACGAGAATAACCAAGTAAATAATTGCACTGATGATATGCGCCAGATGCAATCCGGTAAGCGCATACATAAAACTTCCCGAGGGATTTGCGCTTCTGCCGGCGAAATAAATGCCATTATCAACCAGTTCGCCCCAGCCTTGAAATTGTGTTACGCAAAATGCAAGTCCAAGCCCCAGCGTTATAAGCAAACCATTCTTGAGTTGCGTTTCATTGCCTTTTTTAATGCCCAACAGCGCCCAGTGCATGGTCATGCTCGAAACAAGAATTACAGCCGAACTTATCCAAAACATCAGCGGCATGCTAAACCGCAGCCATTGTCCGTCGGCCTGCCGCACCACATAGGCCGAGGTTAATCCCGAAAACAGCATTACAATGCTAAAAATACCGACATAGAGCAAGTTTCGGTTAACACGTTCTTTCAATAAAACAGAATCAGATTTGGTCATGGATTTAGCCAATAAGGAAGTACAAACAAACTATCGAACATCATTGCAAGTTGCACCACAGGCAGGTAAATGAAGGATGCAAACATCAGCGACTTAGCATCGGCAATTTCAAGTGAATTGTGGAGCTTGAGTGCCTTTCGCAGAAAATAAATACCGGCAATGAGAGTAATCACTAAAGCTACCGGACTAATCATTCGAAACAGAAAGGGCAGAAACCCAATTGGAAGCAATCCTGCGGTATACACTAAAATTTGTAACGCCGATGTTTTTGATCGTCCATCGGCAGCCGGCAACATGCGAAAACCTGCTTTGAGGTAATCGTCTTCCAAAACCCAGGCAAGCGACCAAAAATGGGGGAACTGCCAAATAAACTGCACCGCGAAAAGCACCAAACCATGGATTCCGATTTCGCCCGTTGCAGCAACCCAACCCAACAAAGGCGGAACAGCACCCGGAAATGCGCCTACAAATACAGCGAAAGGGGTGACGCGTTTCAGTGGCGTGTAAACTGCAACATACGAAAGAAGCGCTGCAAGACCCAAAAGGCCACTCAGCGGATTCATGCACTTCCAGAGAATTGCGATTCCAAGAATTCCGGTGATGGCAGAAAATAGTAGCGCCTCGTTCAAGCTGAGTCTGCCCTTGGGCATGGGGCGATTTTCGGTACGCGCCATCAATCGATCGAGGCGACGCTCTATAATCTGGTTGAATGCATTGGATGAACCGGTAACCAGAAAACCTCCAAGTGTTAGCCAGAGCGGATCGATCCAGGAGAAATCTTTCGCACCCATGAAATACGAGGTAAGGGCGCTGAACACAACCAGCCAGCTCAGCCGTAATTTCAGCAATTGCATGTAATCCTTCGTTTTCGAAGTATGTTCCAATGCTACGCTGTTTGAAAGTGATTCCGACACGGAAAGCTAAATTTGGCTGCGAAATTACAATTTCCGCTGCGTATGAGAACCAATTCAGAAAGATTTTGTTCGCTCGAGCGTTTAATTTGAGTCGCTTTAAAATCAAAATTCTCTTTGCTAATTTTTATCGGGTAGCAACAATTAAAGTAAAGGTTTAGCGTGCTGCCTTGCTTGAAACGCAAATGCGCCAGGGGTTGAAGGGTAAAGCCCGGAACCCCGATCGGTACGATTCGGGGTGAGGACTTGTACCGGAAAACCCGCCCGTGGCGCCCAAATCAGAAAAAAGAGTCGCTTAAAGTTGTTGATTTTTAGGGCGGTGTGACTGGGGTCCGCCACTCCTCCTCCCCGGAGACAAGTTACGACATCTTGCCGGCGCTAGTCGTTTCAAACTCTTAAAACGGATAATTGTTACGAACACGGCTGTTCATAGTTTGGTTAGAAAATAGCGCTTGGTGTGTGAATAGGATTTTCGGAACTTGAGACCGGGCGGGGACACGTGTTTCCCTTGTTACTAAGTGCTGTCTTTTTAGTGCCGTTAATTACGAATGGTTTTGTAATGCAGTCGCTACGCCAGTGCTACACATAGCAATTGCCTCATTTAGTTTAATGTGTGCCTATTGGGGAGAGCAAAAATTAATCATCAAAAATCATAATACCGGTTCGGTAGCAGCGTCGATAAGGTTACAAATCCCCAAATGGTATTGCGCGTTTCGAATATATTGCGCTGACTGCGGCGCGACAGGTTCAACGCAATGCGAAGGCCTGTTTTTGGATTAATCAGGTAGCTGAGATTCAAATCGGTAAACACCAGCGTATTTTTCACGCCCTGCAGGATGGTGTTGCCGTAAATGGATGGCACTTCGGTTGGACCACCAACAATCTCTGCCGTTCCCTGGAAAATATTCTGTCCGTAATTCGAATAACTCCCATTTGCTTTCAACGAATCTGCCCCATATTGCGCCATCAGCACTTTCGCTTCGATGCCAAAGCGGCGGTAACGGTAGCGCAGAAACTGAACATTCTCGATAAAATTCGCACCCAATGGATGAGCAATAGGCTGAGCATAATGCGTGTAGCTTTGTTCGGCGGTGAAATGACCATACGTATAAGGTCTAACTACATTCAATTCGTTTTGCCAATTCAGATTTTTAATGCCGAACAAATTGAAGAATGAATATCCGAGTTGGAATGCCTGCTTGTTTGCCCACCAGCCGCTTCGGGCTTTTACTTCCTTGAGCGAAAATTCGTCGAGCAACAGTTGTCCATAGAACATGTATTTCTTAAATAATTTTGCCTTGAAATTCAAGCCAATGAGCACGTTATCGGGCGAGCCACGCGAAAACTCCACCGGTCGGTAAAAGATTATCGGATTGAGGTAGTTCGGATCAAATCCACGACGCATTCCGGTAGTATCGCCGCCTTGCCATACAATGCCTTCGAAGAGGCCGATGTTCAAACCCTGCATCACGTTGTAACTCAAGTGGTGAATGGTTCCAAACTTCTGCTTGTAACCACCCACACCGCTGTTTGATGCATTGCCAATGTTTTGCCAGGCCAGAAACAAATTGGTGTACTGCAGCCTCCAAAATTGGGTGGTGATTTTTGCAAAGGGATAATTGAAGGCATTATCGGACAATAGCAACGATCGATACCCATCGCCAATAAACTGCTTGTCGTTACCGAATTGCAGATTGAAAAATTTCGATGGTTGAATGGAAACATATCCCGTTGCATACGCATAGTCGAAACCTCCATCACCAAAGGGTTTTACGCGGCCCTGGCCGGGAACGACATTATTTTTTCGCACGAAACTATCCACATAATTCACAAATACCGATTGGTTTTCCCAGAACGAGGTGTAAAACGAAACCGATTTTCCGATGGATCCCATTACCTGGATGCCGCGTGAATTGTCGTACGTATTGCGCCCGGTAAATTGGTCCTGACCGCCACTAAATCCGAATAGAGGATCGAGGTACAATGAATAATCTTTGTTGTCGATTTGCAGCAGGTGCTCGCTGAAAATTTTCTTTCCAACCCAACTGGAATAGAATTTCTTATTAGGCAAATTTACATTCCAAGCCGAATCAGGATGATGGATTACTTTGTTTACTTCGCTCACGCGCCATGGCTTGAAGGCTGTGTGCATACCTGATTCCGAAAGCGCAATCGCTGCTTCAATCTGTTGATTTACATAGCGATCGTTTACCAAATTGTAATGCTGCCCAAAGGCTGATTGAACCGCAAACAGACAAAAAAGAGCTCCAATTTTCTTCATAAGGTAGAATTGGCCGTATCGTAAAGGATACGCACTTTGCGAACGCGAATCCAAATCACTGCAGTGAAAATTAAGAGCGAAGCTGAAGAAATGCCTATTACAGGCCAAAATGCCAGATCGAAGCGTGCAAAAAATCCGGATGCGAATCCTGCGAGTGTTGCGGTGAGAACCGATAATCCTGCTAAAATCATGGTAGCCTTTACATGTGTAAACCCGAGTTCGAGCAGCAAATGGTGCAGGTGGTTTCGGTCGCCTTTGAAGGGGTTTTTCTTTTTTGCAATACGGATGAAAAACACACGCACCATATCGAAAAGCGGCAGGGCCAACAAACCAATCGAGACAAATCCCATTAATTTTGATGATTCACCCAAGTGGCCCGATGAAACCACTTGTGTAAGGCCGAATGCAACCATGTATCCTATGGGCAGCGATCCACAATCGCCCATAAAAATTTGTGGATTGCTGAAGTTGAAATACAAAAATGCCAAAATAGCACCGGCCATTGGCAATGTAAGGCTCACGACTTGCTCGCCTCCCCACAGGCTCATTCCAAGCAAGGAAAGTAGGCCGATTGTTCCAGCCAGTCCATTAATACCATCGATGAGGTTAAAGGCGTTTACCGACCAGAAGACCAAAACCATCGTCAAGGGCCATTCGAGCATTTCCATGCCTTGCAATGCCGGAAATATTGAGCAAACCGGGATGCGGGCCGAATAGCTTAACAAAACTACGGGAATGAATTCACCTACAAGTTTAAGCGTTGGACGCATGGGCTGCAAATCGTCCCACAGACCTATGAAGAAGAGCATGAGCAGGCCGGCAAGAACATACCGCGATGCAAGTAATGTTTCGGCGCCGGCAAGTAACAATACCGTTATAAGCAACGAGCCCATAATGGCCACACCGCCAAGCCGAGGAATATCGTCGCTGTGAATTTTACGCCAATCGGGTTGGTCGAACCATTTTTTACGACTGGCGAAACGAATTACCGCGGGTGTAATGCCCAAACAGAGAACAAATGAGAGAAGAAACGTTAGCACGCGTTATGGCAATGCTGCGAATTTACACTTTTTTATATTCCTTGCGATACCAGGTAATCATGACTTGCATTCCATCGCGCATGGCATGCTTCGGTTCGAAACCCAATGAACGAATTAAGTCGGCACCATGGCAGGTTTGCGTATTGAGCTTGCGGATGCGTTTCGATGAAATTTTGAGATTGCGCCCAGTAAGCGCAATGAAGACATCAAACGGGAGGGCGAGCATAACGGCGAACCATTCGGGCAAGGCAATGCTGATTTTCTTACCCAACATTTCGGCTTGCATTTCGGCAATGGCGCGGCTACCCGTTTGCGGATAATCGACGTAATTGAAAAGTAATTCGCCCGATGCTTCTAAATGGAGAGCAAATAAAGCGGCGTCGCACAAGTTCTCAACGTATGCCAGCGATTTGATGTTGGTTCCTTTTCCCGAATGAAAATAAAGGCCCTGATCGATTGCCTTGATGAGGTTAAGTACATTGGCCAGGTTGTGCGCGCCATAAACCACGGTTGACCGAATTTGTACTAATCGGTTGCTTGGATTTTCGTGCACCCAGTTTCGGAAAACCTGCTCGGCTTCGAGTTTCGATTTTCCATATGCATTTGTTGGTGTGGGCTGCATGTTTTCGTTCGTGGGCCCGGGATTTCCCAAATCGCCATACACAGCTACCGACGATAAGTTGATGATTCGCCGGATCCCGAATTCGTTCATACAGGTTACGATGTTTTTTGCGCCGCCCACATTGGTATCAAAATACGATTCATCGGCAATGCCAAAATCGTGATGCATAGCCGCCAGGTGAATGATGCAAGTTACCCCACGCGATGCTTCTCGCAAAGCTTCCAAGTTGCGCACATCGCCTTCGAAATAGCGGGCATGTGAAGCGTAGTCGGGCGATTTCAGGTCAAATAAAATCACCTCGGCGTGCTGAAAACGCGAAACAAAATAGCGTGCAATAAAGCCCGATCCGCCGGTTATGAGTATGCGCTCCATGAACGGCGCGAAAGTACATCAATTAATTCAATCGGATTTTAGCTTTTCTGAAGTTCGAGTAAGGTAATCTCGGGATTGATTCCAATTCTACCGAGATAACCCAAAAAGCCCAGTCCCCGGTTTACGTAAAGATGCTGGTTGTTGCGTGTATAATGTCCGGCCCATTGCGGATACACATACTGCGAAGGACTCCATTTGAATCCCGGAATCTCGATGCCAAACTGAAACCCGTGTGTATGACCTGAAAGAACGAGGTCGATATCGGCATGTTCGGGTAAAATCTTCGACTCCCAGTGCGAAGGATCATGCGAGAGTAGAATTTGTACAGGAACTTCGGGCATGCCTTCGCGGGCCTTTATAACATCACCTTTTTTCGGGAATCGCATGGCAGAGCCCCAGTTCTCGACACCAAGCAAGGCAATTTTATCTTCGCCCCGTTGTAAAATGCGATGTTCGTTGCGCATCAGATCCCAACCCATCTCACCGTGAATGGCAAACAAGCGCTCGAGATTTTGCTGCTTGGCTTCGTCGGAATCCCAAACGGCATAATCGCCATAATCGTGGTTGCCAAGTACCGAAAATACACCAAGTGGTGCGCTGAGTCCTTTCCATACCTCGCGAAAAGGTTCTGCCTCTGCCGCGCGATCGTTTACCAAATCGCCTGTAAAGACAATCAAATCGGGCTTTTCGGCCATGATAAGCGAAACCGCGTTACGGAAATGGGAATCCGACATGAAAGAACCGCTGTGGATATCGGATATCTGGATAATCTTCAAGCCGTTGAACGAATCGGGTAAATTGGGCATTGGAATTTTTACGCGCTTCAGACGCGTATCGAAGGCCGTTCTAACCATCCCATACAACATCGTAGAGAACGGAATGGCGGCGAGCCCCAATGCAGCCTGACTAATAAAACGCCCTCGGCTGATGCCTTTTCCTACTTTGGGAGGTTGGATGCCTTTTCGAAAAAATGAAGCGATGATGCGAAACAGGCGTACCACATCTTCCAAAATAAGTGGGAAAGAGCCAATAAGTTTGGAGATGAAGAGAATCATCAGCAAACAGAATACATAAAGGCTTACAATACGCGGTATGATTGGATTTTTATAGGTTATTGCCCCCACAACAGCAAGCAGCATGGTAAAAAATGTAATACCCCAATACACGATGCGGATTTTTTTACGCCTGTTTGCACTCCATGTTTTACCAAGCGTAAGAAGACTTTGGTAGAAATAATAATCTACCAGAAAAAAAATGGCAAATACACTTATGAAACGAATTACAAACATGAAAAGGGAAGCGAAACTGTCAGTATTTTTAACGTGGCATACAAATCGACTGCAAAGGTACAAAAGCAAACAGCCCCGGGCATGAATGGTTTAGAAAATCCTGTTGAAATTCGCATCCTGGCCGAAGAAAAGCGCGCCGCAGAGGCAAAGTTCGAACTGCGTCGTTTGACCTCAAGTGCCATATTAGCAGGGATTTTTCTGACACTCATCTGGGTTGTTTATTTCTACGATCGCTTTTTCGATTTGCACCTCGCGCAGTTCGGGTTGCATCCACGGCATATCGATGGGTTAATCGGAATTTTTGCATCGCCGTTTATTCATGGCGACCTCAATCACCTCGCGTCGAATAGCCTGCCTGCATTTTTACTTATGGCGGGGATAATTTATTTCTACCGAGGCATTTCTTATCAGGTATTGCTCATCATATGGCTTGCGACGGGCATGTCGGTATGGTTGTTTGGTCGTGCGAATTTTCACATCGGAGCAAGCGGAATGGTTTACGGAATGGCTTCCTTTATGGCCATTAGTGGCATGTTGCGCGGCGATAATAGACTACTGGCTGTATCGTTTCTCACCATTTTTCTATATGGTGGCATGGTGTGGGGCGTGTTGCCCTTGTTTCGACATATCTCGTGGGAATCGCATTTGTGCGGAGCCATAAGCGGAATCGTATGTGCAGTTGCATACCGCGGGCAGGGACCTCCGAAGCCGATTTACCTCACACCAGATGAAGAGGAAGAGCCAGATCCAGAGCCGGGTTCTGTGAGCGTTACGCACAATACTGCACATACCGAAGCCGGAATCGTGCATCATACAGCCAATGCACCTGTGCGGATTATTTACATTGTTAAACCATTGCAGAAAGAAGAAATGAAAGTCGAAAAGATAGATGATAAAGACCTTTAGGTCGAATCAATTTGGAATTTGAATAAAAAGCGCATTCAGTTCTTTTTCTGAGATGCTGCCCATTTCTGACTTGTCATACATCGCCACAAGATAAACAGTCTCAAGCTCGATTT
>CAZVHF010000102.1:0-8475 GCA_964627105.1 uncultured Chitinophaga sp.
TATGGCACAGTTCGAATTGGTCATGCCCAAAATGGGCGAAAGCGTCGCTGAAGCAACTATCATCAAATGGCTAAAAAAACCTGGTGATTCTATCGAACTCGACGAGCCAGTTCTCGAAATAGCAACCGACAAGGTCGACTCCGAAATTCCTTCGCCTGTGGCCGGTACGCTCGAAAAAATCCTTTTCGAAGAAGGCCAGACCATCCAGGTGAATGGTATCATAGCAATTATTAAAACCGGCTCCGCAGAAACAGCTTCGGCGCATACTCCGATTGCGCCGGCATCCAAACCAGCAGAAGATGTTGCCGCTCCGGCTGCAGCTTCCACTCCTATCCCTGTAAAATCTGAGTCGGGTCGTTTTTACTCGCCGCTTGTGCGCAACATTGCGAAGGAAGAAAATATCTCCATGGTCGAACTCGATGCGCTACAAGGTTCGGGAAAAGATGGTCGTGTTACCAAGGAAGACATACTCAGTTACATTCAACAGCGCGAATCAAAACCGGCTGCGGCTGTAAGTGCTCCCGCGGCAGCTCAGGCTACCTTGCAGGCTGCCCCTCCGGTAGTTCGTAGTGAAATTCAAGCGCCTGCTGTTTCGGTATCGGGTGGCGATGAAATCATAGAGATGGATCGCATGCGCAAGCTCATCGCCGACCATATGGTGATGTCGAAAGCGGTGAGTCCGCACGTTACCTCGATGGTTGAAGTTGATGTGACCAACATGGTACAGTGGCGCGACAAAGTGAAGAAAGATTTTGAAAAACGCGAGGGCGAAAAAATTACATTCACGCCGATAATACTCGAAGCTGTAGCCCGTGCAGTGAAGGATTACCCGATGATTAACGTTTCGGTGAACGGAACACAGATTATCAAGCGGAAGAACATCAACCTTGGAATGGCTACTGCGCTTCCAAGCGGTAATCTCATAGTTCCGGTTATCAAAAATGCCGACATGCTGAGTCTGGTTGGATTGACTAAATCGGTAAATGACCTAGCAAATCGCGCGCGCGCAAATAAATTATCGCCCGATGATATTTCAGGAGGAACATTTACGGTAACGAATGTGGGTTCGTTTGGTAATGTTATGGGAACACCTATCATCAATCAGCCACAGGTAGCCATTATGGCGGTAGGTGTTATTAAAAAGAAACCGGCAGTTTTGGAAACTCCGCAAGGCGATGTAATTGCCATCCGCCACATGATGTTTTGCTCACTTTCGTACGATCATCGGGTTGTAGATGGCTCATTGGGTGGTAGTTTCCTGCGTCGTGTGGCCGATTATCTCGAGGCATTTGATCCTAACCGCAGTTTGTGATGAAACTGAACCTAACCCGCCCAATTATTTTTTTCGATCTGGAAGCTACCGGAACCAACGTTGCAGCCGACCGCATCGTTGAAATTTGTGTGCTCAAGATTAATCCCGATGGTTCGGAGGAAATTCGTACGCGCCGCATTAACCCAACTATTCCTATCCCTCCCGAAGTAACTAAAATACATGGTATTTCTGACGATGATGTAAAAGATGAACCAACGTTCAAAAGCATTGCCCGCGGCTTACTTGAATTTATCGGGAATGCCGACTTGGCCGGATATAATTCGAATAAATTCGACGTTCCGATGCTTATCGAAGAGTTTTATCGGGCAGGGATCGAATTTCCGATGGAGAACCGCAGCCTGATCGACATCCAGAATATTTTTCATCAAATGGAGCAGCGCACGCTCGTTGCCGCTGTTAAATTTTATTGCAATCGCGAACATATAGGCGCTCACGGTGCCGAAGCCGATGTACGCGCAACCTACGATGTACTTATTGCCCAGCTGGAAAAATACAAGGATGTTGCGTTTACAGATAAAGAGGGGCGTATAAGTACCCCAATCGTAAACGATATGCAGGCATTGTCATCATTCACCACGAATAAAGATTGGGTCGATTTTGCCGGACGTATGGTATACGATAAAGACGGTAAAGAGCTGTTCAATTTTGGTAAACATAAGGGAAAGCGCGTGGAAGATGTATTTCGCACCGAACCCAGCTATTATGACTGGATTATGAATGGTGATTTTGCCCTATCGACCAAGCGCACCATCGAAAAGATTAAGTTGAGAGGATTGCAGTCGCGTTTTGGCAAATGAAAATCATCTGTATCGGACGCAACTATTCAGAGCATGCGAAGGAGCTAAACAACCCGGTTCCCGATGAGCCCGTTTTTTTTCTGAAGCCCGACACGGCGATTATCAAAGACAACGCCCCGTTCTATCATCCCGAATTTAGCAACGATATTCATCACGAAGTGGAATTGGTTTTACGCATTTGTAAAGCAGGTAAACACATTGCTGAAGAGTTTGCATTCAATTATGTTGATGCTATTACGTTAGGTATAGATTTTACCGCCCGCGATATTCAGCAGAAATGCAAAGAAAAGGGCTTGCCCTGGGAGAAAGCTAAAGCCTTTGATGGTTCAGCACCGCTTGGAAGATTCATCCCTTTTGATGCCGGCAAAGTTTACACGTTTTCGCTTGAGGTAAATGGAGAAGTCCGTCAAACCGGAACCAGTAATGACATGCTTTTTTCGTTTCGCCAGATAATTGCATATGTTTCTCAATTTGTTACGCTTAAGACCGGCGATTTGATATTTACCGGAACGCCGGCTGGAGTTTCACGAGTAGAACAAGGCGATATCTTGGATGCTAAGCTCGAAAACAGTTCTTTGTTGCGTTTCTCTGTTCTGTAGTTATTTATTCTCAACGCCTTCGTACTTCAAGGCACTTAACGTTGAGTAGCGCATCAGCAATGGTATTAAATAGATTAGCACGATTAAAGCACATATAAAATAGGCATACCTGATGTTGTTTGATGCATGGAAGAATGGCAAAGAGCAAATGGCACTCAAAGCAACGCGGTTAAGGATGTTGATGGTTTGAAAAACAGAACTCACTCTTCCGATTCGTTGATTAGGAACATGTTCAAAAAGCCAGGTTGTGCGCATAACACGTGCACCTGCATTTGTGATTCCCAATATTACAGAAAGTGCGAGGTAGACTAAGGCCGACTGCGTGATTCCCGCAAGGAGATAGGTTAGTATTGTAAGTGCCATCATAACTGCAACACCGAATACCATTCCTTTGTTACGAAACAGTTTTATTATAGCAATTCCGGCAAGCATAGCACCTATGGCATATGCAAGTTCGGCGAACGCATAAATTCCCGGACCTTCGTTTAACTGATTGGCTGTGTAAACGGGTAATAATTGTTGAACGGTTACGAGCAAAACGATGAAAATAGCGTAGGAGGAGTTCCCAAAAAGGAACACATCCCGATTCTCTTTTAAATAGTCTATACCTTTTCGAATGCGCTCAATGACCGATCCGTTTTCGGCCCATCTTTGGGCAATGGGCTGATATTTTATCGAGGCTATTAGAACGATGCTCAACCAATATGTAATTGCATCGGCCATAAATATTTCGTGCAGTTCCCATGGTTTGATACCGGGAATAAATGAATTGCCATCATATCCACTTAATAACGCAGCTCCAATTGCTCCCGAAATGATGGAAGTGCTTTGGCCTACCGTTTCGGTTGTTGATGTAAATCTTCCATAAAATTCCTTTTCTGTAATTTCTTGACCAAATGCATACAATGCAGGGTAGTGGATGTTGTAAATCAGAATAGTACCCGAAAAAACAAACATAGCCCCAATACTACCAACCTCGCCGGTAGCATAGCCATACATACTAACCAAAGTAAGCAATGCAGCCCCAAATGCATTGATGCCAATAAATACACGCTTACGCGAAAAACGATCGATGAGTGTACCTGCATACAATCCCCAAAAGAGCATAGCAAACGTTGTGAGGGCATAAAGCCATCCAAAAAGTTCGGGCTCGTTTATGATTTCACTGAAATACCAGGGTATTGCAAGCATGCTGATTCCTTGAGCTAAACCCGAAATGGCGTTAGCAAGCAGAAGAATTCTATATGCGCTTTTGTTTTTCAGATTAAAATGAACAAAAAGAGTTTATAAAGCAATGCTGTAAGGAATATTCTACAGCCTAAAATAAAAAAGGAGGGCATAACAATACCCTCCTTTTCAACCGTAAGGAATTTTTTATTTACGCAATAGGATGCGACGAGTTTGTACTTGCTCGCCATCGAATACGCGAACGAAATACATACCATCGTTGAGGTCGTTTAAGCTCACTACAACGGCCGGTTGAGTTTTAGTAAAGCTGAGTTCGTAGCTTTCTACCAATTGACCAAGGTGGTTAAATACTTGAACAGTTTGCGTTAAATCAGACTCTGGGTTAATGCGAATGTTCAATACGCCATTGCTTGGGTTTGGATAAACACTTAGGCGGTCGTCGCCAAATACTTCCGTATCTATGGCATCTGTCTCATCATCGGTGCGCACAAACGACGTAGAACTAATCTCAGCGCGAAGAGTGTAGCAAGATGTTGCTGAAAATGCACCATTGTATCCATACACATAAGCTGTGTAAGTTGCAGCCGCCTGTGTATTGTTATAGATACAAGTTTCTGAAGTTGTGCCGCCATTAACAGATGTACGAACAGAAGTAGAACCACGGAATAATTGCAAATCGTAATCGGCAGGCAAATTGGTTAAGGTAACCTTCACGTTACGTGCGGATGTGGTATTGTTGAATTTAAAATAGTCCTTATCAGTTGAGGTGCCTATACGTGCGGTGATATTGGTTGCAAGCGGAATAGTTAACGCTGCAGTTCTGCTTTCGTTTGGTTCGTAATTGTCGGTACATGTTGATACCGCCTGCGTCGTAAATGAAGCGGCTGCAGAAACTGCACTGTTGCCATTTGAACAAACCGTTGTTACACGGAAGTTGTAAGTTGTGCTGGCTGTTAAACCAGAAAGATTCACTGCAGTAGAAGCTGTATTGAAAAGCGACCATGAGGTAGCTGCAGCGGTTTTGTATTCAAGGTTGTAGCTCAATGCTCCGCTTACTGCACCCCAACTTACTGTAGCCGTAGTAGAGGCTACGTTCGATGAGGCCAATCCACTTGGTGTATTGCATGCACCTGGCGCAACAGGTGTACAACCATCCGAAGTAAGTATGGCAGCACGCGATCCACCAGCCGCAAACAAAGCAACGGAACGGGCTTTCTGACCGGCAGAGAACATGTACATACACGCATCATCTGTGTAATCCATGTAATTCATAGTCATTTCGGTACCACCGCCTGTGCAGTTATTGTTTTTCGGGAATGCCGGACAGCCACCATTGGATGTTTGGTGTGTTGGCGTATCGTTAACTAAGTCGCTTCCGCAATTGGCATCACCCCAAATGTGGCGCAAGTTTAACCAGTGACCTATTTCGTGCGTAATCGTACGTCCTTTGTTGAATGGAGCAGTAGCTGTACCAGTTGTTCCGAAATAGCGGTAATCGCACACAACTCCATCGGTTGTTGCAGTTGCTGTTCCAGGGAATGTGGCATACCCGAGAATTCCACCTCCGATATCGCATACCCAAACATTTAGGTATCTATTCGGATCCCAACCCGGAGTTCCTCCTGTTGATGACTGTTTCACGTTGTTTCCTGATCCGAATGAAGTAGTGCGGGTTGATGCCACACGGTTAATTCCATTAAAAGCAGCCCCGCTTGGCGTGCGTTGAGCCATACAAAAATTAAATTCCATATCGGCTGCTACACCTGCAAATAACGATGGTGTTAACGAAACATCACTGTTCAGTTTGCGGAAATCGTTGTTCATCACATTCAACTGCGACTGAATCTGCGCATCTGAAATGTTTTCGGTTGAGTTTTTATAAACAATATGAAACACCACCGGAATGGTAATCACTGCGCGCGGAGCTAGTCCATGCTGTTCAACATGGCGCGTGTGTTCTTCCACGGCATGCATTTGCTCAATAATCGCAGGGTTGTTGTCGATCAACATCTGCAGATTTTCCATTGTTCCACACTGCCTCTGGGCAATAAGGCTAGCGCTCATTCCAAAGAAAAGCGATAAAGCCAGCTTGTACATTTTCTTCATGATTTGGTTTTTGATTTTGAAGGGTTCAATATCAGAAAAAACAATTTAATTCCCAATAAGTTGAGTAGAATTTATTCACAATGTTAATTCCGGATCAGGAATGGCTTCTTTCGCCCACTATATCGGCTTCAAGTAGTCGTGTAATGTCATCTTCTTTTGCATTTTCAAGCAAAAACATCAGCTTACACAGCGTTGATTCGAATGTCATATCGCCGGCTCCGATTACTCCGATTTCTAAAAGTTGCTGCGATGTTTTGTATTTTCCTTGTTCTACAGAACCATTCAGGCACTGACTTACATTCACAATTAACACGCCTCGATCAATTGTTTCGCGAAGGATTTCGATGAACCATGCCGCTGTTGGACCATTGCCGGCACCATAGGTTTCGATAAGCAAAGCCTTTAATTGGGGAATAGTACAGATTGCCCGAAGATGTTGCGGTGTTATTCCTGGAAAGAGACGCAATACGGCAATGTTTTCGTCAAGTCTTTTGTAAAAAACCGGTTGTTTGCCACTATGTGGAAGCAATAAATGCTCATGCATCTGAATGTTTACACCCGCTTCGCCCAAAGCAGGGTAATTTGGACTTGCAAACGCATTAAAATTGCTCGCGCTGTATTTGATGGTTCGGTTGCCACGTAATAAATGGTACTCGAAATAAATGCACACCTCGTTTATCTTCGGTCGACCATTTTCTTTCAAAAGTGCGAGTTCGAGTGCCGTAATAAAATTCTCTTTAGCATCCGACCGTAAAACTCCAATTGGCAGTTGTGCTCCGGTAAGGATAACGGGTTTGCCTAAATTTTCGAGCATAAAGCTCAAGGCCGATGCCGTGTATGCCATGGTATCGGAGCCATGCAGGATGACGAAGCCATCAAATGCCACATAATTTTTTTCGATAATCTCAACCAGTTTAATCCAGTGAGCGGGAGTTATATCGGATGAATCGAGTGTTGTTTCGAAGGTTTCGATACTCAATTCTGCATCGATGCGCTGTAATTCGGGGATATGTTGCAGCAGTAAATCAATATTTACCGGCATTAATGCTCCTGAGGCCGCATCTTTTACCATACCGATGGTACCTCCCGTGTAGATTATCAATGCGCGCGCGTTGCTCATAATCCAAACAGAGATTTCGCGTTTTGAGTTGTAATCTCGGCAATTTCTCGGCTTCCGAGCATTAGTATGCTGCTTAGTTCATCGGCAACATATCGTAAATAAGCACTTTCGTTTCGTTTTCCGCGGTAGGGTGCCGGTGCAAGGTAGGGCGAATCGGTTTCGAGGATGATTTTATTCAAACCAATGCGCTGTACAAGGCCAGGTAATTCAGACTTCTTGAAGGTAAGAACGCCACCAATCCCCAGATATAATCCCATTTCTATGATGGTTTCGGCTTCTTGCAGCGTTCCCGAAAAGCAATGAAAAACGCCTCTTAATCCCTTTGCAGTAAAAGGATTCAAAACTTCGATGCATTCGGCTGTGGCGTTGCGCGAATGGATGATGATGGGAAGATCTTTATCGATTGCCCATTGACATTGCACCTCCAATGCTTCTTTCTGTAGTTCAAGTGTGGATGGAT
Source organism: uncultured Chitinophaga sp. (assembly GCA_964627105.1). Lineage (GTDB taxonomy): Bacteria > Bacteroidota > Bacteroidia > M30B66 > M30B66 > CAMCXT01. Next base: position 7,604 of record CAZVHF010000102.1, read on the forward strand.
CCCAGTACAAGTCAATGCCGCACTCACCAATGGCTATAAATGAATTGCTGTTGAATTGCTCCTCACAAAACCGAAGTTCTGCTTCGAGCGTTTCTGCCTTAACCGAACAAGGATGCAGCCCGTTGGCAGCCAAGCATAAATCGGGATAATGCCGCTGAAGATTCATCATGGCATCGAAGGTTTCGGAGTCGATCGCCGGAAGAATGATTTTCTCGATGCCCTGTTCGCGCGCCCGGGCAATAACTGCATCGCGGTCGGCATCGAATTCGGCACTATACAAATGCGCATGGGTATCGATGAATTTCATGCGTCAAAGATAAATGATTGCAGCGTGCAGGAGGTATATTGAACAAATTCCAAGCAATGAGCAGGAATATTATTTTGAATAATTCCAAATTAATTTGGGCATGTGCACTGCTATTTATGTATCCCATGATATTTTCTGCCAATAAAATGGGCAACCAGCGCCACATTTATTGAGAAACTAAATCGATATGCCTTTCAAAAAGCAGTTCAAGCTTTTGCAATAAGGAGCAAGGTCTTTGGCGCATCGTACACTGCGACGAATTGCACAGATTTTTTGGATTTAGACTTTTGTTGCCACCTGTATCCAGAGGCTAACGCTTTGGCTATTTGACCACCTCCAAAACAGAAAGGGCGTAGCCCTGCCATCGCAGTTTCCCTACACCTCGCTACTATGTGTTGAGGGGTAGCGCCCCAAAATCTCCGTGCAAAAAACATAACACGCATGACACACCTACACCATAAAACCCTATTTTTGAACCATCAAACCCAAAAGCGATTGACATAGAAAACACTTAAAAACTCAACATAATTAGCGTTTGCTAAAACCTGTCGTTGAAAGGTCGAAA
>CAZVHF010000103.1:0-8430 GCA_964627105.1 uncultured Chitinophaga sp.
TATTCGTCGCGATGTGTTTTGGCCAAAATCGAAGCAGCTGCTATATGTGCGAATTTTGCATCGCCACCAATAATGGTTTCGTGCGAAATCTCCGGGTAAGGTTTAAACCGGTTACCATCGATAACGAGCAATTTGGGTTTTATGTGAAGTTGAGCAATCGCTCGGTGCATCGCAAGGTAGGTAGCCTGTAAAATATTGATTGCATCGATTTCTTCAACTGTTGCCATGCCAACCGCCCAGGCTGTGGCTTCCCTTTCAATTACTTTACGCAGTTCATCGCGGTCTTTTTCTTTCACTTGCTTCGAATCGAATAATAAGGGATGATGAAATCCGGGTGGTAAAATTACCGCCGCGGCAACAACTGGCCCGGCCAAACAGCCTCTGCCTGCTTCATCAACGCCGGCTTCGACACCTTCGTTGTAAAGAAATGATTGTAGCCTGTTATTCATTTGCGTGTAAAATTGAAAATTATTCTTAAAATTGAAGCATGAAGAATCTACTGCTACTTGTCTTTCTCGCTTTTTGTTCATCCACCACATTTGCGCAATGCCCCGGCTGCATTGTTGATCCAACATGTACTGCCAGTCCGGCCGCTCCGGCGCTGTGTCCCAGTACTTTGCCCGATGCCCCGGTTAATGAGCCTTTCGATCTCGATGTTACGTTCTTTATGCCGCAGAATTTTACCGATGCCGGAACAGGTTTCGATGTTACACTCGGGTCAATAACGATTACCTCCATTTCGGGTTTACCTCCCGGACTTGCAGCCACGGTCAACGAAACCGATAACGTGTACACCATTACTTCCGATCCGTCCTCGCAGCGTGGTTGCGTTAAAATATGCGGTACGCCAACAACAATCGGAAGCTACACCATCTCGGTTAACGTAATAGCCTCGGTAACTTCACCTATCAGTATCGACCAGGCGCAGAGTTTTACCCTCCCCATTTCGGTTTTACCCGGCGGTTCGGGCAATTCGGGGTTCAGCATCAGCCTCAATACCGCTTGCGATACGCTGCTTACCCAATTTCAAGCGCTCATAACGAGCCCAAGCCAACCGGTTGAATACAGCTGGGATTTTGGTAACGGAAATACATCGACCGCATTCACGCCCGAACCACAGCTTTATGATACGGCAGGTGTGTACATCATTTCGCTCGAAACACGGATTCTCGATTTTATTCTCACCAATGTGAGTTTCAATGCAACCGGTAGTAATTGGTGCGGAGATATTGAAGAGCCTTCTATTCCTTTTATTGGCACATGTACTGGTAGTCCAGATATTTATTACAACCTAACAATAGGTGGAGCTACAATTACAAGTTCATCGGGCGATAACAGTACGAGCTTTAACCAATCGGGCATGAATACCCTCATTACGGGTAGTGCTTTCAGCATTCAATTCTACGACGACGATAACGTTTCGCAGGACGATAATTTGGGAACAGCCGTAATTCAGTTCACTGGCCCGGGAACCTATACGTTCAACACCAACGAAGGCAATGGCTCGGTTACCATCGGTACACAAGTAGGCCTTTCGTTTACCAATACCGATTCGGTTACGGTGAATGCATCGCCCGCTTCGCCCAGTATATTTGGAACAGATACCTTGTTCTGCGAAGGCGATTCGGCCATTCTTACCTTGCCGCAGGCCGCATTTTACCAGTGGTCGCGCGATGGAATCGAATTGCTTTCGGCCAACAACGATACCCTCATTGCGTTCGACTCGGGGTATTACACAGCCGAAATTCGCTCCGAACAAGGTTGTGCGGCATTTTCAGATACATTTGCCGTTCAGGTCGAGCCTTATCCTTATCAGCCCTCATTTATCTTAAACCCAATTACGGAAGCTTTCTTTTATAATCCCGGCTTGCCTTATAACTGGGTTTGGTTGCTCGATGGCGATACGCTTGCAGGAACCGAGAATGCTACCAATTACCAGCCGCTTGTTCCGGGCAATTACAGCATTGTAGCATCCAATGGCTATTGTGCATCGTATTCGGATGCTGTATTTTTTACCAATGTTGGAATGGACGACATACAAGCCCCATTGGATGTACTGATGTATCCTGTTCCTTATCAATCGGGAATGCTTCACATCGAACTTCATTCTGCCGGAGCTGAAGATGTTCACCTATCACTTTTCGATGCACAGGGTAAGCTCTTGCAAACGCAGCACTATGCTGCCGGTACGAACACGTTAAACTTCAATCCGGGTTATTTACCGGGAGGGATGTATTTTCTCCAGCTTACTGTGGGTAGCAGAAGTATGATGCGTAAATTGCCTGTGTCGAATTAAGTTTCTTCGGAAAGTGCAAAGCGATAACCAACGCCGCGCACCGATTGAAAAAATTCGGGTTCTGCAGGATTGTGCTCAAAGTACTTTCTAAAATTCAGAATGAAATTATCGATGGTACGTGTGGCCGGGATGATGTCGTAGCCCCACACCGTTTCGAGAATCTGCTTCCGCGATACCACTTCGTTTCGGCGCTCGATGAGCAATTTCAACAACTGCATTTCGCGTTTTGAAGGCTGGATTTTTTCCCCGGTCCGTGTGTGAATCTCAAATTGCGTAAAATAAATCGTGTTTCCATCGAATCGAAATACATTGCGTTGCTCTTGCTGCGATTTTCGATCGAGGCCACGACGCAATAAGCCCGAAACACGCAGCAATAATTCTTCGAGGTTGAACGGTTTGGTGAGGTAATCATCAGCACCCAGCTTCAAGCCTTGTACACGATCGGCGCTGCTGTTGCGTGCCGTGAGGAAGAGGATCATTACATCGGGGTTTTCGAGGCGAATCCTTTCGCACAAACTAAATCCATCGAGCGACGGAAGCATCACATCCAAAATCAACAAATCGAAACGCTCGGTAAGAGCCTTTTCGAGGGCAATTTTCCCATCAACTGCTGTTTGAACCGCATAGCCCTCGAGCTCCAGATTCAGCGCAATCATATCGCGCAAACTGGCTTCGTCTTCGGCGAGGAGGATACGGGAGCTTTGACTTGAATTAAGCATGGAAAGAGTATGGCAAAAGTACGAATCTACCTGCACGCAGGAGCATTTTTCCATGTTCATTTGCATCCGTTCAATTCCTGCATGGATTCGATTCGGTAGTTCGACCCTGCTTTCATACCTTTGTGCGTAATCTTTCAGAACTTCGCCTGATCATGGCTAAATACCTTTTTCTTTTCGCCTTAACTTTTGGTTTTCAGTTAATCTATGCCCAGCGCAATTGCGGCACCACCGAATACCTGAAAAATTGCAAAGCCCAAAATCCATCGCTCGAGGAACAGTTGAGCCGTATAAATCAAAAACTGCATCAGCTCGAAACTGCGCCGCAAAAAAGCAGGCAGATTATAACAATTCCTGTTGTGGTGCATGTGCTCTATCAAAATGATGAGCAAAACATTCCCGATCAACAAATCTTTTCGCAAATCGATGTGTTGAACGAAGATTACCGCAAACTCAATGCGAATGCTTCATCCATTCCGGCTGCTTTTAGTTCCATTGCCGCCGATTGCGAAATTCAATTCTGTTTGGCAGCACGCACACCACAAGGCCTTGCTACCAGCGGCATAACGCGCACACAAACTTCTGTTGCGGCTTTTAGTCTCAACGATGCTATGAAACGCAGCACAACCGGCGGTGTTGATGCCTGGCCAACCGATAAATACCTCAATATTTGGGTGTGCAATCTTTCCAACAACTTACTGGGCTTCGCAACCCTGCCCGGAACGGTTATTCCGGCGCTCGATGGTGTCGTGATTTGCTATAAGTTTTTTGGGCGTAACACCCCCAGCGGTGGCAACTACAACAAAGGAAGAACGGCAACGCACGAAATTGGTCACTGGTTAAATCTAATTCACATTTGGGGCGACGACGACAATGCATCCGATCCTTGCTCTGGAAGCGATCAGGTTACCGATACGCCCAACCAGGAAGGCCCCAACTTTCAATGTCCTGCATATCCTTCGGCATCCTGCGGTAACAGCAGCGATATGTTCATGAATTTTATGGATTACACCTACGACCAATGCATGAACATGTTCACCACAGGTCAGAAAACCCGCATGCAAAATACAATTAGCCTTCAGCGCAGCGGTTTGCTAACCTCGAACGGGTGTTTGGGTGTGCCAACGGCTGCCGATTGCGATACGCTGAATAACATCACCGGCGGAGATGGATTGGTTTACTATCTCATGAACGAAGTACTCCCCAATGAGAGTGGCTATTTAACCGGTAACAACAGCTTGGGACACACAGCTTTTGCCGATAGTTTTTACACTGCCGAAGATAAAATCATTAATGGTGTACGGTTCGATTTTGCCATAGCCAATGCACTGAATTTTTCGACCCAAATAACAGCGGCAATTTGGGACGCTAATTCTGATGGTGGCGGTCCGGGCAATATTTTGGGGCAGGTAACCTTTTCGCTTGCTTCGGTCGAATTGCATGTAGAGAACTTTACCCATACCGATGTGTTTTTCGCCGAGCCGCCAACCGTAACGGGACCTTATTATGCAGGATTTATTCTTACCACATTAACCGGCGATACACTGGCCATTCACAGCAATCAGTTCGATGAAATAAATTCCAATACCGCATGGTTCAGAAATGCCTTAGGTGAGTGGAAAGCCTTTTCAGACACCTCGCTTTATGGAGAGGCCCTTTCGCTCGCTATTAAACCGGTGCAGTGCATTCCGCTTTCGGCTCAACAAGCCATTTCTCAAGGCAATTCCTTGCTTATTTATCCCAATCCGGTAAATCAAACGCGTTTAAATATTACCCATGAACTTCAATCGGGGGCATGGCAAATCTTTTCGCTCGACGGTAAACTGGTGCAACAAGGGGCCATTTCGTTTGGCAATGCGGTTCAGGTCGATGTACATGAATTACCTGATGGAATGTATTGTATTAAAATGGATGACGGACGTCGGATTCAATCGGGTAAATTCTACAAAACCGGAAATAATTAACCTTCCCGAAAACCATCCGCATAGCTTCTTGTTCTGATTGTTGATGATGAATACGTGTTTAGATTTACTGAAAAAAGGAAAGACGCCGCAAAACCTGATGCAGATTGCAGAGAAAGTGCTTTCGAACGAACGCATTTCGGGCGAAGAGTGCGAGGTATTGTACAAAGAAGCTTCGCTGGGTTTTTTAGGGATGCTCGCCAACGAAATCAAGGTGCAGCGCCATGGTCAGGTAGTGTATTTTAACCGCAATTTCCACATCGAGCCTACAAATATATGTGTGTTCGATTGCAAGTTTTGTTCGTATTCGCGCCTGTTGAAACACCGCGAGGAAGGCTGGGAATTTTCAGAAGAGCAGATTCTCGATATCGTACGTTCCTATCAGCATAAACCCGTTACCGAAGTGCATATCGTTGGCGGTGTGCATCCGAAAATGGGCTTGCACTATTTCGCCGAACTTATCCGTAAAATCAAGGAAATCATGCCGAATATCCACGTTAAGGCATTTACTGCGGTTGAGCTCGAATACATGTGTCGCAAGGCAGGACTCAGTTTCGAAGATGGCTTGAGCGTTTTGAAGGCGCACGGACAGGATTCTTTACCCGGAGGAGGTGCAGAGATTTTCGATGAGGTAATCCGTGAACAAATCTGCGCCGATAAATGTACATCGCAACAATGGCTCGAAATTCACCGTACTGCCCATCGTATCGGGATGCCTTCGAATGCCACGATGCTTTACGGCCATATCGAATCATATGCACACCGCATCGATCACATGGATCGCCTGCGCAACTTGCAAGACGAAACAGGTGGTTTCAACACCTTTATCCCTTTGAAATTCAGAAACAAGGGCAACCAGATGAGCCATATTGCTGAGGTATCGGTTGTAGAAGATTTGCGCAATTATGCAGTAGCGCGCTTATTCCTCGACAATTTTGCGCACATCAAAGCTTACTGGCCCATGATTGGTCGCTCGGTGGCGCAACTCAGCCTGTCGTATGGTGTTGATGATATTGATGGGACCATCGACGATACCACCAAAATTTATTCGATGGCCGGTTCCGAAGAAAACAGCCCATCGCTTACCACCGAACAAATCATTGCCTTGATTTCTGAAACCGGTCGCGAAGCCGTTGAACGCGATACGGTTTACAACGTTATCCGAAATTACACCAAGCAACCGCTTGAAGCCGAAACTACCTAAAATCATGATTAAAGCGCACGTACTCGACTCTGTTTTTGACCTTGTATTTAACCGCGAAAAAACCGAGGGCACCATCAACCAAAGGCCCTTTACCTGGGACGTAAAGCACCAGGGAAATGGGGTGTATCAGGTTGTTTACAAGCAGAAAACCTATACCCTAATTCTCGAATCGGGCGATGCAGAAACAGGGGTTTATAAAATCCAATTAAACGGGAAACCGCTTGAAATGGCCACATTCGACCGCATTCAGCTTTTGTTGAAATCGATGGGTATGGATGCTGCGATGGGCAAGAAAATCAACGAAATAAAAGCGCCAATGCCCGGTTTGGTTTTACGCATTCCGGTAAATGAGGGCGATTCGGTTTCGAAAGGGGAGGGCTTGTTGGTTTTGGAGGCTATGAAAATGGAGAATAGCATCAAAGCACCCGGCGATGTAACGGTTTCAAAGATTCATGTGAAGCCCGGACAGGCTGTTGAGAAGAACCAGTTGCTGGTTTCGTTTGCGTGATTAACGCGCGTACCTGAACTGCTGCAAAAAACGCACGTCGTTTTGCGAAAACAGACGTAGATCTTTTACCCTAAATTTAAGGATAGCAATGCGTTCGATGCCCATACCTAAGGCAAAGCCCGAATATTCTTCGGGATCGATGTTGCAATTCTTTAGCACATTGGGATGTACCATGCCGCAGCCCAAAATTTCGACCCAGCCCGAGTGTTTGCAAATCGAACAGCCTTCGCCGGCGCAAACGGTGCACGATATATCCATCTCGGCCGATGGTTCGGTGAAAGGGAAGTAGGAGGGACGCAGGCGGATTTTCGTTTCGGCACCGAATAATTCGCGTGCAAAATGCAACAATGTCTGTTTTAGATCGGCGAACGATACATGTTTATCGATATACAAGGCTTCGACTTGGTGGAAAAAACAATGCGCACGCGCCGAAATGGCTTCATTGCGGTAAACACGTCCCGGCATAATCATGCGGAAAGGAGGACGGCCTTGTTCCATCATGCGTATTTGTACCGAAGAGGTGTGTGTACGCAGTGCCATCTTGTCGGCACCATCGATAAAAAACGTATCCTGCATATCGCGGGCCGGATGTTCTTCCGGAAAATTCAAGGCGCTGAAGTTATGCCAGTCGTCTTCGATTTCAGGCCCTTCAGCAACCGTAAAACCCAATCGGTTAAAGATGGCTTTGATTTCTTCGGCTACGATGGTGAGTGGGTGGCGGTTTCCTATTTCGAAAGGGAAACCCGGTGCACTTGCATCGAAATCGGCCTTGTTGGCATGGCCTGCTTCCGCAAGGTCTTTGGCGCTTTTCCAAAGCTCTTCGGCACGAACTTTTAATTTATTTAACAGGGAACCAATCTCTTTTCGTTCTTCGGGAGCAACTTCACGAAATCGCTCAAACAAACCGGGAATTATACCTTTTTTACTTAGGTAACGAAGCCTGAATGCTTCGGTTTCATCAATCCCGTTAAGCGAAAACCCTTCGATTTCCTGGGCTATTCTATCGATTTCTGCTTTAATCATAAACGCTGACAAATATACGTTTTGGTATCTTTAAACAGTACATTTTCTTCATCGGTTGCAACATTTCGGGCAATGCAGGCGTTACAGAATTGTTAATTAGATATCTTTTGCTATTTTTGACATCCTTACGAAAACAGAATACACATGAAATCTTCGGTTAAATCAGCTCTGATTGTTCTGGCAGTTGCAATTTCAATGGGGAATTTTTCCTGCAAGGAGAAAGATTTAACATGCACGGCGATTATAAAGGTTGTTCGTTCGATTGGAGGTCCTGCGCCATCGGCGAAGGTTACCTTAACATCAGAATATGGGCAATTGAGTGAAACGCACGATTTAGACCCTGCACTTGTTGAACCGAACAACACTAAGATAACTGATGCCAACGGTGAAGTTTCGTTTACGTTCAAGTATCCTGCAATTCTAGACATTAAGGTTACCCACATTTCTTTTGGCACTGCCGAAGATTTGGTAAAGCTCGAGGAGGGCGAGACGGTTACAAAAACGGTAACCTTGCAGTAAATTTAACACAACACAATTTCTTTTTGCTTGAATGGTAGTGGAGGCACTAACCTCCTTATAGTTCTATTTTTCAATTCCATAGATTGAAAATGGCTAAATAGTCAAACAGGCAAAAGTGGTCTTTGCTTTATCAATATTGACTTATATTCAAAAAAGAGTGCGATTAAAATGCAAGTAAATCTTTGAAAACAGTAAAAAGCTTG
>CAZVHF010000104.1:0-8256 GCA_964627105.1 uncultured Chitinophaga sp.
TGTCGTGTTCATGCGGCTCATGAAAATTTCGCACACGAAAAACAAGCCCACGACATTCACACCGTGGGCAATCATCTGCACCAATGTTCCTTGGAAACCAACCTGACTCAGAGTGAACAATCCGGCGGTAATCAGGCCAACGTGCGCTATCGACGACCAGGCCACCATGCGTTTGAAATCTTTCTGCCCGATAGCAATCCACGAACCGTAAATTACACCGGCAATGCAGAGTATTATCGCAACACCTGCGTATGCATCAACGGCAAGGGTGGTGATGGGTAAGATCCAGCGCATAATGGAGTAAATACCCATTTTAAGCATGATTCCCGAGAGCAACATGGCGCCGGCATTGGGTGCTGTGCTATATGTATCGGGCTGCCAAGAGTGGAAAGGTAAAAGCGGGATTTTAATAGCATAGGCCAAAAAGAAGGCCCAGAAAATCCAGCGCTGTGTATTCAAATCGAGGCGCAAGCTATACCAGTCGCCAATGTGGAACGAATTGCCCGAGAAAAGATACAACGCAATTATCGCGGCCAGCATGAGCAAACTGCCGCTCAGGGTGTAAATGAAAAACTTAAACGTAATGCGGATGCGGTTTTCGCCGCCCCAAAGCAACACGATAAAGTAGATTGGTATCAACGCCAGTTCCCAGAAAATGTAGTACAGGAATGCATCGAGTGACACAAACACGCCGATAAGCGCAGTTTGCATCAAAAGCATCAAAAAGTAAAATAAACCCTGCTGTTTGATGTCTTTTTTCCAGGTGCTGAGCACAATCAACGGCATCAGGAAATTCGTAAGAATAACCATCAACAAACTGATGCCATCCAAACCAATAAAGAAATCGACATTGAGGTTTTTAATCCATGGAATTTCGATAATTCCCTGCATGTTGGCCAGGAATCCCTTGCGGAAATTGATGTCGAAAAGGAAAATGACATAGGCTGTAAGCAAAGCAGATACGATGCTGGAACCCATCGCGATGTTTTTAGCCTGCTTGGGTGCAAACAAACAAAGCAGTCCGCTGAGCACTGGAAACAACAACAAAAGAAGTGTAAGCGTTCCCGTAAGTGGTAGATTAAATTGGTCGGGCGTATGCATGCTTAGTTCATAAAGAGGTTAGCGGCCAGAATCGCAAGAATTCCGATAGTCATGGCAAAAACATAAAATCCGACGTTGCCTGTTTGGACGAAACGGAATGTGCGCGAACCAAGCAGCACAATTTGTCCCACTCCGTTCACGATGCGGTCGAAAAAATGCAGTTCGAGGAATTTATGGATTCCACTGGCGGCGTTTACTACCGGACGAGCAATAAGCGCATCATACACTTCATCGATACGGTATTTGTCGGCCAAAATGCGTTGCCATCCCGGAATTTCTTCGGTGTCGGCTGCCGGAATATGTCCGTTTTTCGCATAACGGATGCGGGCATACAGAATTACCGCAAGCACCGCAGTTACCGAGGCGCCCATCAAGATGTATTCGAGTGTATGCGAAAGGTGCGCGTGATTTGAGCTTTCAAGAATCAGTGTGCTACCTGCTAAAATTCCAGAAAAGAATCGATCCAACCAGTGATTTCCGCCGAGCACTTCGGGCACATTCACAAAACCGGCGATTACCGAACATACCGCGAGAATCATCAAGGGCACGGTCATGGTTTTCGGCGATTCGTGCAGGTGATGCTCTTGCTCGTGCGTGCCGCGGAACGATCCGTGGAAGGTGAGGTAATACAAACGGAACATGTAAAATGCCGTAAGCAGCGCCCCACCCAACCCTAATACCCAGAAAATAGGATTGTGTGCGTATGCAGAAGCTAAAATTTGATCTTTGGAGAAAAATCCGGCAAGCGGTGGAATTCCGGCAATAGCCAAAGTTCCAATGGCGAAGGTGAGATGCGTTACCGGCATGTGTTTGCGCAGGCCACCCATTTTGCGAATGTCTTGTTCGCCTCCCATGGCGTGAATAACCGAGCCCGATCCAAGGAACAACAAGGCTTTGAAGAATGCATGGGTAAACAAATGGAAATAAGCGGCAGAATAAGCGCCAAGGCCAAGTGCGAAGAACATATAACCAAGTTGCGAGACTGTAGAATAAGCCAAGACTTTCTTGATGTCGTTCTGTTTCAAACCAATGGTAGCAGCAAAGATGGCCGTAAGCAGACCAACAATCAAAATTATTTCCTGCGTAAACGGAGCCAGTGTAAACAGCACATTCGAGCGAATGATGAGATAAATACCGGCTGTAACCATGGTTGCCGCGTGGATGAGTGCCGAAACCGGTGTAGGTCCGGCCATCGCGTCTGGAAGCCAGGTAAACAATGGCAACTGCGCCGATTTACCAATTGCACCGATAAAAAGCAGAAGCGTAGCATTGCGCACCAGCGGATCGTTCATGTCGATTTCGAGCGCCTGAAATTCAATACGGTTGTATTCGAGCGTCGAAAAGCGCAAGTACAAAAGAAAAATTCCCATCAACAAGCCTAAATCGCCGATGCGGTTCATGATGAAGGCTTTGTTGGCTGCCTTGTTGTACTCCGGGTTTTTGTGCCAGAAGCCAATGAGCAGGTAAGAGCACAAGCCTACACCTTCCCAACCAATAAAGAGCATCAGGTAATTGCTTCCCATCACGAGGATGAGCATGAAAAACACGAAAAGGTTAAGGTACGCAAAGAACTTATGGAAATTCTCGTCGTCGTGCATGTACCCAACCGAATACACGTGAATTAGGAAGCCTACACCGGTAATCACCAGCATCATCATTAGCGAGAGCTGGTCGAGCTGGAAGGAATAGTTGATCGATAAACTGCCAATGTGCATCCATTCCAGCAACAGAATGCGGATGGGCGCCATATCGGCCGAACCTATGAACTGGGTAAAAATCGATACGGTAATTAAAAACGGAATCAGAATCATACCCGATGCGATGCTTCCGAGCACACCGCGGGGCATCGACTTGCCTCCAAAAATACTGAGCAGAAATCCAATCAGCGGTAAAACAGGAATAAGCCAGGCAAAGTTCTCCATATTAGCTTACCATTTAAGATTTTTCAATGCGTTAATATCCGTTGAGCGGATGTTTCGGTAAATCATCACCAGAATTGCCAGACCAACAGCCACTTCGGCAGCAGCGACGACCATGATGAAGAACACAAAGACCTGTCCGTCTTGGTTGCCGTTGAAGCGAGAAAACGCGGCCAGAAGCATGTTCACCGAGTTGAGCATCAATTCGATAGACATGAAGATGACGATGAAATTGCGGCGAAGCAATACGCCCATTACACCAATCGAAAATAAAATGGTACTCAGGAAGAGGTAATGGTTGATGCTCAAGGGACCGAGCAGGTTTTCAAACGCTTCCATGCTAATCGTTTACGTGTTTTTTACCTAGAATAACCGCGCCCACCATAGCCGAAATAAAGAGTATGGAGGCTACTTCAAATGGCAAGAGGAATTCTTTGAACAAAATGCTACCGACAGCTTTTGCGGTTCCAAAATCGTCGGTTACGCTAAGTACAGGACGCATGCTGTAATCTTTGAGCGAAGCTGCAAGCACTAACATCAGCAAGCACCCCGAAATAACAGCTGCCAGTTTCCAAAGAAAAGGCTTATGCGGTTCGGTTTCTTTGTTGAGGTTGAGCAACATGATGACAAAGAGAAAGAGCACCATGATGGCTCCGGCATACACGATTAAGTTAACGATAGCCAGAAAATGAGCATCGAGTAAAATGTAATGACCGGTGATGGAAAAGAAACAGATTACCAACCACAAAACGCTGTAAATGGGGCTTTTGGAGAATACCACCATCAATGCCGATGCAAGCGTTAATGTAGCAAGAAGGAGGAAAACGACAGAAGTCATGTTAAAATTTATGCCGCGAAAATATGCAATTTCAACTACAGAAATGCATCAATTTGCAATCGTATTTTAACGATTGCCCGTTAAAATTGTTGAAGTCCGAACAAAATTCGGTAAACAAGCGAGAAACCCGATGATTTAAAATGGACGGAAAACGATATCACCGCCTTTTACTGTAAAGTCGTAGCGCAGCATTAATTCGTGCGAACCGCCTGCATTTCCGCGCAATGCGGAGAGAACCTGATCGTAGGCATACCCAAAACGGAAGTTTTTACTCAGCCTGAAATCTGCAAAAAACGATAAGGCATCCGACGTACGGTATGCCATACCAAAACTTAGCATCTCTTTCCAATATGCCGTAGCGCCAAGATCAAATTGCAAAGGCGCACCACCTACCGATTTTACCATCGCCGCCGGCTTGAGTTTGATTTGATCGTTGAGGTCAAATACGTATCCACCATGCAAATGCCATTGTGTGCGGTAGCGCGCTTCAACCAACTCCGAAAAATCTTTATCTACAAGTAAGTGATTTCTTAGGTGGGGAAGAGAAATTCCGGCAAACCATTTTTCGCCATACCAAAACGCACCGGTTCCAAAATTCAGATTCCAAACCGAAATATTATTCGAAAAAGCGGCATCATAAGGAATGCCTGTATTTAATGTAATATCCTGCAAAGCAGCCGAAAAATTGCGAATGCCGGTTTGAAGCCCAAAAGCCAGTGTCGATTTTTCGAGCTTCAGACGATAGGCATATGTGGCTTGAATGAAATTCGACTGCATCACACCAAGCTGGTCGTTCGAAAATGTAAGTCCCAATCCCATTTTCTCGTTAATGAGCGGTCCATGCATGGTAAGCGTTGCTGTTTTTGGCGAACCCGGAATAGAAAGCCATTGACTTCTAAAACCTGCGGTAGCCTGCATATAGTTGAGCGAACCGGTATAGGCCGGATTAATCAGCAACGTATTGTAGTAGTACAATGTGCTGAGCGGATCCTGTTGCCCGTAAAGGTTTGCTGCAAGAAAAACACCCAAAGCCAGGGTGCTCTTTTTAAGGGTATTGATTAACGCCATAACGTGATAAAGTCTTTACGTGTTTCTGCTTCGCCTTCGATGTTGAGCTGATAATAATAAGTTCCTTCGGGCAATTGTTCGCCGAACAAAACGATGCCTTTGTTTGCTGAGCCATTCCAATCGTTCTGATACGACTCTGACTCGTACACTTTTTGACCCCAACGGTTAAACACCTGCAACAGTGCATTGCGCCCGTTTAGGTTTTCGATGATGAAGAAATCTGCAGTTCCATCACCATTTGGCGAGAACCCTGTTGGCACAACGATTTCATTGTTTCGGCATTCGGGCGAATCGGCACTATTTACCGTTATGTTAATGGTATCGCGCGACTCACAATCGCCGTTTGTTGCAATAACTTCAATTTGTGTTACACCCCGCGGTAATCCCGATAATTTTGGCGTGGTGGATTGGTCAGATGAAACCAGTGCGGCACCCGAAAGTACGTTCCATTGCAATTGCGCTCCCTGACTAAAATTGATAGCGAGAACAAGCGGCTGTTGATTTTCGCAAATTGTCGTATCATTTGGTAAATTTATAAACGGAGGCTCTGTTGTGGTTATCAATACCGTATCCGATGAGCGACAAACACCGGTGGAGATGATCCATATTAACGTATCTGTACCATATTCGGAAGCTACAAAGGTGGTTGCAGGATCGCTAGAATCCACAAATGTTCCGTTACCGGAGAGTGTAGTCCAGACGCCTTGCCCAACCAAGGGCGTATTGGCCGCCAATGTTACTTTATTGCTGCAGACAGATTGATCATCACCGGCAAGGGCAACAGTTGGTGGCTCGCTCACCGTAATATTCACGGTGTCTGAAATGCTGGTACCCAAAAGGGTAACCGTCCAAATAAAGGTATTTGTTCCGATAGGCATTCCCGAAACCCCCGAATTGGGAGAACTTGCATCCGCAAATGTGCCGCTACCTGCTAAAACTGTCCAAAGACCAGATCCACCTTCAGGCAATTCGGAGCCTTGCAAGGTGTAAAACGTTTCGCAGATTTCGGTATCATCGCCAGCAAATACGTTAAAACTACATGATACAATTATTGAAACCTGATCGATTGAATCAGGACAGCTAAATCCGCTAACCGTCCACTGGAAAATATTCTCACCTGCACTTAATCCACTTACTGTTGATGTTGGCGAAGTGGCATCCGCAAATTCGCCCGAACCAGAAAGTACCGTCCAAAGGCCCGAACCAGAAAGTGGATTAGAGGCATTGAGTGTCGCGGCGCTGTCGCAAACCACTTGGTCTATTCCCGCCGAAACGGTATCGCTTAATGTTACGAGGAGGGTATCGCTGTTTGATGGACATGAACCATTGCTTACCGTCCAAATTAGTTCATTAATTCCGGGCAACAGCCCGCTTACCTGGGTTTGGGCTGACGTACTATCGTCGAATGAAAGACCTGCATTGGATGATGACCATTGACCTGTTCCGATTGCCGGAACTGTGGCACTAATCTGCGTCGTGTTGGTACAGGTTGCAAAATCTGCTTCGGCAAGCGCGGGAGATGGTAAGTTAAGTCGCGTGATGATAACAATATCGGTTGAATCAATACAATCAAGTCCTGTTGCTGTCCATTGGAAGATGTTTTCTCCAGGGCCTAAATCAGAAACTGCGGTATTGGATTGGTTGGCATCTTCAAATGTGCCATTACCGCTAAGCACTGTCCAAAATCCGGTACCCGATATGGGCTCAGCAGCCTGCAAAAACGTAGAAGATTCGCATAAAATCTGATCCGGTCCGGCATAAACCGTATCGGTGCGCAATATGATAAGCGTATCTAAACTTGGAGGACAAACACCATTGCTAACAGTCCATACAACCTGATTATCGCCTTGAATGAGTTCAAAAACAAGCGTCTGAGCAGCTGTTTCGTCCGCGAAAGAAAGAGACGAGCCCGGCGCTGACCATGTTCCAGTTCCAATTGTTGGAGATTCGGCACTGAGGCCGGCAATGGCATCACAAACTGTTTGATTCGCACCGGCTACTGCCGGTGAAGGGGTTTCGTAGCTAAAAACCAACACCGTATCGCTGTTCTCCGGATCGCCGGGGTTGTTATTGAGTGTATATTTAAATGAGTTGAAGCCGGGCGAAAGACCCGTAACGAGTGTTGAGGTACCATTAGGATCCTGAAAAACACCCGTGCCCGACACCACCGACCAGGTTCCCGTGCCTTGTAACGGCTGATTTCCGGTTAATGTGGTTTCATCACCGCAAATTTGCTGATCATCGCCCGCAAAGGCAGGCGGGTTCGAACAACCAAGAACTACAAACGTGCACGGCCCTGCATTAAATGCATTATCGCCTAATTGTATTACCGAATTTTGATTGGTAACAATATTTAGATTGCATGGATTTACCGAATTTGTAGTGAATCGTAAGGTCAAAAGCGTGGTTTGATTGGGATATAATCCAGGGAAAGTAAATGATGTTAAGCGTAATTCTAATGCACCACCCTGGTTAAACTCTGGCGCCACGTTAACCAGCAACGAACTCAATGAAGCATTATTAAAAACAGTATCGTACGTAAATTCAGCGGTATTAAAAAAGAACTGAAAATCCATGGACTGAATGGGATCATCGGAGTTGATATACACCGGATAGTCAATATATCCCGCTCCGACAATGGCATTTTCAACATCAATAAAAATAGTATCACCCAGGTCAATCGTATTTACGAAATTGGGGCTGTACTTTGAAGCATAACCCGTGTTAAGAAAAAGTAATGCAATTAAAACCGAAAAAAAGCGGATCCGAAAATGGGTGTACGCGTGTTTCATAGTGAACAGGCTTGAAAATGCTATGGTTTGGAAGCAGTATCGTCTGTGGTAAAAATAGATTTCACATTTCAGGAATTCTGTCGAAATGGGTTAATTAAATGTTAAAAAAATTAAGGCCCGAACGAATCCGGGCCTAGTGCAAAACAGACAATTATGAAGAAATTATCTTCAATAAAGAAAATGCACTTAAATTAATTCAAGCATTCATAGATATTAATTAAATGTTATTAAAAGCATTGATTATCAAAGGCATAAAAACAAAAAGCCGCAGTATGTCTGCGGCTTCGTATAATATGGATGTTTAATAGTTGTTTAAAAAGAAGCAGGGATATTACTCCCCGCTTCATATTGGGGTTGTGAATTATTTCGTAACAACAATTTTCTTCATAACAGAATATACTTCGTTGCTTACGCTTACGAAATATACACCAGAAGAAAGATCGCTGGTAGAGATTACTAATGACTGACCTCCAACTGCTTTGTAGCTTGCACCGATAGCACGACCAGCAGCATCCATTAACTGAACGTTAGCTGTTTC
>CAZVHF010000105.1:0-8196 GCA_964627105.1 uncultured Chitinophaga sp.
CCGTATTGGAAACCCTACCTCGAAATGATGTACGAAATGGTGGGCGATCCGGAAAAAGACAAAGAGCTCATGACCTCGGCCTCGCCGGTTTTCCATGTCGATAAAATAAAATGTCCGTTGTTTATTGTACAGGGAGCCAACGACCCGCGCGTTGCCAAAGCCGAATCGGACCAAATGGTTGAAGCGTTGAAAAAACGTGGCATTGATGTGCCATATCTGGTAAAAGACAACGAAGGACACGGTTTTGCAAATGAGGAAAACCGCATGGAGCTTTACCGTAAAATGGAAGAGTTCTTTGCGAAATACCTGGGCGGTAAAAAAGAATAATTCATCTTACGAGCTCAGAAACTCAGGCTCCGACCTAAAATGAAAAAAGTGCTGATTATAACCTATTACTGGCCTCCTTCGGGCGGTGCAGGGGTTCAGCGCTGGTTGAAGTTTGTGAAATACCTGCACGAATTTGGAATTGAGCCGCTTGTTCTGACCGTAGATGCAGAGCAGGCGGCTTATCCTATATTGGATGCATCGCTCGAAAAAGACATAGCGCCTGAAACGCAGGTTTTTAGAACACCTAGCACCGATTATTTTAAGTTATACCGATTATTTTCCGGAAAGAAGGACTTGCCAACAGGCGGTATCGGTTCGGGTGAAAAATCATCGCTAAAACAGAAAATCATGGGCTTTGTGCGAGGAAACTTGCTTCTGCCCGACCCACGTCGTGGCTGGAATTCATACGCCTATGCGAAAGCGGCTGAACTCATTCGGATGCACAACATCGACACAGTTGTTACGACCAGTCCACCCCACTCTACGCAACTCATTGGATTAAAATTAAAGCAGAAACTGGGTGTACGCTGGGTTGCAGATTTGCGCGATCCATGGACCGATATATACTATTACAACCAGTTTTATCATACATCGATAGCCAAAGCCATCGACAAAGCTTATGAGCGAAAAGTAGTAGAAAACGCCGATGCACTAATAACGGTGAGTGCTGATCTGGCGAGGATTTATGCCGGGAAAACGAAGCAATCGGTTCAAGATAAAATTCATATCATCCCAAACGGGTTCGACGAAAGCGATTTTCCAACAGAGATATTTACCCTGAAAGATGAGCCAGTTATAACCTACACCGGAACGCTCTCAGACGAATACGACATCGAGGGCTTCATTCGGGCCATGCAAACAAACGATGTCGGCTTGAAATTGCGTTTTGTGGGAAAAGTATCACCCGAACAACAGCAAAAACTCGATGCTTTGGCTGTAAAACCTGAATATATCGGGCATGTTTCGCATCACGATTCGATTCAGTACCTAATGAAAGCGCGCTTGCTTTTGCTTGTAATTCCCAAAGTTGCGAACAACCGAGGCATATTAACCGGGAAATTTTTCGAATACCTTGCATCCGGTAAGCCCATACTTGCCATTGGGCCTGTGGATGGCGACTTGGCCGAAATGATTCGAGCAACGGGATGCGGCACAATGTTCGATTACAACGACGCTGAGGGCATTCGAAGCTTTCTGGAAACACATGGCTCGATTTCGAAGGCAGTAAGTTATGGTGAAACAGCCCAAAAATATTCGCGAAGAAATTTATGCGGCCAGATGGCCATGGTATTGGCTCAAAAATCATGATGCACGTTGAACCGATCGAAATTGGAAACAGAGACAGTTTTACACTCTGGGGAATTAATCAGACTATGTGCGGCAAAGCCGACGGTACGCAATTCCTTTGGGAGAGCTTTTTGCAAAATTGGAAAAGTAAAATCGCTTCATGCGACCTAATTTCGTTGCAGGTTTACCCGGAACATTATTTTGAAGCATATAACCCGGAGTTGAATTTTGTTAAATGGGCTGGATTTATTGGAAATCAAGATGTTGAAAAGCCAGAAGAATTAAACAAACTGATAGTACCAGGTGGTTTATATGCCCAATTTGAAATACCATTGGGAACGAACGGATTTTCGTTTTTTTCAGCTGTTTTTTCACAATGGATTCCTCAATCGGGTTACGGAATATCCAATCGACCACACTATGAAATTTTCGATTTGGCATATCAGGCTAAATTACCTGGAGCGAAAGAGCGCATTTGCATCCCAATTGAACCCATGCTTGCGCGATAAAAATTAAGTAAATTGCATGCACCTATTTTGAACAATGAATAAGCTACTCTTCCTGCTTACGGGACTGGTTTTCAGTTTCTGTTTACAAGCGCAATTACCCAATACAACCTGTGTAAATGCCATACAGATTTGTTTTGATGATCCGGTTGGCTATCCCGCAACAATAAATGCAGGTGCCGCCGAAACGGGGCCCAATTATGGCTGCCTGAATTCTCGTCCCAATCCGGCCTGGTTCTATTTCCAAGTAAGTGCACCCGGCGACCATCAGTTGTTCATTACCAATACGCAGGCGCGCGATTTGGATTTCATTATTTACGGACCATTTTCGACCGAAGACGATTGGTGCGACTCACTTACGGCGCTAAATACAGCCGATTGTAGTTATGCTGGCGGAACAACCGAAACCGCAAATTTCACCTCAACAGCCATCGGCGATGTATATGTTTTGTTGATTACCAATTTTTCGAATCAGCCAACGAATGTTAGCGTAGTTCAGAATGCGGGAAACGGAGCATTCGATTGCAATTTTGTGGCGCCATGCATTGTTAGTCAGGTTTTATCTACTCCAGGAACCTGCGATACACTTAGTAATTCGTACCAACTAAGTGGTCAGGTTTGGAGTTTTAACACACCTCAAACCGGAACGCTAACTGTATCGGTTGACGGACAAAGTCAGCTGTTTAATGCCCCATTTGTGAATCCTGTACCCTTTTCATTTTCAGGTTTGCCCTCTACCGGTGCGAGTACACCCGTAACAGCAGTATTCTCTGCATCTGCGACTTGCACAGGAACCGGAACGTATACAGCACCGGCAAGTTGTATTCCTTGTCAGGCAAGTGTGAGCAGCAACAGCCCGGTTTGCCAGGGCGATACCATCGAGATTACGACCGATTTCGATGGCACCGCGACCTTTCAGTGGGTTGGACCTGACTTTTTTACATCCACACAAAAAAATCCGAGTCTGTTGGCCGATTCTGAAGCGGCTTCGGGCGAGTATACCGTACTTATTACCGGCGCCAATTGCATTTCTGAGCGCTCACTCACGGTAGATGTAATTCAATCGCCGCCCGCACAGGCAATTCCGCTTGAAACAGAACTTTGCGAAGGAGAAATCGTGTTTCTAAGTGCCGTTGATTTTCCTGGTGCTTTGTTTCAGTGGGATGGCCCAAATGGCTTTACAGCCGGCACACGCAATACGCAAGTCAACAATGCAACATCAGCTGCCAGCGGCGAATACATCGTTTCGTTTTCGGTAAACGGATGCATTGGTACACCCGATACTATTGCCATTCAGGTATTTGACGCCCCTCAAATTACACTAAATTTGCCGCCCTTCGTAAATCCACAAACAGGACAAAGTACTTTTTACATCGAAGGCGCCGAAGGACTTAGCTACCAATGGAACTTTATTGGTAATACTACGCTGATAAGCGACATAGCATATAGCGCACAAAATGATACGGCATACATTAGCTGGGATGGCGGAGAAGGAATTGTTGGCGCCCAGGTTATTGCAACAGATTCTAACGGCTGCATTTCTGAACCTGTGCAGGCTCTTAGCCAGGTTGTAATTCCCTTGGAAATAGCTCATTTAATAGACAATGTGCCATCGGTATTCCCTAATCCGGCTGACGCGTTCACCCGTTTGCATAACTTTTCATCTGGCAAATATATTTTGTACGATCTCGCCGGTAAACAGGTTGATGCAGGGGTGGTTCAAGGCGAGAACATCACCCTAAATAGAAATGGGATCAATGCCGGAGTGTACTGGCTCGAATTGAGTAATGAAGTCGGAAGCACACGAATTAAATTGGTGTGGAGGTAAGCGGTCATTCACCGCGAAAGCTGATCGATCAAAGAAAAAACACTTGCGTACTGAAATCAGTAAGGCTTTACACTAGGGTTCACTCGTCTTTACAGCTGGAGGAGCCTCCGAGATTCTGACCACGAATTCGGGCTGATGCACGAGCATCGTCGAGCTGCTGAGAACTTCCGCACGTGCGTTCGTCGACAGCAACCTCATTTCCGTTGCCATCGGTTATGGTGCACAAGACACACCGCTTGCAAGAGGTCTGGGTAATTAACATGAGTAAACTACTAAGCAGTAAAAAAATACGTTTCATTAGTCGCGGGGGCAGTTTAGCAGGAGCGAATCGGGCAGCGTACTTCTGTAGGTAAGCTCCTGCGTATTTAACGTTGCTTTTCTACCACAAATCTCAGGATACGAATCTACTACTGCACCCGTAGCTTTCGTTGTTGTTTCGCATCGCATGCACTTTCTGCATGATGAATAAAATGCAGCAATTAAAATAAAAAGTGTAGTGACTATTCTGGTATTCATGTTTGTAAATTAATTGAGCAGTTTACGTAACGCAAATATGCCTGAAAATTGACCAAATAAAAAAGGTCGGCAAACATTACCGACCTTCAATTTTTATTACGATTGTACGTTTTTATTTAAGCGCGTTAACGTGGCGTGTTAATTTGCCAACCAAGTTACCCGCTTTGTTTTTGTGAATTACATTGCGCTTGGCCAATTTGTCAAGCATCGAAGTAACTTCTACCAGTAAAGCACCAGCATCCTTCTTTTTGGAAGTTAAACGCAATTTTTTCATCGCATTACGCGTGGTCTTGTGGAAATAACGATTGGTCAAACGCTTCGTTTCGCTTGAACGGATTCGCTTCATTGCAGACTTGTGATTTGCCATCGCTTTTAATCTTTTTTAGTAGCCCGTAGGGGAATCGAACCCCTGTTACAAGAATGAAAATCTTGTGTCCTAACCCCTAGACGAACGGGCCATTTTTTCAAATTGGACTGCAAAGGTAATTTAATTCATCTTTCATGCAAGAGCGTTAGTCAAAATGTTCACGTATTTTATCCATAATAAACACACTATCAGCAATTAAAATTTATTTTGTTTTTGTAAACTATTGAAGTAAAACCTCGCAGGCTTAAATAATTGCTACATTTGCGCGGCAATCGAGCTATGAACAATCCGAAGGTTAGCTTTTATACGTTGGGCTGTAAGCTGAATTTTTCAGAAACATCAACCATCGCACGTTCGTTTGCCAACAATGGCTACCAACGCGTAGAATTTGATGATTGCCCTGATGTGTATGTGATTAATACCTGCTCGGTGACCGAAAACGCCGATAAAAAATGCCGCAGTTTGGTGAATCGTGCTTTGCGTGTGTCGCCTCAAGCTTTTATTGCCATAATTGGTTGCTATGCGCAGCTTAAGCCTCAGGAGATTGCTCAAATTCCGGGCGTTGATTTGGTACTGGGCGCATCCGAAAAGTTTAATCTACCCGAATACATCAGCAATTTCAAAAAACGAAGTGAGGCCGAAGTGCACGCCTGTTCAATTGATGATGTTAACCAATTTATTCCGTCTTTTTCGAAAGACGATCGCACACGAACGTTCTTCAAAGTGCAGGATGGGTGCGATTATTCCTGCACATTCTGCACAATCCCCTTAGCACGTGGAGCCAGTCGAAGCGCAACTGTTGAAGCAACCGTTGAACAGGCTCGAGAAATCATCCGCCAAAACAATCCTTCCGAAATCGTTTTAACTGGCGTAAATACCGGCGATTTTGGTCGTAAAAATGGCGAATCGTTCTTCCAACTCATTCGCGAACTCGATCGTCTCAATGGTGTGCAACGCTTCCGAATCTCTTCCATCGAGCCCAATTTGCTTAACGACGAAATCATTTCGTTTTGTGCAACATCCCATAAATTCGTTCCGCACTTTCATATTCCCTTGCAATCGGGCAGCGACCGTATTTTGCGTTTAATGCGTCGCCGTTACCAACGCGATGTTTACACCCGTCGCGTAAGTGCTATCCGCGAAACCATGCCCGATGCTTGCATCGGCGTTGATGTAATTGTGGGCTTCCCGGGCGAAACCGACAGCGATTTCCTCGAAACATACCAATACTTGGTCGATTTACCTGTTTCCTATCTGCACGTTTTTACCTATTCAGAACGCGACAATACGCTGGCTGCTTCTATGCCCGATGCGGTAGATGGAAAAATTCGTGCGCAACGCAGCGAAATGCTTCGCATTCTCTCAGAGAAAAAGAAACAAGCCTTTTACCGGTCTCAGCTTGGAGCCGAACGCAAAGTGTTGTGGGAAGCCGAGCAAAACGGCGATTCGATGTTCGGATTTACCGATAATTACGTTAAGGTGCGCACACCATGGAATAGCAAGCTAATCAATACCATTTCGGAAGTGAAGCTCCTCGAAATTGACTCAGAAGGCATCGTGCAATGCGTCGAACTTCTTCATTCTGCCTAATATTTTTTAAATGTATCCTACCGTTTCAGAATTTTTAAAATCCATAGGAATTGATCTAAAACTGCCTATTCAGACCTTCGGCTTTTTTGTGGCCCTCGCGTTTGCCGTAGCAGCTTATCTTTTGGGTAAAGAACTCAAACGAAAACAAAACGAAGGACACATCCAACCGCAAACACGCAAGCGCACTGTAGGGGCGCCGGCCGATCCGATGGAATATGTCTACAATGGTATTGGAGGATTTTTTATCGGATACAAACTGGTATACCTCATTTCAAACTATGCCCTGTTTGCCGATAATCCGCAAGCCATGCTGTTGTCGTTTGAGGGGAGCTTTCTTGGCGGTGTCTTGGGCGCTGCAATCCTTGCCTACTGGAAGTATTTTGAAGTGAAGAAAACACTTTTGCCTCAACCTAAGGTAGTGGAGGAAAAAGTGAATGCCGAAGATCATCTGGGCAACATCATTATGCTTGGGGTTGTTGGTGGAATTTTAGGTGCCAAGCTTTTTCACAACCTCGAAAATCCGGCCGAATTCTTTGCCGACCCCATTGGAGCACTTTTCTCATTTTCGGGCCTTACATTTTATGGAGGACTTATCGTTGCTGCCATCCTGATTATTCGTTACGGACGCAAAAACGGCATCAATGCGTGGCAATTGTGCGATGCAGCTGCCCCTGCCTTAATGATTTCGTATGGTGTTGGTCGTTTGGGTTGCCAGCTTTCGGGCGATGGCGATTGGGGCATTGTGAATACAGCTCCCAAACCAGGTTGGATGAGCGGCCTGCCCGACTGGATGTGGTCGTTCAAATTTCCGCACAACGTAAACAACGAAGGTGTCCCGATTCCCGGATGTGTTGGACGTTGGTGCCACGAATTACCCGAACCTGTTTTCCCAACCTCGTTTTACGAATTTCTGATGGCTGTTGTGTTGTTTGCAATCTTGTGGAGCATTCGTAAACGCATCAGCATTCCGGGGCTTCTGTTCAGCATCTACCTAATTATGAATGGGGCCGAGCGCTTTCTTATCGAACAAATTCGTGTGAATTCGCTTTACACCATCGGCAGTTTTCAGGTAACGCAAGCACAAATCATTTCATCGCTTTTAATCATTACCGGAATTGTTGGCGTGCGCTATACCATCAACAAAGCAAAAACGAATCGGGCATGATGTCGGAAACAGAAATCGAAGCCTTGTGCGAAAAGGTGTGCGACATCAGCAAGCAAACCGGCGAATACATTCTCGCCGAGCGTGCACGCATGGGCCGACCCGACTTTGAGAGTAAGGGGAAAAACGATTTTGTGACATTGGTAGACAAGGGTGCCGAATCGCTACTGGTGAAACAATTAGCGGCGATTTTACCGGGTTCGGGATTCATTACCGAAGAAAATACGGTAGAATTCATTCAAAGCGATTATGTGTGGATTATTGATCCGATCGACGGGACCACCAATTTCATTCACGGATTGCCGCTTTTTAGCATCAGCATTGCCTTGCAGCATCAAAACAAAACCATTCTTGGAGTTATTTACGAAGTGAGCAATCGAGAGTGCTTTTATGCCAGCTTAGGACGCGGAGCATTCTGTAATGGCGAAAAAATAAGCGTTTCACATCATACCCGATTGAGCGATTCGCTTCTGGTAACCGGCTTTCCGTATAAAGATGCCGGCAAATTAGAAAACTGGATGCGCTTATTTATTGATCTTTTGCGTAAATCGCATGGCGTTAGGCGTTTGGGATCGGCAGCCATCGATTTAGCTTACGTTGCTTGTGGCAGGTT
>CAZVHF010000106.1:0-8136 GCA_964627105.1 uncultured Chitinophaga sp.
TTTGGAAGATCGAAGGAAAAAGCAAGAAAAATCTGGAGTCTATTCAGAAGGACGGCTATTTCTTCTTATTGAGGTAATTCTAGACAAGTAGATTCTATTTAAGTTGAACTCCAAAGTTCACAATTTATAACGCCTATCATCAAGTTATGCAACATTATTAAAACTCAAGCAATGATAAAACCGACTAAACAATTAAATGAAATTATAAGAAGTTTTTCCAAGGAGAATGCAAATACATGCATTAGTCAACTGTCAGCTATTATTGATCTATGTTTAAACGCTGGAATAAGATTTTCGTTCGATAAAAATTATCAAAACGAATTAGCATTATTCATCAATAGTAAATATCCAGAATGGAATGCTGAAGTCACAAACAAGGAGATAGAATCACTTGCTAAAGATGGTAAGTATGAAGAAGCCGCTAACAGACGGGATAGAGCGATATCATTAAAGAACGAAATTCACAAGCAGTATAAACTTTCAAATTTTGGAACTGAAGATTGTTTCATAGAAAAATCTGAACGTGAGATATTTTTTATTCCAACAGAAATTGCAGTTATTGATAGTTTAATGAGCGAAAAAGCATAAGACAAATAACGTTGCAAACAGCGTGTAAGCGCAAACCGTTAGTTCTACTCGCTAAATAAGCAAGAAATACGCTATTTATGAGCTATCAACTCCAAAAAGGGATGTTCTATTCTGTTATTTAAAATAATGTCGAAAGCATAATAACCATCTTTTGCGGAAATTGCTTTGGTACTACAATGGGCTCTATTTTTCAAAACGCCCCCCTTAGGGTCAACTGCTTTAATGCTAATTAAAGGCCAAGGCCCTGAATGTTTAAACTCTTTTAAGCTCATAAGAATTGCAGAAGAATCGTTCATGAGCGTTCCGATATACAGCGAATCTAATTGAACTGAATCGAGTGTAATTCCGGTTTTATTATAAATTTCAATACTAAGATTTTGAGAATATACGCTAGTTTGTAATGAACTGCATACCCAAATAAATAAAAATACCAGCGTATACTTCAACATCGAATTAATAATACGAAATGGGTTTCATGCCTCCCACTGAGCAATAGCGTGAGTGGTAAAAAGCAGGAAAGATAAGTAAATAGATTTTTTCATTGTTTTGTTTAATGGCTCTACTCTTTTAAGGTTTTTCGGATCACACCTTAAATATTTTTAAGAAGCTCAAAGAACCAAACTTCTATTTTCGAAATGAAAAAGGGAGTCGGTTAAAAATCTCATTAACAAATACGATACCACATACACGATATACGAAACATTCTGTATTCGATTGTTTTTCATTCAATTAGTCTATTGTGGCGATAACTTTTAATTCAATGGCAATCGGGGTTGGAAGGCAGTTGATTTCAATAGTGGTGCGGCAGGGAAGATTATCTTTGAAATACTCTGCATAAAGTCTATTATATATTGGGAAATCGGCTTTCATGTTTGTTAGAAAGACTGTAACATCTACGATGTTTTCCCATGCAGAGCCACAATCTTCGAGGATATAGCGAATATTGTTAAAAACCGATCGGCATTGGATTTCGATGTCATACGACACAATTTCACCAGCCTCATTGAGCTCTACTCCAGGAATTTTCTTGCTTCCCCGTTCCCGAGGGCCAACTCCACTGAGGAACAAAAGATTGCCAACACGTCGTGCATGAGGATAGAGTCCAACCGGTTCGGGAGCACGCGAAGAGTTTAATTTGTTCGTTTCCATATCACAAAGGTATTATTCTTGATTATCAAACAAGGACATAATTTTCATAGCATTTTGTTCCTTTGTAAAAAAATAAAGCATGAAGCATCTTATCCGCCTATTGGCATTGGGCGATTCATATACAATAGGTGAAGCAGTGGCCGAGCATGAGCGATGGCCTGCGCAATTTGTTTCGATGCTAAGAACGAGCGGAATTGAATTTGCCGAACCTGAAATTATAGCTACAACGGGCTGGACAACGGGTGAACTGCTCGACGCAATCGATAAGGCTAAAACGAATGGACCATATGATATGGTATCGCTACTCATTGGGGTGAATAACCAGTACCGTGGCTATAGCCTAGATGAATATAAATTAGAATTTGAGATACTACTTAAGAAAGCGATCGCATTTGCCGCTGGAGATTGTAATAAGGTAATTGTTGTTTCGATTCCCGACTGGGGTGTCACCCCTTTTGCTTCCGAGCGAGACGGAAGTAAAATTGCTACAGAAATCGATGCATTTAATACCGAAAATAAGGCATTAGCTTCACTCTATGGGGTAGATTATATCGACATTACGGATCATTCACGAAAAGCCCAATTTCAGCCTGAACTAACAGCATCTGACAATTTACATCCTTCGGGTTTAATGTATCGTTATTGGGCCGAGTTGATTTCGCGATGGTATCTATTGAAGCATACAAAAACAGCTGATTGAATTTCCGTAGAACTATCAATCAGCTGCTCGAATCAAACTTTCTAACAATTTTAACTTCCGCAGGCTTCACAAGCCTCTGGGTTGTCGAGCGAGCAGGAAATCTCACTCATTCCCTGGCTCATTTCCACCATTCCTGCAGCCTGTAATTCAACCTGTTTAATTTCGGGCTGAGCACTTAGAACTGGAGTCATAGCGGGTTCGGCTTGTGTTTGAACGGTGAACTTAATAGCGTCTGCGGCAGCTTTGGTTCGCAAATAGTACATACCGGTTTTGAGCCCCTTCTTCCAAGCATAAAAGTGCATCGAAGTAAGTTTCGCCATATTGGGCGATTCCATAAAGATGTTGAGCGATTGCGACTGGCAGATGTATGCACCACGATCAGCAGCCATATCGATGATGGTTCGCTGACGGATCTCCCAAACCGTTTTGTAGAGTTCCTTGATGTTATCCGGAATTTCAACGATGCCCTGGATAGACCCATTCGCTGCAATAATCTTATTCTTCAGGTTTTCGTTCCAGATACCTAAGTCAACAAGGTCGCGTAGGAGATGCTTATTCACTATAGGGAATTCGCCCGAAAGAACCCGACGCAAATAAATATTAGAGGTGTAAGGCTCAAAACACTCGTTGTTACCCAAAACCTGTGAGGTAGATGCGGTGGGCATTGGTGCCAACAAGAGCGAATTGCGCACACCGTACTTTGCTACCTCTTCCTTGAGAATGTCCCATTCCCATCGGTTAGTTGGAGTAACATCCCACATGTCGAACTGAAACACCCCTTTGGAAACCGGCGAACCTGCATAGGTTTCGTATGGTCCATCAATTTTCGCCAAATCTTTCGAAGCTGTCATTGATGCATAGTAAATCGTTTCAAACACTTCGCGATTCAGAGCCTGTGCTTCGTCACTTTCGAATGGGAAGCGAAGCAAAATGAAGGCATCGGCTAAGCCCTGAATGCCAATTCCAATTGGGCGGTGGCGAAGATTAGAGCGCTCTGCCTCTGGAACCGGATAATAATTGTGGTCGATGATTTTATTCAGATTGAGTGTAATCTGGTAGGTTACATCAAATAATTTCTGATGATCGAACTTTCCGTCCTGAATAAAGCGAGGTAAGGCGATAGATGCCAGATTGCAAACCGCCACCTCATTTTCGTCGGTGTACTCCAAAATCTCGGTGCACAGGTTCGATGATTTGATAGTTCCAAGGTTTTGTTGATTACTCTTGCTATTGCAAGCGTCCTTATAAAGCATATAAGGCGTTCCTGTTTCGATTTGTGCCTCTAAAATTGCCGCCCACAATTCGCGCGCTTTGATGGTTTTACGCTGACGACCTTCTGCTTCATATTTCTCATATAAAGCCTCAAATTCCTCACCCCAACAGTCGGCCAAACCGGGTGCTTCGTTCGGACAGAACAAACTCCAGTCTCCTTCTTCTTCAACGCGTTTCATGAACAAATCAGAAATCCATAAGGCATAAAATAGATCACGAGCTCGGACCTCTTCCTTTCCATGATTTTTCTTCAGGTTGAGGAAGTCGAAGATATCGGAGTGCCATGGTTCGAGGTAGATGGCAAATGAGCCTTTGCGTTTCCCGCCGCCTTGATCAACATAACGAGCTGTATCGTTAAATACGCGCAGCATCGGAACAATTCCGTTCGACGTACCATTGGTACCACGGATGTATGAACCGGTCGCGCGGACGTTGTGGATGCTCAGACCGATTCCGCCAGCACTTTGGCTAATTTTCGCACATTGCTTTAAGGTATCGTAAATGCCATCGATGCTATCGTCGCGCATTGTTAGCAAGAAACAACTCGACATTTGCGGCTTTGGCGTTCCGGCATTAAATAGCGTCGGAGTTGCGTGTGTAAACCAACGCTCCGACATCAGTTCGTAGGTTTTAATTGCTTGTTCGATGTCGTTTTTATGAATACCCACCGCAACGCGCATGAGCATGTGTTGTGGCCGCTCGGCCACCTTACCATCTATTTTTAGGAGATAAGATTTCTCGAGCGTTTTAAATCCAAAATAATCGTAACCAAAATCGCGGTCGTAAATGATGGTAGAGTCGAGGATATCTGAATTTTCCTGTATAATCTGAAATACATCGTCGGCGATTAACGGAGCCTTCGCGCCCGTTTTAGTGTCAACGTAGTTGTAAAGATCACGCATCGTTTCGGAGAACGATTTCTTGGTAATCTTATGCAGATTCGAAATGGCGATACGCGACGCAAGCAAGGCGTAATCGGGATGCTTGGTGGTCATCGATGCGGCAGTTTCGGCGGCAAGATTATCGAGCTGAATGGTGGTAACGCCTGGGAAAATCCCTTGAATTACCTTCATCGCAACGCTCACAGAGTCGACATGTACAGGATCGAGCCCGTAGCACAATTTTTGAATTCGAGCGGTAATCTTGTCAAACTTCACCGACTCTTGCCGGCCATCGCGTTTTACTACGTACATGGTGTTAAATTTTATTTAAGGTTAGGTGGTTAAAATTCTTCGTCGAAGCGAATGGCATTGTCTTTCTTATTGCCCATCACTCCAGCTTTTTGATATTCCGCAACTTTCTTTTCAAAGAAGTTGGTTTTGCCCTGCAACGATTGCATTTCCATGAAATCAAATGGATTGCTGGCGTTAAAATGCTTTGTACATCCCAATGCAACCAACAAGCGGTCGGCAACAAATTCGATATACTGCTGCATCATCGCCGCATTCATTCCGATTAACGAAACAGGCAGAGCATCGGTAACAAATTCTTTCTCAATTTCCACAGCCGAGGCGATGATTTCTTTAACGCGCGCTTCTGGCAATTTATTGAGTAATTCCTTGTATAGAAGGCATGCAAAATCGCAATGCAGGCCTTCATCGCGCGAAATAAGTTCGTTAGAGAAACTCAAGCCCGGCATCAAACCTCTCTTCTTCAACCAAAAGATGGAGCAAAAAGACCCGGAGAAGAAAATCCCTTCTACCGCAGCAAAGGAAACAAGGCGCTCCTGAAAAGTTCCTTTTTCTATCCAACGCAAGGCCCATTCAGCTTTACGTTTAACCGCAGGAACAGTATCGATTGCGTTAAACAATCGGTTTTTCTCGGCAGTGTCTTTAATGTAAGTATCGATTAGCAACGAGTAGGTCTCTGAATGGATGTTCTCCATCATAATCTGAAAACCATAGAAGCATCGTGCCTCCGGATACTGAACTTCGTTCATGAAGTTAACCGCCAAATTTTCATTAACGATTCCATCGCTCGCAGCAAAAAATGCAAGTACATGCTTAATGAAATGGCGTTCGTCGTCGTTTAGTTTTTCATTCCAGTCTACCAAATCTGCCGACAAATCAATTTCCTCTGCCGTCCAAAAGCTAGCCTCTGCTTGTTTATAAAACTGCCAGATTTCGTTGTGCTTTATCGGAAATAACACAAAGCGATCCTTGTTCTCACGTAAAATTGGCTCGTTCTCCGAGATGCGCTCTGGTGCCATTGCCATTAATTCTTCATTTAGCGTTGCTTGCATGTGTGCCTTCTTATTTACTATTCAGTTGATTGCGTGATTAAGCGGAAATATCGAAAAGGAAATCCATTTCCGAAATTCTAGTCTCACAAAAATCGCTGGAAGCATGTTCCGCTCCAATTCGTTTTTGCTAACATTTGGCTGCACTTATTCACATGAAGCAAAAAACGCCAGCAAATCAACGTATTACACCAAAACGTGACATCAACGCACGTTGCAAAATCATCTTAAGAATCAACTTTTGAACAAGCAAAGGCATTAAAAACAAGAATGTTAAATCAATTTTAACATTAAGGAAACATGGTTTTTTATACTATCAGTTTGCAATGTTGAAAGCTTTATTTATTGACCTATTTTCCTCGTTTGTAAGCATACCATGCCTCGGCAACATCTGGTAGCATGGCATACCACTCAGCTCCATAAGCACGGGTTAACGGCTCTTTTAGAAATTTATACAGTGGGAGTTTTAACTTACTACCACAGACACAGGCAGGCTTACAAATCGACCAACTATGGTAATTGAGCGCATCCGTGTCGGCTAGTTTTTGAACACGAATAGGATACAAGTGACACGATAGCGGTTTTTGAAATGTTGTTTTTCCAGCTTTCCAGGCCATTTCAATACCGCAATTTGCTTTACCATCTTCCGTAAAAACAGTATAAGCGCAGTGCATCCCATCAACAAGCGGTGTTACGTAATCTCCGTCTTCATCGATAACCCAAGCACCGCCTTTGTCTAAAGCAACTTTTCCACTCTCAGGCAAAAATGCGCGCACAAGATCCTGGATTTCTTCCAAAACATTCAATTCATCTTCACGCAGTGGTGCTCCAGCATCGCCTTCCACACAACAGGCTCCTTTACAAGCTTCAAGATCGCACACAAAGTGCATATCGAACAAATCTTCCGAAACCAACAATTCGCCTATCTGAATCATCGCGCAAATTTAGGCTTTTATTGTGTAGACCAGGATCAAGAACCTTAGTGCTCCACGTCTTTTTTTTATAGGTTTGCAACCGATTTTCAATACTTCAAATATCATTTATTATATGCACCAACCCGTCGAAGATCTTTTCAAAAAAGTTACCTCACACGCCAAGGAATACGGCTTTATTTTTCAATCCTCAGAAATTTACGACGGACTAAGTGCCGTTTATGATTACGGCCAGAATGGCGTTGAGCTGAAAAACAACCTGCGCGAGTATTGGTGGAAATTCATGGTCCAGCTCCACGAAAACATTGTTGGAATTGATGCCGCTATTTTCATGCATCCCAAAGTATGGAAGGCTTCGGGACATGTGGATGGATTCTCGGATCCGATGATTGATAACAAAGATTCCAAAAAACGCTACCGAGCCGACCAGCTGCTCGAAGAGCAAATTGAGAAATACGAAAAAAAGGGGAAGACCGACAAAGCCTCCGAACTGCAGAAAGCTATGAATAAGGCTTTAAACGATAACGATTTGCAGGAAATGTACGATTTGATTGTAGCACACGAAATTGTTTGTCCGATAAGCGGCACACGCAATTGGACCGATGTGCGCCAGTTTAACCTCATGTTCAGCACTCAAATGGGTTCGGTAGCCGAGGATAGTGATGTGGTGTATTTGCGGCCAGAAACTGCTCAGGGCATTTTTGTGAATTTCCTCAATGTGCAAAAAACCGGCCGCATGAAAATACCCTTTGGCATTGCACAAACCGGAAAGGCATTTCGCAACGAGATTATTGCAAGACAGTTCATCATGCGGATGCGCGAGTTCGAACAAATGGAGATGCAGTTTTTTGTAAGGCCCGGTACTGAGATGGAATGGTTCGAATACTGGAAAAAAGCACGACTTAAGTGGCACCTTGCCTTAGGTATTCCTGCAAGTTCCTACCGCTACCACGACCACGAAAAGCTGGCGCATTATGCTAACGCTGCAACCGATATCGAATTTAATTTCCCGTTTGGCTTCCGTGAGGTAGAGGGAATCCACTCCCGAACCGACTTTGATTTACGCAATCACCAAGAGCTGTCAGGTAAGAAATTGCAGTATTTCGATCCCGAAACCAATTCGAACTACATACCTTATGTAATCGAAACCTCTATTGGGCTCGACCGTTTGTTCTTACTTACGCTGTGTTCGGCATACCGTGAGGAATTGGTTGGCGAAGGCGACAAACAGGAAACCCGTGTGGTGCTGGCCTTGC
>CAZVHF010000107.1:0-8026 GCA_964627105.1 uncultured Chitinophaga sp.
AGGCAATTCAGCACATTTTCAGCGCTCAGTCCGGCTTTTTGTGCCACCAAAGTTCCGTAGCGGATATCGAGTAGGCCTTCGGTACGGTGCGCGTCGGGGTTGATGCTGATTTTTACGCCTTTCTCTACGCAGCGAGGAATCCAGCGCCAATCTAAATCGAGTCGGTAGGGATGTGCATTGAGTTCGATGCTTACGCCATTGGCTGCACAGGCATCAATTAATTTCGGGTAGTCGATGGGATATGGGCGACGCGATAAAAGC
The DNA here is from genome assembly GCA_964627105.1 of uncultured Chitinophaga sp. GTDB lineage: Bacteria > Bacteroidota > Bacteroidia > M30B66 > M30B66 > CAMCXT01. The sequence goes on from CAZVHF010000107.1 coordinate 262, forward strand.
AAACGTCCGCTGGGGTGCCCTAAAATGCTTGTGTAGGGATTTTCAACCGCGCGAATGAGTCGGGCTGTAGCTTTCGATTCATCCATGCGCAAGGATGAATGCACCGAAGCCACGATAAAGTCAAATTGTTTTAGGATTTCTTCGGGATAATCGAGCGATCCATCGGTTAAAATATCCGACTCAATGCCCTTGAAAATTTTGAATTGGGGATTTGCCGCGTTCAATCTATCGATTTCGGTATGTTGCTCCAATACCTTTTGTTCCGATAAGCCTCCCGCATAGCCAGCAGAACGGCTATGATCGCAGATTCCGAAATACTGCATCCCCATCGCTTCAACGGCCTTTGCCATGGTTTCGAGGCTGTGAACACCATCGCTGTAAGTGCTGTGACAATGTAAAATCCCTCTGAAATCGCTCAGTTCAAGCATTTTGTTTGCAGCAAGGGCTTCTGCTTCGTTAAGACTCCAGTCGCGCAGGGCGGGATGAATGTATGTCTTACCGGCGGCAACATACAAGTCGACCTCTTTCTCAAAATTGTCTTTTGCTTCAATTTCGGAGCAATGCGTTTCGGGTCCCGTTAAACGATGTTGCGTATTTCCAAAAGCATTTAAACTGCACACATGCAACAGGATTGGCTTTTGCGCTTCAGCCAAGGTCAATTCAAAGACTGAATCTACTGTTTTCACCAGCGATTCATTCACAACCAGTTCTGAAGCATCGCCTGCATATAGCAATTCGATTTGCGTTACCACCTCGTTTTGCCGGCGTAATTCGCCCGTGAATTCGACGATACCCGAGAGTCCTGAATTTCTGAGCTGCGTAATTGCTTCCAGCGCCAGTAGTTCGGCTTCGGCATAATGCAGTTTGCCTTCGTTTTGCAGCGCGTACTCAAGAGCCTGGCGAATGTTTTCCTGGGTTTTCGCTCCAAATCCGCTGAGTTCAATCAATCGGTTTTCGTTGCAGGCATACAGCAACTCGCCAATCGATTCAATCTCGAGTTCTTTCCACAATACCCGCACTTTCTTCGGACCAAGTCCTTTGACATTCAATAGTTCCAACAAACCCACCGGTGTCTTAGCGATTAGCGCATCGGTTTCTTCATCCTCCAAGCCATGAACCATGCGGTGAATTTTCTGCGCAATCCCCTTCCCTATTCCCGGAATTCCGAGAATCTCTGCTTCGCTCAGGGCTTCAATTGGTCCTCCATAACGATCGATCTGGAACGCTCCGTTTTGCAACGATTTTATCTTGAAGGCATTCTCTTCATGGAGTTCCATCAAGGCCGCCAAGCGTTTGAGCGCTGAGGATATTTCCTTATTGCTCATTACGCCTTAGTACACATCGATTTCGTACGGCATACGCGTTTGGTAATTGCGCATGTTGCGCACACGCTCTACCTGTTTGTAGTATTTGTAGCTTTCGCCAAGTACAGCTTCAATGGCCGTTTCTTTCGATTTGCCACTGATTTTATCGAGTATTTTTTCGATCGGATCTTTTACAAACGGAAGTTCCTGGATGCGGTAATTGTCGAGCTTGGCTTTTTGAGCTGCCAGTTCGATGGCGCGTTCTAATCCGCCAAATTCGTCGACCAGTTTCAGTCGTTTGGCATCAGCACCGGTCCATACGCGACCTTGTGCAATCGAATCCACATCGGCTTTGCTCATTTTACGTCCTTCGGCCACACGGGTAATGAAGTTGTCGTAAATGCGCTCAATTTCGGCCTGAATGATTTCGGCTTCACGAGGCGTAACTCCACGCGAAGTGCTCATGATATCGGCCATGGGTGTAGTTTTAACCGTATCGATGGTAACACCGAGTTGGTTGGCCAGGCCTTTTCCGTTGAAGAATAAACCGAACACACCGATCGATCCGGTGATGGTGTTCGGGCTCGCCACGATCACATCGGCCGGCGCTGCAATGTAATATCCGCCCGAAGCGGCAAGATTGCCCATCGAAACGATAACAGGTTTTACTTTTTTGGTAAGTACTACCTCGCGCCAAATGGTTTCGGAAGCCAATGCCGAACCGCCCGGAGAATTTACGCGCAACACCACCGCTTTAACTTTTTCATCGAGGCGTGCTTTGCGGATGGCTTTCGAACAATCAACGGATCCGATTTGTCCGTCTTGTCCTTCGCCATCAACGATATCGCCTTCGGCATACACCACGGCAATTTTATCGCCTTTGCGCTTTTCGCGGGTATCTTCGGCATCCTTCATGTCGCTGAGCGTGATAAGTTCCAATTTGTCGATGCTTTCTGCACCTGTTTTGGTTTTCAGCATATCGAGTACTTCGTCGCGGTATTTCAAATCATCAACCAGTTTGTATTGTTTCGCAGCCGGAGCATTGGTAACGAGCAATTCGCTTGAAATTTTCCGCAATTCAACTTCGCTCAGCTTACGTCCGGTGGCAATTCCTTTGAGCATATGATTCCAAATCGATGTTAGGAAAGTGCGCACCTGTTCGCGGTTCGAATCGCTGAGTTTATCCTGAATAAAGGGTTCAACGGCCGATTTGAATTTTCCGTGGCGAAATACAAGTGGCTCAACACCGAGTTTATCGAGCGTTCCTTTGAAAAACAGAATTTCGGAGCGGAGGCCTTTCAGTTCTGCGAGTCCAGTAGGATGCAGGTAAATTTTATCGGCAGCTGTGGCGAGGTAATAGGTTGGCTGCGAAAAAACTTCGCTGTATGCATAAATGAACTTTCCCGATTTCTTGAAGTCGAGCAAGGCATTGCGGATTTCTTCGATGGTAGCGACACCGGTCATCAAGTTGGTGAGATCGAGGAAAATGCCTTTCACGGATGGATTGGCGGCTGCTTTATCGAGGTTGTCGAGCACATCGTTAAGTCCCATCGGAGTTTCGCCAAGACCATCGAAACTAAAGGAGGAAAATGGGTTATCGTTGCTGCGGTCGGGAATTTGTCCGGTGAGGGTGAGGTGGAGAATGGAATTGTCTTTAATCTCGACCTTATCGGAATCAGAACCTGCCGAAACGAGCATGACGATAAAGAGGAAAAACAGAATAAAACTGAAGAAAAGGCCCAGCATGGAAGCGAAGACCATTTTGAAAAAACTTTTCATGGCGATAAAATCTTAGGTTTGCAAAGGTTGAAAAATGTTTCAATTTGCTGAGAGCAAGAGTAGGAATATTTTGTTACACACATGTAATTTATTTTGAGAAGGAAGATGGTATGTATCGGGATTGGATTCGGTTCGAATTTGGGGAATCGGGAGGACAATATTGGCAAAGCGATAGCGATACTTGAGGAAGTAGGTTTCGTGAAGCTTAGTGTTTCTTCGTATATCGAAACACAAGCGGAGGGATTTGAAAGTAAGAATTTGTTTTCCAATTGCGTAGGACTTTTCGAAACAACATTTGGGCCTCGAGAAGTGCTGGCCGAACTGCTCAAAACCGAGCAAAATCTTGGACGTAGTCGGAGTGATTCAAAAGGATATGCCGACAGAACCATCGACCTCGACTTGTTGTTTTATGGCGATTTAATTTACGATGATTCCGAACTTACCTTACCGCATCCCCGTTTACACGAACGTGCTTTTGTCTTAATTCCGCTTGTCGAGATTAGTCCAACCTGGAGGCATCCGATTCTGCAACAAACAGCAGTGGCAATGCTTGAAAATTTGCAAGCCCTACCATTCGAATGAATCAACAATTAAACTATAATTCACATCTTTCTTACACCACGTAGCTTATATTGCTCATTTTCAAATTCTTAATCCATATTTGACGAATTTGATTTTGTTTAAAAAATGAATGGATAAATGTAATTGCTTGGTAATTTTGCAGCCAATTTTGAGATAATAAAAAACTCGCACAATGAATAGATTTAGACGTCTCGCTCTCTATAGCTTTGCCCTTGCAAGCATTTCTGTATTTACCGGATGTGGTATCGGAAAGATGATTAAAAATGCCGGCTCCATCGCATATACTGTAAGCCCGAATCCGATGGAGTTGCATGGCGACAGTGTAAAGGTGAGCGTAAACGGGAATTTCCCTCCAAAATACTTCCATAAAAAAGCAAGCGTTACAGTTACTCCTGTTGTAAAATATAAAGGTGGCGAAAAAGTGCTGCGCGATTTGACCCTTAGTGGCGAAAAACTCGATGGAGGCGATCAGCGGATTATATTCAGCGAAGGCGGTAAGTTCAGCATAACCGATCGATTCCTATTTGTGAACGGTATGGAGAATGCGGAGTTGATTCTGCGTGCTAAAGCCACCTTCAAAAAGAAAACGACTGATTTTCCGGAGGTAAAAATTGCTGATGGTACTATTGTTACCCCCTTATTGCTTCAAAAGGACTATAAGGTAATATCGGCTGAAGATATCTTCGATAAAAACCCAACGGTAACGCAAAAGCAAAACCTCTACTTTCTTGTTGATTCATGGGAGGTGCGTAATGTAGAATTGCAAAGCGACGAAACTATGAATATGTATCGCTTTATCGATAAGGCGGCCAAAGACGGTTCTGAGTTTACCAAGCTAAACGTGTATGGTTTTGCATCGCCCGAAGGGGAATTAGACCGCAATGCCAAGCTCTCTGCAAATCGTGCAGACGAGGGCCAAAAACTCATTATGGCCCGCTTTAAGAAAAACAAATTGAAAGGTTATTCCGAAAAAGAAGGATTTTCGAATGTTGTTGCTACAGATTCGGAGGACTGGGATGGTTTACGCAAAATGTTAAACAGTTCGAGCATAAATGGGAAAGATGCCGCCTTGGACATCATTAATACGGTAAATGATCCACAAGCACGCGAACAGCAGTTCCGCGAATTAGCAAGTTACGATCCGATTTACTCTGAATATTTCCCAAAGCTTCGTCGCGCAGAAATTAATTTATCTGCTAAGCTAAAAGTGCGCACCGATGAACAAATTAAATCTCTAGCAATTTCTTCTCCCGATTCATTGGGTATGGAAGAATTGCTTTATGGCGCTTCGCTACAATCAGGCACAAACGATAAATTTAGGGTATTTGAATCGTTTGCACGTCGATATCCTGAAGACTTCCGTGGGTTCAATAACATGGGAGCAATTTATTTTGAGCAGGGAAAGTATTCTGAGGCGCAAGCCGAATTCGAAAAGGCAGGGAGCATTGCCTCTAAAGAATCAATGGTTCAAAATAACTTGGGGGCTGTTGCAGCAGTTCGCGGTGATCGTAAGGCAGCATCGGGCTTCTTTGCTAATGCAGGTGGATCGAAAGAGGTGAGCTATAACCAGGCGAATTTATCTGTTGTTTCAGGGAAATATGCTGCAGCAACAGCATCATATGGCGACGTTTGCTCTTACAATGCAGCATTGGCTAAATTACTTGCCGGAAACGCTTCAGGTGCTTTGCAGACGCTCGATTGTTCTAATGAAAAAGAAACGGCCGAGGGCTATTATTTAAAAGCTATTATTGCGGCTCGCGGCGGTAACAAAAGCGCAATTTCTGATAATTTATCAAAAGCTATTTCTAAGGAGCCCAAGCTGAAAGAGCGTGCTAAAAACGATAAAGAATTCTTGAAATATACTTCAGAGTTGGGAACAATTCTTAACTGAAGATAAGCAAAGATTATATTCTCCTTTTATTTTGCTAGACTATGATGTGATTAATAGCCCAAATTAGTCGCATGAAATGTCAATGCATATATTCGGCTTTACTTGTTCAATATTTATTGCTTGAGAAATTTAACATTGAACCCAAAAGCGTAATTTAATATCTCAAACAGAAGGAAAAGTTATTGCTTCTGCTGTCCACCTTTCCAGTTACGATAAACCATATAGGCGAAACCACCCAAAATGAAATATGGGATGGTCATTAAATACAATATACCATCATTAAGACCCCGACCTACAACTTTTCCCTCTCCTTCTATGGACGATTCTACTTGGCTCCGGCACATTGCACATTGCGCCGAACTTTCAATGGCCCCAAGGCACATTATAACTAATAATGAAACTGTAATGAATCGTTTAACCATTAATTTCATAGCGCAAAGATAACTGACTTGAATTAAACGAAACCGAAAAAATTTTGTTTACAGGCAACGATTAATTCGGATAATATGGTGCGATCATCAGATACACCAAAACTCCGGTAAAAGCTACGTATAGCCAGATAGGTAATGTGATGCGGGCAATTTTACGGTGCCGGTCGAAACGCTCTGAAAGTGCTCGAACGTAGGAAATAAGCACCAGTGGTACAACTGCTGCCGATAATACAATGTGCGTCAACAATACAAAATAATATATCCCGCGAATAGCCCCTTCACCTCCAAATTTAGTTGGCTCTGTAGCCGCGTGAAAGAGCACATACGAAACAAGAAAGACCACAGATAGGATGATGGCCATTGTCATTAGACGGCGGTGCAGGGAAATGTTTTTGTTTTTTATGGCGAATAATCCTGCGAGCAAAACAAAAAATGTAGTGCCGTTGATAATGGCGTTAAAAAGGGGAAGTAAATGATAATTGAAATCGCCAAGGATGCTCACTTGCGGCGCAAAAGCCAGAAGTGTAACTATGGCCGGAATTGCTATCGTTGCAGCAACAATAATCGGGATGTACTTCTTTTCACTTGAGGTGCTCATGCCAAAGAGATTAGTGCAGCGGATTCACGTTTTTCTTGAGCGCAAGGTTGTATTCGGCGATGAGCACTTTGGTTTCGTCGATAAGGCGTTTCATATCGAGCGAGTTAGTGCCTTCGTATATGCCACGGATGCGTTTGTCGCGGTCGATAAGGAATACCAGATCTGAATGTAAAAATCCACCCGGAGCTGCACTATCGGGCATGGCATTGGCCATGAAACCGGTAAAAGCCAAATTGTAAATAGAATCTCGGTTGCCGGTAAGGAATTTCCAGCGTGAGCCATCGGCGCGAATTTCCTTTTCGAATTCCTTCAGGCGCTGCGGCGTATCGTTATCGGGATCTACGGTAAACGAAATGATTTTCAAATCCTCGAGCGTTTTGAAATCGTCTTGATCGTGCAGTTTTTTTACAAGCGTCTGCATCTTTGGACAAATGGTAGGACAGGAGGTGAAAAAGAAATTGGCGACATAAATCTTGTTTTTCAGATTTGCATCGCCAAATGGTTGCCCATCCTGACCGGTAAACCGAAACGACGGGATTGTCTTATAAATGGTATCGCCTTGGGCGTTTAATGCTTTTTCGCCAAAGTACTTTAAGGGTTTTATCTTATGCTTTCCTGTCGATAATATAAGGTATGCTATCGATGGAACAAGCAAGATTAAAAATAAAACCGCAACCTTACGCATTGCGCTTATTTCATCAAACCTTGAACGTACTGAATGATGGTTTCGCCCTCAAATAATGCGATGAAAATAAGGTAAACAACCAACAGCATCGGCAAAAGAACCGTAGTACGCAGGTTTTTACGCTCATCGCCTAAGTGCATAAATACCAACACGATGTATCCAGCTTTCACCAAAGTGAGTACAATGTAGAACCACTTGATTAACGTCCATGTACCAGCAGAAACATGCGACTTAGAATAATAAATACCAACGAGTACTTCGACAATGGTTATAACCGAAAGCAACAGCGTAACCATTGCAATTTTGCGACGAACAGCCCGGCTTTGCTCAGGTGTGCGCGGACCATGTGCGTGACTGTATTCGTAAGACTGATCAGCAACGTGATGTGCCATAGGTAAAATGTTTAAATCAGAGTAAATAGAAGAATGTAAATACAAATACCCAAACGAGGTCTACAAAGTGCCAGTAAAGCCCTGCTTTTTCAACCATTTCGTA
>CAZVHF010000108.1:0-8017 GCA_964627105.1 uncultured Chitinophaga sp.
AATTGCTGGTGTACTACAGCCGCGTTAACTCGGGTACCTTCGAAGATCCTAACAGCTGGTCGACCGATCCTGTATTACAACATACAGGTGCCGCATCTGTTTCGGCTCCAAACTCAAACAGTTTTGTCATCAAAACAGGTCATGTTATTAATGTAACCAGCAATAACAAATCGGCTCCCATCGCTGAAATCAACGGAACCTTGAATCTCTTCAACAGCGTTGGTCACAATTTCAGCGTGGTAAATGGAACAGGAACTGTAGCATTAACACCAACTGTTACCAATACGTTTGTGTTTCCGGGTGGTAACTTCTCCGCATTTGTTGCTCCAGGCGGAGGAACTATTGAATACAATTCTACTCCAAATGCTACCCTACCTACACAGTCAACCTACAATAACCTTTCAATTGTGGGTACCGGTACTAAAAACATGGCGAATGTTGACCTTTTGATTAACGGTAACCTCAGCATTTCGCAAGGCACCCTCAATAACGGCAACAACCGTAACATCAACTTAAAAGGTAATTTTGTAAACAACCAGGGCATAGCGGGCTTTAACGCTGGAACGGGCACACTTAGCCTAACCGGTGCTGCTCAAACCATTAACGGAGCCACGCAGTTTACTCGTTTAACTGTAAACGGAGCAGGTGTAAAAACGTTGAACACCTCAATTAACGTGAGTACGGCACTAACGCTTACTGCGGGTGTAATTAGCACAGGATTAAACCAAATAAACCTCGCCAATGCAGCTACGGTGAGTGGCGGTTCGGCGGCATCTCATGTCCATGGCAACTTGCAAAAGGGCATATCTACTGCTACCTCAATTAAGCAATTCGAAATTGGCGATGGTAGTGTTTACACGCCTGTGAGCATTTCCTTTACTGGCACCACAAACAATACGGGCAACCTAATTGTATCCACTACCAACGGTGAACACCCGAATATTCTTAGCACCATGCTAGATCCGAATAAATCGGTAAACCGTTACTATTCAATTATAAATAGTGGGGTAAGCGGATTCACAGCGGCTTCGGCAACGTTTAACTTCAACGCAGCCGATCTGGATGGCGGTGTAAATACCTCCAATTTTGAAGTAGGTCGCTACTCCGGAAGCTGGAGTACGCCAAGTGTTGGATTGCGCACTGCTACATCTATTCAGGTAACCGGACTTACTGCATTTGGAGATTTCCAAATTGCTGAAGAATACATTGGCGGCTTGGTATGGAACGGAACAGTTAGCGCCGACTGGAATAATGCGGCCAACTGGACTCCAGGCTTTGTACCGGGCTTATCAGACGATGTAACCATCAATCCGGGTACATTCCAGCCAACATTCCTAAGTGCGGGTAACGGCTCATGCCGCGATATTACCTTCACAGCAGGTACCAGCTTAACAGTGCCAACAGGCTTCACCTTAACGGTTGCCGGCAATTGGAATGGTGCAAATACCAGCGTGGGCGGGCAAGGAACCGTTCGCTTTACCTCTTCTGCTGCGGTGCATACAGGAACCACTACCTTTAGCGGGGTATTATCGGTAGCTACCGGAGCAAACCTCAACACAGGCGATGGTATCGTACTTAAGAACAATGCATCCTTAATGCACGGTGCAGGAACTACTGGTGCAGGAGGAAATGTTTCGGGACGAATTATTGTACAGCGTGCGGGTCAAACCTCAACAACAAGCTATAACTTCTGGTCATCGCCTATCAGCAACGGAAATATTAGCTCGCTGGGCGGCAACCGCTACTTCTACAATCCAAATGGGGCAACCGCCAATGATGTAGAGGGCTTACGTCAAGGTTGGTCTGCAGCTACAGGCAACATGACAAACGGCCGCGGTTATATCGCTACTGGAACCGGCACCGCTAATTTCAATGGATTTGCCAATAATGGTAATGTAACGTTCGGTCCTACTGTATTGGGTACACACACGGCATTCAATCTGGTTGGAAATCCTTATCCTAGCGCCATTTCGGCGGCTGCATTCGTTGCTGCTAACCCGAACATTACCGGATCGGCGCTGTATTTCTGGGATGATGACGGATCGGCTGGTACCGGATTCAACGCTGCACAGGATTACGCCGTATGGAATAACCTGGGTGTGGTATCTGGGCCAAACAGTGGCACTCCGTTCACCGGTAATATTGCATCATGTCAGTCGTTCTTTGTTGAAGCCACATCGGCCAGCTTGATCCAGTTCAATAATGGCATGCGTACAACGCAGAATAATGCGTTCTTTATTGACGAGGCGGTACAACGTTTATGGATAAGTGTTACCACCGAAGCCAACGACTATAACGAAACGCTTATTGCCTTCCGCAACGATGCTACCGACGGTATGGACGTTCAATACGACGCCAAAAAATTCCGCGGCAACGAACACATTGCATTGTACAGTAAGGCGGCAGGAAATGACTTGGCTATTCAGGCCATTCCAGAGCTTACTTCAGACCGCATTGTAGAACTTGGTGTTGAAGCCGATATTGCCGGTCCGCAAACCTTGCGCCTCAAGCACGTTGATAATCTCCCCGAGCATGCACAAATTGTTCTCGAAGACACCCGTTTGGGCGTGTTCCAGAACCTGCAAAACAATCCGGTTTACCACTTCAATTATGCAGGTGCCGAAGATGTATCGCGTTTCCGCCTGCACTTCATGCCAGGTGTGTTTATGAGCACCTCGTCTGAAAGCTGTGCACAAAACGACGGATCAATTCAGTTGAGCAGCCCATCGGCAACGCCTTGGAACTACACCGTGCGCAATGCAAACGGAGCCGTGGTTGCAAATGGCAACGATTTCAGCGGCAGCATCGCGGTAAATAACTTAGCAGGCGGAACTTACGAAGTTGAAATGAACAACGCTTTTGGAAGCATCATCCAGCAAACGCTTCAGATTGTTGCAGGTCAAGCGGTAAGCGCTACGTTAAACGCATCCGAAACCGACGTAATTGCTTCACAATCGGCTGTAGCCTTTACGGCAACGGCAAACGGAGCTACCGACTACACCTGGAATTTTGGCGACGGCAGCAGCGTGAGCGGTTTAACCAATCCGGTGCACGTTTACACCCAGCCGGGCGTTTACACCGTAACATTGATCGCTTCGAACAGCACCTGTATGGATGTTCAAACCATCGAAATTCGTGTGAGCGCTGCAACAACAGGAATCGCAAGTCAGGATGCAGAGGTATTCAGCATATTCCCGAATCCGGCCGAAGACTTTACGTTGGTGCAGTTGAATTTGCCCGAAGCAGAGAATAACCTCCGACTGGATGTACTCGATATGAGCGGTCGCCTAGTAATGTCGCGCTCTTTCGATCAAGTAGCGCAGCAAACGCAACTCGAAATCGACTTGTCAGGCATCAATGCCGGAGTGTATCAGCTGCTCGTTCGTGGCGAAAAGTTCAGCACGGCAAGTCGCTTCACAAAAGCTGATTAATCGAAATAAACTTAAAACTAAAAAGCCGGTGGATAGATGTTCACCGGCTTTTTTATTTGGGGGCCGGCCGCCGTATGGATAATCAAGCTTCGAACAAGCCTTAATCACGGCGCCGCGCTTTTCGCTCATAGTGCCCTGGCTTCACCAAGGGCAGCTATCCGCTGCAATCGCTGCCGGATAAAGAAATAAAACCTAACCGTTTTATTTTACGCTAGGCCGCTTGTTTTCCTGCTATGTCAACCCAATTGATTTTCATAAATTATAAATTAGCAAAAGAAGAAAAACCTTAAAAAAAAAACAAAGCCCCAGGCGGGGCGAAATAACCCTTTCGCCTTTTGTTAGATTCATTGTTTTTTGTGCGGCTTGTTATAAAACCACAGCAGCAATACCGGCATCAGAATAAGTTCAGCCAAAAGCGCAATAAGCAAGGTTAATGAAATAAGAAACCCTACATAAAAAGTGCTTTTAAAATCGCTGGCCATAAGAGTAGCAAAGCCCGTGGCAATAACCAAAGCGGTTAAAATCATAGCTTTCCCGGTTGAAACATACGTAGTTTTTAAAGCCATCGGCAGTTTGCTTCCTTTGGCCAGTTCGAGCTTGAGCCGTGCCAGAAGATGCAGCGTGTCGTCAATGGCAATTCCAAACGCAATTGAAAAAATTATTGATATACTCACTTTCATCTCAATAGCGCACCAGCCCATGATGCCTCCGATGATGAGGAGTGGAATTAAATTAGGAACCGCGGATAGCACCATCATTCTTAACGATTTAAACATCCAGCCAATGATAAGCATCAATACCGCCACATCGAGCGATAGACCTTCCATCATGTTTTGGGTGAGGTAGGTATTGCTCTTATCAATTAAATCGGAGCTGCCGGTAACTCGAAATGAAAGCCCACTCGGTTTATTTCGCTGAATCCATGTTGTAATTCTATGATTATCCAAAGCTATCAAGCGGCTGCCTCTTTCTCGAATACGCCCTGAAATGCGTCCCGTGCGCTTATCCTTATATACAATCTGCCTGGCCTCCTTTGTTTGTATGATCGAATGCGTCTTTGCAATTAATGCTGCAAAGGCCAATGAATCGGCAGGCAGCTTAAAATATGATGCTTCACCCCCATTGGCCGCCGCGTTTAAGGAGCGTATCAATCGAGCTGGTGAAACCACCGACGACACACCCACTGAATCATTGAGAAAGGCATCGAGCCTGTCCATAAAGCTCACGTTTTCGTAGGTTAACAATCGGCCTTGCGTACTTTCAACGTTGAGTTCAAAACTCCGAACACCCCCAAAATAACCATCAAAAAATTCAAAATCTTTTTGAATAGGATCATCGGCAGCCAAATCATCAAGCACAGAATTATTAATTTCAATTTGCCGAATGCCCCAAACCGATAACAACAAAAGAACAACCGTGCATGCCATAATTTTTCGGGGATTGCGCCATACCCAAACCAAAATATGCCTCAAACCGCGATCCCATTTTTCATTAACAGTATGAATTTTAAATGTTCCAATTTGTTTAACACGAAGCAATACCCATGGCAACAGCGTTACCGATAAAAAATAGGCAATAGCCACGCCTAGAGCAGTATAATTGCCAAAATCACGGATGGGCTTTATCGAAGTAGTGTTTAGGGTTAGAAAAGCTGCCATGGTGCTCAAACAGGTAAGGAACGTTGCAAATCCCACTTCTTTAAGCGCAGCATGTACGGCCGCCTCTCGGGCAAATCCTTCAGAAAGCTTTTCGTAAAACTGACTGGTAATGTGCAGCACATCCGACATGCCTACCACAAACAGAATACAGGGCATTATTATAATCATGATATCGATGGCTTTTCCCATAAACGTCATACAGCCAATGGTCCATAAAATGGCCAATAACACCACTGCAATGGGCACCATTACCGCCCAAATATTTCTGAAGCTGATCCACAAAAACACAACTACCAGCAAGGCCGATAGCGACATAAAGAGCAGCAATTCGTAGCGGGTTTTGTGAATATAGGTACGCTCCGAATTTATTTTGCCACTTAAATGCACCTCCGAAAAGGTGTGCGCATCTATACACTGCTGTACGTGTTGAAGTAAGCTGTCGGCGGCCTCTTTGCTCAATTGTTCCTTATGTTTAATAACTAGGCATAAAGCTTTTCTGTCTATGGAACAAAATGCACTCCTGTAAAAATCAAAAGCGGTAAATTTTGTAGAATCTAAAGCAAAAACAGTATCGTTGTAAAGTCGAAGCAGCGGCAGCCTATCGGCTCCAAAATCAGAAATAACAGGTTGTTCCAGTGATGTAATTGAAATCACCTCCTTAACATTTCTTAGCTCCCGAATCTGCTTGCAGAGTGTATCCACCTCTAAAAGTACCTTGCGGTTAAACAAACCATGCGAGTTGCGAATGCCCAATAACAGAAATTCGTTATCGCTACCAAAGCGATTGCGGTATTGATAGTAAAACTCCGAATCGTCGCTCTCAACTGGAAAAAACTGTTCAAAATCGTAATCGAACTGAACATTTTTTAAGGAATATGCAAACCACAGCGAAACGCCCAAAATGAGGGGGACAATAACTTTAAGCGTACGATTTAACATATCGAATGCTATTTGCGCAACGCCCAAAACACTATGGCAGCGCAACAAATTAAGTTAACCAACACGGTTACAAGGGCCCAGCCATGCGAGCCGTTCTTTACAAGTTGCACGGTTTCGTAGCTAAAAGTGGAAAATGTGCTTAAACCGCCACAGAATCCTGTAATAAGCAACAGCCTTGCCGCCTCCGAAATGCTGGATTTAACACCAAACTGAAAAATGCAAGCTAAAACAACACACGATAACACATTGGAAATAAAAGTTGCCAAAGGAAATTGCACCACCCCAAATCGCTGAACGCCAAGCCCAATACTCCAGCGAATAGCTGCGCCTGCACCACCTCCAATAAACACAAATAATAATTGCTGCATCATTGTGCTGCTTGCTTAGTCTTTAAAAACTTTATAAGAATCGACCAAGTAACGCCCCCAAAAAGAATTCCGGCTATCCAGCCTGCGAAAATATCGCCTGGAAAATGTACCCCAAGATAAATGCGGCTGTACCCTACCGAAAAAACCCAAACCAGCATACCCCAAAACACATAAGAAGTGCGCAACAAAAGGATACACAACACCGACAAACTCATGGTATTGGAGGCATGCGACGAATAAAAGCCATACTGCCCACCGCAACGATGGTTTACCTGGTGTAGTTGCGAAACGATGTGCTCCTGATGGCAAGGCCTGTTGCGCTGTGCCAAATTCTTAACAGCAACAGAAACCTGGTCCGACACTAAAATCAAGAACGCTGTGGCCACCAGAATTTTCCAAATATCTTTTGCATATTTTTTATAAAGCAGATAGGCAAGACCGATGTAAACGGGTACAGCTGAAAAACGCGACGACAACCAATCCATAAAGCTATCGGCATAAAGCCCACCATCGCCGTTGAGCAGCAAAAGCAACTCGGTATCCCAACTGTTTATTGACATAACTTAGGTATTTAATGCCTTCCAGATTAAATCTTTAAGCTGCATTAAGCCCTTTTGATTGTGCGAGGAGATAAACAAATGGGGTATTGGTGGAAGGTCTTTTGCGAGCTCAAGTTCCAATTCTTCATCGAGCAAATCAGATTTTGAGATGGCTAAAATGCGCTTTTTATGGAGGAGGTCAGGATTAAACTGCTCTAATTCATTGAGTAAAATACGATATTCCTCATGAATATCCTTAGCATCGGCAGGCACCAAAAACAGCAACAGCGAATTGCGCTCGATGTGGCGCAAAAATCGTAAGCCTAGCCCACGACCTTCGCTGGCACCCTCTATAATTCCGGGAATATCGGCCATGATAAATGAACGATAATCGCGATACGGAACAATGCCCAGCTGAGGCACGAGTGTGGTGAAAGGATAATCGGCAATTTCGGGCTTTGCCGCACTCAGCTTAGAGAGCAGCGTTGATTTTCCGGCATTCGGGAAACCTACGAGACCAACATCCGCAAGAATTTTTAATTCGAGGATGCGCCAGTCCTCTCTACCAGGTTCACCAGGCTGCGCAAATCGGGGCGTTTGAAGTGTAGCAGATTTAAAAAAGGCATTTCCCATCCCACCACGACCGCCTTGCGTGAGCACGCGTTCTTCGCCATCCTCGGTAATTTCCATAATTATTTCGCCCGTTTCGGCATCTTTAGCTACTGTACCTAGCGGCACTTCAAGTATTTCGTCTTGCCCGTTTTTGCCGTGCTTTAATGCGCTGGTTCCATTTCCACCGGGCTCGGCAATGACATGTTTACGATACTTGAGATGCAGCAAAGTCCAAAGTTGGGCATTACCTTTTAAAATAACATTCCCACCACGGCCCCCGTCGCCCCCATCGGGTCCGCCTTTAGCGGTGGTACGATCGCGGTGAAAATGTACCGAACCTGCGCCCCCTTTGCCAGAGCGGCAGCATATTTTAACGTAATCAACAAAATTAGATTCGGCCATACAGAATGGATTTCCCTTACAAAAAAAAGAAAAATCCCTGCTTATAAGGCAGGGATTCGTCAGTTGAA
>CAZVHF010000109.1:0-8016 GCA_964627105.1 uncultured Chitinophaga sp.
AGAATTTGATTACCACCATACGTATCATCATTGAATAATGGATGCCCTATATACTTTAGGTGTACACGAATTTGATGGGTTCTACCTGTTTCAAGTTTGCACTCGATTAGTGTTACATAGCCCAATCGCTCAATAACACGATAGTGAGTTATAGCATGTTTGCCCTGCGAACCATCTGGATAAACGGCAAACAGTTTTCTGTCTCTGATATCTCTTCCAATATGTCCGGTAATTGTCCCTGAATCTTCCTTTAACTCGCCCCAAACCAGTGCAACATAAGTTCGTTCTGTTGTACGATCAAAAAACTGCCTTGCTAGATGCGCCATAGCAAATTCGTTCTTTGCCATAACCATTATACCAGACGTGTTTTTATCGAGTCGATGCACCAACCCTGGTCTTGGTTCTTTTTGCTGATAAAGCGGCACATGCTGAAAATGGTACATCAAGGCATTTACAAGTGTACCCGAATAATTTCCATAGCCCGGATGTACGACTAAACCTGCCTGTTTATTAATCACTATTACATCTGCATCTTCATAAACGATATTCAACGGGATATTCTCTGGCCTAAGTTCTATCTCACGAGGCGGTTGCGCAAAAACAATTGCAATCGTGTCGCCCGGCTTTACCTTGTAGTTCGACTTGACCGCTTTTCCATTTGCATGAATGTTTCCTGTTTCGGCAGCGGCTTGAATACGGGTTCGGGATGTCTTAAAAAGCCTGTTTTGAAGAAATTTATCAACACGGAGCAGTTCCTGACCCTTATCTACAACTACCTTATAATGTTCGAATAACTCTTCTTGATCCAGATCATCCTGCCCATCTGCGAATAACTTATCTTCATCAATTTGATCAATGCTCATTGCCACTTACGCAAAATTTTGCACTGCCATACACACCATCTTTATACCAAATACCTATCATATACATCCCTGTGTTTAATGAGCGAATATCAATCATATCATCCAACGTGCTACCACTATCACTTAGGACTACTCTTCCGTGTACATCGAAAATTATCCAGTTTTTAGTTGAATTGGAGTTACTACGAATTCGGATAAAATTTTTCGCCGGATTGGGGAACACACTAAATTCTTCTTTTTTGTGTAACGCCTTCGGGTTTCCTACAAAAATATCGTATGGATAACGTAAAACAGGCCGAATCATGAGCGTTCCTTCAGCGGCTGCATACGGATACCAATTCCCATCAAAATTGTAATAAATCCGATTGTTGTTATTCAAATTCCGATCGAATCCGATGTTTAATTCGGCATTATTAGTTTGAGCCCAACCAATGTAATACGTTCCGGCGGCCAACGGCAAAGGCACATTGAGCATAAATGTAGAAAACGTACTAAACTCAGATGCTTCAGGATAGGTAACTTCCTGCTCATAAAGTATCGATCCGGGTTGATTTGAACCTGCGGCCCAAATCATCAAATAAAAGCTTGAAGAAGATGGTGCAGAAGTTCGATTAAATTGAATCTGCACGGCTTTCAGTGTATCCGATGTCCAGAACTCAAAGCGCTGCGCCACAAAGCCACCTCCATTATTATTTAAATTAATCCGAGCCTCAGCACTTCCATCATCGAGTGCATAGTAATTGCTGAAAACTTGCTGAAAACGAATGGTGTCGTTTCTGAAAACATCGTCTTCTAAATTATTGGTAATGAAATACTCCAAATCGTAATGCGTTGATTCCGTACCCGGATCGGCAAAAACATATTTAACCGCTTCATTCATAACATATTCATTGCGATACGCCACCGGGCCCTGCGGATCGCTTGTAACAGAGTCAACCTTTACACCCTGAGCGTTGTAATAATCAAAACCATAATCGACCCCAACTGCACCAAGACGAAGCGAGGTAAGCGAGAGATTAAAAAACTCGAGCATATTTTCAATCGGATTTGTTTGAAAATGCCACATTGGAGCAGATTGATAGGTATCGATAATACTATGCGGCTCGTACATGTAGGCTACATCGTTTAACAAGGTATCGCTAAAATTTCGGCCCGCATTGATTCTGATATAATCCAGATGCCACAAATCCCAACTCCCATTTAACTGAGCAAAATTTCGGAAGCGGAATTGAAATCCCGGTTTTAAATACGCCGAATCCACGATTGGAACCATCTTTAACTCGAACTCTTTGGTAAGTTGCGGATAGTCTTCCCCTTTTGTTCCCCAAACACGATTCCATAATGAATCTTCGGGATTGTAAAACTCTAAAATCAAGGAGTCAATAAATTCAGGAAAATTCCCCAAGCCACCAGGTTGAAAATAAAAACTCATATAAACCGAATCGGAAGGCAATAGACTCCAACTGAATGGCTTCGAAGTTAGCGTGTCAGCCGAACCATGTGTTACAAAACCCGCGTATGGATTACCATTTGCACCTATACCGTCCAACGTTGCAACGCCAAATCCGGGCGGACGAATGGCGAGTGTGAGGTTTACCATTGCACTTTTATCTTCCCAAAGCCTTGCATCAGGACGCTTGGACTGATAGGAGAAATCTTCAAAAAAGGGTATATTGAGCGAATCTACATTTCGGTTAAATGGCATTAATTCGTTTGAAACAAAGTTCGAATATTCCAAGGGAGAAACTTCCAATCCTTGTCCAATTAACTGAAAGCAAAAGAAATCCAAATAGAAAAGTAAAATAAACAATAGCTTATTCATAGAATGTATTTTATCGATCGAGCAATTCCTCGTTTTCTGAAATCCAAATATTCACTTTTGCCCCTTTGTACAATCCCTCTTCGTTGGATTCCGGATACTGCCTGTAAATTTTAGCTTGTAATGAATCAACAGGCGACTTATCGGGAAAAATAGAGCCAATAAATAAACCTACAGATAGAAGCTCTTCACGCGCATTAGCAATTGTCAAACCCGAAAGATCTGGCACCAAAATCTGTTCGCCTTCAGCATTTCTAATATACTCCATATCAATCGCTGAACCTTTGTCAATTAAAGTTCCCGGTTTTATTTCTTTGTTTTTGTAAAGCTGTCGAATCACCGGAGAATCGCTTCCTCTGACAATTATCTCCGAACTCTCTATTGGGATTCTTCTACCCGGCTTAAGTCCGAATGCTTCTAACTCTTCACTGGCAATTTTTATCGGCAAACCTTCGACGTTAGGCATTCTAACCTGTTCATTTTGCATCGCTTTTACAGTAAGGTAAATTACGCGGCCTTCTTTTATGATTGATCCTGCATCTGGCTCTTGTTTTACGATAGTTCCCTTGGCCTCATCACCAGTAGAAGTTGAGTCAATGATCTTGTAGCTAACGGAATAATCTTCAACAAATTTATCAAGATCTTTTGCATATAAACCCTTGAAATCCGGAACCTTAACCGAAGAATCGTGCAAGGTGTAGGCGTCTATAAAAAAAACACATATAACCATAAACAACGCCACGGTTAATGATGCAGCAAGAACATGCAACCAAAAAAGTCGTGTTTTAGCGAATTGCCAAAAGG
The DNA here is from genome assembly GCA_964627105.1 of uncultured Chitinophaga sp. Lineage (GTDB taxonomy): Bacteria > Bacteroidota > Bacteroidia > M30B66 > M30B66 > CAMCXT01. The sequence continues at coordinate 3,487 of CAZVHF010000109.1, forward strand.
TCATAACGAAGCGCGAAGCCGACTACTATTTGCTGACTTCTCTGCAAAAGTCATGATTTTTTCGATAAAGTCATACGGTTTATATCCGTTGATTGCACATTGGTGAAAAATACACGTTGCGGGCGTCATGCCAGGTAGTGAGTTGACTTCGATAAAAATCACCTCGGTACGCTCTTGTTCAAATACACGCACAAATGCATCGATTCGGCAATAGCCCTGCACATTCAGTGCACGGGCGGCTCTTTCAAGTTCTTTCTTAACCTTGTCTGAAATGCGCTGGCGAGAATCGGAATCTGCGGCATAGCGCGCCGGAGTGATGTTTTGTCCCTGCCCGGCGAGGAATTTTTCTTCGAGCGACAAAACCTCCCCTTCAGACAAGGCTTCGGATGCTTCGAAAACTTCGTAACGAATACTGCCATCTGCCTCGAGATGCGTTAGCATGCCTCCTGTAATTTCAAGAAACTTGGGCGCTCCATTCGCTTGAATAAGTGATTCAACCAGAAACTGATGCTTGGCCGGAAACTCCTCTTTTGGTTTAATCTTTAATCGCTCCGATGCCGATGCATCCAAGGCTTCACCCTGTCTGAAAATCAATTTCGTAAAAGCGATAAAATCATCATCGTTGTGCAATTTCTTCACCGCCGAGGAACAACCATCATCCACCGGCTTGGCAATGAGCGGATATCCAACGGCTTGAGCATGCTTCAATACCGCTTCGGAATTACTCTTCCATTCGTCTTCGCGGACCACAAAATGCTCAGCTACCAGCATACCGTTTTCTTTGAGAATTTCATTGGTGCGGTACTTATCAATGGTAATCGATGATGAATCGGCATTGGATCCATTGTAGGGTAAGCCCACCTTTACGAGTTCGCGCTGTAACGCGCCATCCTCACCCGGTCGGCCATGCAAAGCAATAAACACCTCCTGCATTTCGGCGGCTAATGATACATAATCCAGTTTTCGGGGCGCATTCAAATTACCGGTATCGCCAAAATAACTCGTTAATTCGCCACATTCGGCAATTATTTTTTTAATAATAGGATGTACCGAAAAATGCAGAATTTTCTCCCGAATATCGTCGGCATTGTCTTTCAGCATCAGGTTGATGGGCAAGGTATACAGCTCATGAGCTGCATCAGAACCCGATAGGAAAACTGGTACGGGCTCAAATACCGATGAAGAAGAGAGTTTCTCGTAAACATTTCGACCACTTTCGACCGAAATATGTCGTTCAGATGAATACCCCCCAAAAACAACGGCAATTCGCTTGCGACTTTCTTTATTGTTGCGCAAAACGTGCATAGCGTCATCGAGTTGCATAAGCAATCGTTCGGCATGGTTGTTAAACTTCATCTCCACTGCGCGACGGCGTAAAGAAGTATGGATGATATAGGTGATAAACTGCGAAGGATTAAACCCTATTTCGGCTGCCTGATGAAAGAAAAACGAACTGGGCATCATGCCCGAAGTGGTATTCGGATCGTTGAGGTAAATGGTACCATCGGCCTTAATGAATCCATCGATGCGCGCGTACACGCCAAATCCAAGTTTGCTAAATAGGTGTGTACAGCTTTCGCGGATGCGCTCCAAATCGGCATCGGGTAGTTCGATAGGCGTAATTTTGCGCGACAAGCCGGGCAGGTATTTCGAACGATAATCGAACACTTCCTTGCCTTTACGAATTTCGGTAGGCGGTAAACAAACCGGCTTGCCCTGCATGTCTTCGATTACGATAGACGAAAATTCCTTGCCTTCGATAAATCCTTCGAGAATAACCTCGGCTTCGGCATCAAGCGATTCGAGACAAATCTCGGCATCTTGCTGGGTGGTAAAAGCATGCGTAATGTATTGCTGTAATGTATCGGGGTGCTGAATAATTTTGGCTCCAGCACGAACCGGGATGCCAATTCCCTCGCGAATATCGCATGTGGTGCGAATCCACTCGTTCTGGGCTTTTGCATCCATGGCCATCCATTGCTCTTTTTTAAGACGACGTACAAACAGACTTTTATCAATGGCCTCTGCCAGTTTTGCGGCCTCGGGTTGATGAATTACAGAAACTCCGATGGATGAACCTTGTGTGGGCGATTTAACCACCAATGGGAAGCCAATTTCGCGTTCGGCTTTGTTTAGAATAGAATTAACATCGCGCTTTTCGAACCACGATTTCCGATCCACAACAAACCACGGCGGAGTAGGAAAACCGGCCTGTTCCATAAGCTGCTTCTGTATAACCTTACTAATGCCAATGCTACTCGAATAAATGCCACTGCCGGTATATGGAATGTCATAATATTCCAACAAACCTTGAATGCGACCATCTTCGCCGTAAGGGCCATGCAAACATAAAAACGCCATATCCACCAATTGTTTTAACTCCGAAGGTTCAACAATTCGCCCAATTTTAGATGCTTCCGCTTTGATATCAAGATTTGCAAGTGATTCGGCATACACCTGAAACTCGCCATCGCTCTGCGGTACAGCTGCCGGATCGGGATAAAAATCACGGATGCTGCCCTTGTAAATGTATTGCCAGTCAAGAAGAATCAATTGATTGAAACTATCTACAAACAGTGGAACAGCTTCGAATAAACTCTTGTTGAGGTTGTCGTACACGGTGCGGCCTCCTGCAAACGAAATTTCACGCTCTTTAGAGCGTCCGCCAAAGACAATTCCAATTTTCAGCTTCATATCTGCTTGATTTTTTCTGTGCTTAAAACTAAACGCAATTCCAATAGTAAATTGCTTCTTTTTAGCGACTTTTCAAGAATTACAGGTTAAAAAGTTTGTTAAAACGAGCCCATGCGTTGAAATTGGAAATATCTTGCAGAAATATTTCGTAATTTAAATAAATGAGCATTCGACTTTTTGTATTACTATTATTTGCAAATCAACTACTTAATGCTCAACGTGGGTTAGAAATAGGACCGTGGGCGCAATATCAAAGTACATGGATTGTAAACAAGAACGACATGGAAGCTGGAGGACAATTGGATTATAAAGAAACATCCAATACCGCTTACGGACTGCAGGTATCCTATGGCATCACCAAAAAACACGGCATCCGAAGTGGCATCTTCCGCTCGGTACAAGGTCAATTATTTACTACGGCCGAAGATTTTCTTGCGCTTCCGAATTTTACATACGAAACAATTCTCGAGTACTTTCAAATTCCGCTTCAATACAGATACTCAGGCGATTTAACTAAAAAGAAATCGGCCTTTACCTTTAATTTGGGGCCTCAACTTGGTTTGTTGACCCGAGCACGTATCGACTCCCTTGTTTCGAACCCATTCACGAATATTTTAGAAGTAAAAGAGAACCTTAATGGTTTGCAGGTTTATTCGCAAACCGACATTGGAATTGCATTAGGAATAGGTTGTATACAAAGATTAGGGAAAAGAATAATCCTTAAAACAGGTTTAAATTTGAGCTATTCGATTCAGGATATTGAGATTGTGAAATTCAAACCCGCAAATCGAGGTGCTAGTCAAAATGCCGTTGCAGGGGTACATTTCGGCTTGTTCTATCTGTTCAGGAAAATAGAGTAGTTAAATAGAGGCTAAAGCCGCAAAATCATGGGTAAAAAATCAAAAAAGAATAAAACTGCCGGCCAAAATCTTCTTCTCGAAGAGGTTATGGGGTATTTCAAGGCCGAACCGCGTGCTTTGCATAATTATAAGCAGGTTTGTGCCGGACTTGGCATTCAAGATTCGGTAGATCGGCTGCAAGTGCTCGAATTACTCGAAGCGCTGGTACATCAGGGGCATTTGGCAGAGCCCGAAACCGGACGATTCCGCTTTGTGCATGTTGAAAGCAGCATGGTAGAAGGAAAAATTGACATGACCAATCGTGGGGCTGCTTACTTAATTAGTGCCGAATTGGGCGAAGATATTTATATCCGAGAGCACGATATGGGGAATGCCCTGCATGGAGATTTGGTAAAGGTGAAACTGTATGCCCGCCGACGTGGACGAAAGCTCGAAGGCGAAGTGGTAGAAATTGTACAACGTGCCAAAACCGAGTTTGTAGGCATTGTGGAATTAAGTCCGAAATTCGCGTTTGTAATCCCCGATTCGTCCAAAATGCCCGTTGATATCTTCGTGGCACTTTCTGATTTGGGCGGTGCCAAGCAAGGCGATAAGGTGGTGGTGCAGATGCTCGACTGGCCCGAGCATGCCAAAAATCCATCGGGCGAAATTGTTCGGGTACTGGGACGTCCGGGCGAGAACAACGTGGAGATGCACGCCATACTCCTGGATTACAATTTACCCATCGATTTTCCGGAGGCCGTGGAGCGCGAAGCCAATGCCATCCCTATGGAAATTCCGGAAGCCGAAATAAAGAAACGTCGCGATTTTAGGGATGTGGTTACGTTTACCATCGACCCGATTGACGCCAAGGATTTTGACGATGCCCTTTCGATCCGTAAACTCGAAAACGGCAACTGGGAAGTGGGGGTGCACATTGCAGATGTTTCGCATTACGTAAAACCGGGCAGCTTGCTCGAAGAAGAAGCCTATAAAC
>CAZVHF010000110.1:0-5759 GCA_964627105.1 uncultured Chitinophaga sp.
TTTCTGTTGCCGGTTTCAATCTAACTGAAATTATCGCCACGAACAAAAGCCGATGCTTTCTGCATGTCGTAAGATAGTATTCGGTCCTGCTGCATAAACGGAATCTCATTTCGGAACGCGGTCAAAACCTTTTCAAGCGTTTCAGAACTTTTTAAGGGGCGACGAAATTCGATGGCCTGAGCCGCATTGAGCAATTCAATCCCTAATATCGATTCGAGATTGTTCAAAACACGCCATGCTTTGGTAGCCGCGTTGGCTCCCATGCTCACGTGGTCTTCCTGCCCGGCAGACGAATCGATGGTGTCGGCTGATGCAGGCGTGCACCATTGCTTGTTTTGGCTAACCAAGGCCGCTGCTGTGTATTGCGGAATCATCATGCCCGAATGCAGGCCGGCATCTGCGGCAAGGAAATGAGGCAGTTTGTTTTTCCCCAAGGTTAATTGATAGGTTCGGCGTTCCGATAAACTGCCCGCTTCATGCATGGCCAAACAGAGGTAATCGAGCGCCATAGCCAAGGGCTGACCATGGAAATTTCCGCCCGAAACAATCATTCCCTCATCCGGAAATACATTCGGATTGTCGGTAACAGCATTGATTTCGCGCTCAAACACGCTGTTGCAATGCGCCAACACATCGAGCGAGGCGCCTAAAACCTGTGGTGTGCAGCGAAACGAATACGGATCTTGCACCTGTGTTTTTTCTTTTTGGGCAATTTCGCTGCCAGCCAATAAATTGCGCATGGTTTCGGCAACCTGCAACTGGCCGGGATGCGGGCGAATGGCATGCAATGCCGGGTGGAATGGCTCAACTCGACCATCAAAACCCTCCAGTGAAAGCGCAGCAATAACTTGTGCTTTGTGCAGCAAATCTTTACTTCGCGCTAATAACTGAACCCCGTAAGCCGCCATGAACTGTGTGCCGTTTAGCAAGGCCAATCCTTCTTTTGAAGCCGGTTTTATGGGCATTAATCCCAAGGTGTTCAACACATCTGCCGATTGCTTTCGTGCTCCTTTGTACCACACCTCGCCCATTCCCAACAAGGGCAAACTCAAGTGGGCAAGTGGCGACAAATCGCCTGAGGCCCCTAACGACCCCTGCTCAAAAACTACGGGCAAGATGTCGTGGTTGTAAAAGTCGACCAGGCGTTGAACCGTTTCGAGCTGCACACCCGAATATCCGTAACTCAGTGCCTGAATCTTTAAAAACAACATCGTTTTAACGAGCTCAGGAGCAATGGTTTCGCCCAGTCCGCAAGCATGCGACATGATTAAGTTGCTTTGAAGTGCCGATAGGTCTTCGTTGCCTATGGATACGTTGCACAAGGAACCAAATCCGGTATTGATGCCATAAATTGGCACTTGCGATGCTTCGATGGTCTTGTCGAGGTAGGTTCGGCAACGAACAATATTTTGGCGGGCATTCTCCGATAGGCATAGTTTCGTTTCTGAAGCAACCAAGGCGGCCACTTCAGCGGGACTAATTTTATGGGGACCAATGGTGTATTCAACCATGATAGAAAGGTGGTTTAGAGGTTGAAATATGAGCGAAACGTAGCGATTTCATTTCTGGGAACAGTAACCTGCCTTCCCGACGACAATTCCTTTACATTTACAATAGAAGCAGCTTCCTCTGTAGCGCCGTAAATCATCAAAAATGGTATGCCTTTTTTCTCGGCATATTCGAACTGCTTTTTCAGTTTTCCGGCTTCTGGATACACTTCGGCAGCAATGCCTTCTTCGCGTAAGTCCTGCACCAAAGAAAGGCAGGGGGCTAATTCCTCGGCCGAAAAATGTGCAATAAGCACTTCGCTCGTGTTGATGGCTTCCTTAGGAAACAGGTTGAGTTCGTTCAGCACATCGTAAATACGGTCGGCGCCGAATGAAATGCCCACACCGGGCACACCGGGCAAGCCGAAAATACCCGTTAAATCGTCGTAACGTCCGCCTCCGCCAATGCTTCCAAAAGCCACATCACGCGCCTTCACCTCGAGGATGGTTCCGGTGTAATAATTCAAACCACGGGCAAGGCTCAAATCAATGGTGATTTCTGCTTGCTTTAAGGCGAGATTCGTTTCGAAATAATTTAAAAGCTCCTGCATTTCGGCGACGCCCTTCAATCCCGTTTCTGAACCCTTCAATGCAGTTTGCAGGCTTGCCAGTTTCTCGGTGTTGTTTCCTTGCAATAAAGCAATGGGCCGCAGTTTAGAAATGGCATTTTCGGAGATGCCTTTCTCGCGCAATTCGGCTTCAACTTGCTCAATGCCGACCTTGTCTATTTTGTCGAGCGCCACGGTAAAATCGGTGAGTTGAGCAGAAATTCCGGCTATCTCGGCCATGCCGGCCAGTATTTTACGGTTATTTACCAGGATGCGAACAGGGAGGGAAAGTTGGTGAAAAACTCGGTCGTAGATCTGAATTAACTCGGCCTCATTAAGTAGTGAAGCGCTTCCTACAACATCGGCATCGCATTGCCAAAATTCGCGGTAACGTCCCTTTTGTGGACGATCGGCGCGCCAAACCGGTTGCATCTGATAACGTTTGAACGGAAAGGCAATTTTATCGCGGTTCATCGCTACATAGCGCGCAAAAGGAACCGTTAAATCGTAGCGTAAGGCTTTCTCGCTTAGCAAGGGCAAAACCGAATTGGGTTTTTCCAAATCGGCCTGTTTTTCGCGTACCTCTTTAAGGTAATCGCCCGAATTTAGAATTTTGAAAATGAGTCGATCGCCTTCCTCGCCGTATTTTCCGGTTAAGGTGCTGAGGTTTTCCATGGCTGGGGTTTCGATGCTTTGGTAGCCAAACAGCTCGAATTCTTTGCGAATGGTTTCGAAAATATAGCGGCGGCGAGCGGTTTCGATGGGCGAAAAATCGCGCGTGCCTTTCGGAAGTGCGGGTTTCATAATCTTAGGCTGCAAAAGTAGCAAGGATTCATCTGAATTGTTCTGTTTTAGGATATTCCTTTACATTTGTGTTTCTCAAAACCAACTTACCAATATGAAAAAACGATTCACACTCATTCTAAGCTTTGCATTTTCGCTCGGAATTTTTGCTCAACCCGCAATTGGAGGTTTGCCTATCGGCTTGAAAGATGTATCGCTTCAAACCATAGAATTATACAAAATTCCTTTGGTCGATAATGCAACCTTGCTTGAGCAGGACCAACAGGCCTTGGCGCGTGGAGAAAAATCAATGCGTTTTGGTTTGGATTTTCCGGTTTCAATCCCGGTTAATGCCACAAGTAATTGGAAAGATTTACCCAATGGCCGTAAAATTTGGAGTTTGCAGATAAAATCGCAATCGGCTCAAAGCATCAACTTAAGCTTTGAGCGATTTATAGTGCCAACCGGAACACGCATGTTTGTGTATAATCCCGATGGCTCGCATGTTTTGGGGGCATTTACCGAGCGCAACATGAACAGGCTGAATAATTTTGCCACGTTGCCTGTTCGGGGCAACACCGTAATACTTGAAATTTCGGTTCCAAATGATGCCGTTTCACAAGTTGATATCCGTTTGAGCCAAATTGTTCACGTATACCGCGATTTCTACAAAGACCTCAAAGATTTTGGTTCGTCGGGCAGTTGCAACAATAACGTGGTATGTCCGGTAGGCGATCCTTGGGCCGACCAGATTCGTTCGTCGGTGATGTTGTTATCGGGTAATTTTCGCTACTGCTCCGGAGCGGCGATAAACAATACAGCAAACGATGGTACGCCTTACATATTAACAGCCGATCATTGCGACCCGGGCACAACAGATATATTCATGTTCAATTACCAAAGTCCGGTTTGTACACCAAACCAGGATGGAAGTACCGCCGATGTACAACAGGGATGTATTATCCGGGCACGAAATGGCGGTTCTGATTTTTGCTTGGTAGAACTGGCTTCTGAAATCAACCCCAACTTTAACGCGTATTTATCGGGATGGTCGCGCCAGGATGCTCCACCGGCTTCGGCAGTTGGAATTCACCATCCATCGGGCGACGTAAAAAAAATCACCTTCAATGACGATGCAACCGAAGTAGGAGATTTTGGTGGTGCCGATTGCTGGCATATTCTCGATTGGGAGGACGGCACAACAGAGCCTGGATCGAGTGGATCGCCGTTGTATAATGAAAACAAACAAATTATTGGGCAATTGTTTGGGGGTACAGCCAACTGCGGTAACAACATCGACGATTATTATGGTCGTTTAATTACTTCATGGAACGGCAATTCTGCATCAAGCCGATTACGCGACTGGCTCGACCCAACAGGTTCTGATGTGGCATCCGTTGATGGTATTGAAGCGTCTGTTCCGCAATTTGCAGTTGATGCCGGTGTGCAGTCTATTATTTCTCCATCTGCTTCGTATTGCAATGCAACATCCATCGAGCCCAGCGTAAAAATTCGCAACAACGGAAGTACTCCGCTCAGCTCCTGTACCATCGCATACGGATTGGCTGGCACGACCCTTCAAACATTCGAATGGACCGGTAATTTAGGAACCTTCGAATCTGCTACCGTTAATCTTCCTTCAATAAATGTAAGTGCCGGAACAAACCAACAATTCCAGGTTCAGGTTAGCAATCCAAACAATGGAGCACAAGATGGGCAGGCCTCTAACAATAACGCACAGGTAAGCTTCTCGGTAAATCAAGGCGATGCGTATACCCTCAACTTGATTACAGACGATTATCCCGAAGAAACCGGTTTTACACTTGTTAATACCACGACCAATACGAATATTGTTGCTGTTCCTATAGGATCGGTTTCTGGTCCACAAACACTTAATTTCTGCCTTGCAAATGGTTGCTACCGTTTTGTGATTCGTGATTCTTACGGCGATGGAATCTGCTGCGGCAGCGGTCAGGGCTCGTTTACATTAACCGGACCAACGCAAAACCTTATTGGTACGGGGGGGCAGTTTAATTCATCCGATACGATTCTGTTTTGTGTAGGAACTACAGGTCTTGCTAACATGTGGAGCACTTCTGATGTTTGTAGTATTTATCCTAACCCAGCCATCGGAGGTATTCAGGTGCGTTTAAATCAAAGTGTTTTGAATGAACAGCCGGTATTTAAAATAACTGATATAACCGGGAGAATTGTTCTTCAGGGGCAAATTAATCAGTCTGAATCACGCATTGCACTTGAAAATCAGCCAGCAGGAGTGTATTCAATCAGTATTGCGGGGCAAAGCGGAACGGTTACGCGTAAGTTCGTAATGAATTAATTTTTCAATAGGAGTTTGATTAAGGCTGCTTTGGTGGAATTTTCACGGAAGCAGCCTTAAAAATTCCTGCACATCGGTGGCATCTTTTATATCCATATTGCCTATTGAGGTGCGGCGCAAATTGGTAAGATAGGCTCCAGAATCGAGCGCCAAGCCAAAGTCGCGCGCAATGGATCGGATGTATGTGCCTTTTGAACAACGAATACGAAAGTCGACCTCGGGTAAGGCAATCCGCGAAATCTCAAATTCACTAATCTCAATCTTCGATGTTTTGATTTCAACATTTTCGCCTTTTCGAGCGTATTCGTATGCCCGTTTGCCGTCTATTTTCTTAGCCGAAAACAACGGAGGCACTTGTTCTTGCCATCCCATAAACTGTTTAGCGGTTTCTCGAATGGATTCTTCTGTAATGTGTGCAATCGGATATGAAGCATCTACCTCTTTTTCTAAGTCAAATGAGGGCGTACTCACCCCAAGTACGAATGTTCCTGTATAGACTTTGTCGAGCCCCGCGAATTGCTCAATTTGTTTGGTCATTCTACC
>CAZVHF010000110.1:5859-7961 GCA_964627105.1 uncultured Chitinophaga sp.
AGCAATGCGAGGATAATGAGTCCGGCCACAATACGGTACCAGCCAAATACCTTGAATCCGTGTTTGGTAAGGAAGCCAATGAAAAAACGAATGGCCAGCAAGGCTACAATAAATGCAACACCATTTCCGAAAGCCAGCAAACCCAGTTTTTGGGTATCGAAATGTTCGGCCTGCTTCAGTAATTTATACCCCGATGCTGCCGCCATGGTCGGAACGGCCAGAAAAAACGAAAACTCGGCGGCGTTCTTTCGGGTGATGCCCTGCGTTAATCCGCCGATAATGGTAGCTGCCGAACGCGATACCCCGGGAATTAAAGCGATGCACTGAAAAACCCCAATCATGAGAGCCTTTGGGTAGGTTATGAGCCGATCATCATCGTGTCGTTCGAGGTCTCTTAAAACTTGTTCGTCGGTTAATACTGACGAAGGAAACCACGCATCAACACGAAGTAAAACCAATCCACCCAGCACAAGCGAAATGGCGACCACAAGCGGACTTTCGAGCAAAGAATCAATCCAATCGCCGAGTAAAAATCCAAGTATAGCGGCCGGCAGAAAAGCAATAAACAACTTGATGTAAAAATCGACTGACTTGAAGAAACGTTTCCAGTACAACACCAAAACCGAGAGGATGGCTCCAAACTGAATGTTTACTGTAAAGAGCTTCACAAAATCATCCGAAGGCACACCCAAAATGGCCTGAGTAAGCACCATGTGCCCAGTCGATGAAACCGGCAAAAATTCTGTAAGGCCTTCGACCACCGCAATGATGAACGCCTCAAACCAAGTCATGAATTATTTTTTGGGTTTGTAAAGAATCGCAACAACCTCAATGGCAAAACCGAGGAGCACTACAATAGGCGCAACTGTAATGCGACGGGTAGAAAAAATCTCGGGGTTGAATTTGTTGGGATCATCTGAACCACCGCCCATCATCAATAAAAAGCCAATGAAAATAACGACCAGTCCGGCTATTAAGAGTTTGTAATTGGTTGGCCCCATTACAAATCCTTTATTTGATTGATTTTCTGTACTCATGGTGTTTAATAAAGCGAATCGGTTTTCAGATTCAGGTATTTTCGTACGGCAAAGAAAGTACAAATAAGCGACAAAATCACTCCCCCGGCAAGAATTGCTGCAGCCAGCATTCCCAAATAATTGAAATCACGGATTTCTTTTAAGCCTACAATTTTACTTTCGGCAAGCAGGAGTGTTCCACTAAGCAGTACTAAGGCAATAAAGCCTCCTACAAATCCCTGAATTAGTCCCGAAACAATAAATGGTCGTCGAATAAAACCAGCCGTTGCGCCAACAAGCAGCATCGTTTTAATCAGGAAGCGTTTCGAATAAATTGCCAGCCTTATGGTATTGTTAATGAGCGTTACAGCAATTAGGGTAAGCACCGCTCCGAAGGCTAAAAAAATCCAGCTGATTTTTTGAACGTTGTCGATGATTTTTACAATGAGGTTGCGCGGATAACTGATTTGCTCGACCAGCTCATTTTCGAGCCATTTTTTCTCGGTTTGCGCGAAGAATGCATCGTTTGCAAATTCGGGTTTGAAATTAACATCGAGAGAGGCTGGTAGAGGATTGTAGCCTAAAAAGTCGACAAAATCCTCACCCAGTTCTTTCTGAAATTCTGCTGCCGCCTCATCTTTCGTAGTAAGCTGAACCGATTTCACAAAATTTTCGGCTTCGAGCGATTTGCGGAAATTCTCCATCTGCCCTTCATCGACCGAGTCTCTGAAAAATACTGTTACTGTAAACGATTCGCGGGTAAAATCGGTGAGCTTTCGGGCATTGATGAGCAACAATCCCATCAGCCCCAGCATGAATAAAACCATGGTGATACTCACCACCGAAGTGAGGTATGATGAGCGCAATCTGCGTTGTTGAAACCGGCTTTCCGACATAAAAGTACGGCCAAAGATACAATCCCGATGTGCTTTTTATCAATTTCGATTCATCATCTTTCAACAGGCATTTGAACATTTTGCATAGCATCCAAGGCGTAATATTACCTTTGCGCCAAATCAGAGGCAATTATCATGGAACTCAATTTTCGCGAAATCGAAAAGAAATGGCAGCAATACTGGCGTGAAC
>CAZVHF010000111.1:0-7889 GCA_964627105.1 uncultured Chitinophaga sp.
TTTCTGCGAAAAATAGCCAGTAAAGTCCTTTCGGATGCCCTTGTGATGGTGCTGTTGTGCTCATTATCGTTTGTGTTTAGGTAAATTCAACCGCCAATGTACGAAATGGAATTTTCTAAACAAGAAAAATAGCGAAATGAAAGTTTATTCGGTAGCTTCTATGATCCTGTAAAAATTGATTTCAGATTTGTCACTTCACTTATCCGATAAAACAATCTATTGCTTATTATTGCGCAGGGAAATCCCGAACGCATATGGCCCAACAATTCAAACACGAATTCAAAGACATCACGGATGTAAAATCGGCAGAATTAAAAAAACTGGTTGCCGAACACGGTACGTTTAAATTAGGAGAAATAACCCTTGCCCAGGTGTATTCCGGTATGAAGGGAATGACCGGCATGATTTACGAAACATCGAAACTTGATCCTGAGGAGGGAATCCGTTTTAGAGGTTACAGCATTCCCGAGCTGTATGAAAAATTACCTACAGCCGAAGGGGGAAATCAGCCTTTGCCAGAAGGGTTGTTTTACCTGATGTTAACTGGTAAGCTAGCAGATTCGGCCATTGTAAAGGCTATTAGCGCAGAATGGGAAACCCGCGCAGAAATTCCGCAACATGTTTTCAATACACTCGATGCGCTGCCATTAACATTGCACCCTATGACGCAATTCAGCATTGGTGTGTTGGCCATGCGTAGTGAATCTGAATTCGGAAGAAAGTATGACGAGGGAATTCACAAAAAAGACTACTGGGATCCCACCTTCGAGGATTGCATGAATCTAATTGCACGCCTCCCTCGTTTGGCAGCCTATATTTATAGAAGAGTTTATCATAACGGAAACCACATCGCGCCTAAAAAAGGACTCGATTGGTCGGCCAATTTCGCACATATGCTGGGGCACGATAGTGCCGAAGTTGCCGAATTGTTGCGGATGTATTTAACCATTCATGCCGATCACGAAGGAGGAAATGTTTCGGCACATGCCACGCATTTGGTTGGTTCGGCGTTAAGTGATGCGTATTATGCATTTTCGGCAGGAATGAATGGCTTGGCAGGGCCGCTTCACGGGCTGGCCAATCAAGAAGTCATCCGCTGGATTCTCGATATGCAGCAAGATTTGGGCGGCGGGCTTCCAAGCGCACAGCAAATCTCTGATTATGTGAACAAAACACTGGCTGAAGGAAAAGTAGTGCCTGGCTACGGCCATGCAGTTTTGCGTAAAACCGATCCGCGCTTTACAGCACAAATGGAATTCGCGAAAAAATATATGCCCAACGATGATATTGTAAACATCGTTTGGCGGGTTTACGACGTTGTACCGAATATTTTGGGCAACATTAAAAAGATTCAAAATCCTTGGCCTAACGTGGATGCGCATTCGGGCGCTCTATTGCTTCATTATGGCATTCGTGAATACGATTTCTTTACGGTTCTTTTTGGTGTTTCGCGTGCTTTAGGCGTCTTGGCGCAATTATGCATCAGTCGTGCCATGGGCTTCCCAATCGAACGTCCGGGTTCTGTTACCAGCGATGGTTTGAAAAAGCGTATTGAGGCTTCGGTTAATTCGTAGCCTATTGATTGGCTTTGCCTTTCAAGTAGGTGTATAAGTCAAGCTGTGCTCGCCGCTTTGTCTGTGATTGGGTTTTGCGATACGAATTATTCTGCATTTTATTGATAATTCGCGCCTTCGAATTGTCGCGCCACTGAATTTCCATCATGTCGATGAGTTCGCCTTTCAAATCGGCCTGGTAAACGGGGAAACCTACTTCGAAACGTCGGCTTAGGTTGCGTTCCATCCAGTCGGCACTCGATAGAAATACCTTGGGATCGCCATCATTACCAAAAATCAAAACGCGCGAATGTTCGAGGTACCGGTCTACGATACTAATTGCCTTGATGTTTTCGCTTAAACCTTCAACTCCGGGAACAAGGCAACAAATACCTCGAATTATTAGCTTCACCTCTACCCCTTCCTGACTGGCTTCGTATAATTTTTCGATGATATCGCGATCCTGAAGGCTGTTTAATTTCAGGAAAATCAGAGCGGGCTTCCCTTTCAGCGCATTTTTAATTTCCCGATCGATCATACCATACAAATCGTGGCGCATGTGGTCGGGTGCAACAAGCAGGTGCTTAAATTCTCGTTTTATACGCGTATCTGCAAGGATATCAAAAACCGACGCAACCTCACGGCCAATGTATTTATCGCGGGTAAATAGCGAGGAGTCGCCATACAAACGTGCCGTGTTTTCGTTGAAGTTGCCTGTGCTTAAATACGAATACCGCCGCAGTTTATCATCCTCTATGCGCTCCACATAGAGCATTTTAGAATGTACTTTTAGTACAGGAAAACTATACAACACTTTTGCACCCGCTTCCTCAAGTTCTTTGGCATAGTGAATATTTGACTCTTCATCAAAGCGGGCCTTGAGTTCTATAAATGCCGTTACCTGTTTCCCATTCTTACAAGCACGCAAAAGCGCTTCTATTATTTTAGAATGATCGGCAGCACGGTACAATGTAATTTTAATAGATCGAACTTTTTCATCGCCCGCGGCCTCATTAATAAAACGAATCACATAATCGTAACTGTGATAGGGAAAATGCAGCAGATAATCGCGTTTCGAAATGGCATCGAACATCGAAAGTTCGTCGTCGAGCGATTTTATCCGCAATGGCTTGAGGGTTTCATATTGAATTCCCTTGAGGTTGAACGTTGGGAAACCCATCAAATCGCCAAAATTATGGTATCGTCCACCCGGTGTTAAATCGCCTTTATTGAGGTCGAACACCTTGTTCAGGATATTTAAAAAATCAGCTGGCATCGACCTGTCGTACAAAAGGCGGGTTGGATGTCCTTTTACACGTGCCGATAATCCTTTCTTGACCTTTTTAAGCAAACTGCCACTGAATTCATCTTCGAGGGGCAATTCGGCATCGCGGGTAAGCTTGATGCTGTATGCCTCAACAATTTCATATTCCTGAAAAACCTGCATCTGCAAACAAAGGCGCAATACATCGCCCAAAATTATAACCGACTGTTTGCCATTTTCGACCGGGAGCGGTAAAAAACGTGGAACTTTTCGCGATGGAATTTCGACAATTACATATTCGAATTTACGAGGTCCGGGTTTGTCGAAATCGCAAAGTTTCAACGCGAGGTAAATCGACTTATCATCGAGCAACGGTGCAGGTTTTCCATCAACAAGCGCCATAGGCTTGATGAATGGCTTAACGGTTTCTTCGAAATATTTGCGAACAAAGGCTTCCTGCTTTTTACTCAGTTGTTTCTCTGTAATGATGAATACATTGCGCTCGGCAAGTTCTTTCAGGATTTGTCCCCAGAAAATGGCATTGAACCGATCCTGATTTCGTTGGACGATACGCTCGATTTTTCGCAGCACTTCCTTGGGATTCTCGCTTAATTTTTTTCGGGTTTTCAGCACCAGTTGGTTCAATCGCTTCCATTCGGCCACTCGGATGCGGTAAAACTCATCGAGGTTCGACGAAAATATAGCCAGAAACTTCATCCGTTCGTAAAGTGGAACGCTTGGGTCTTCGGCCTCCTGCAACACCCGCTGGTTAAATGCAAGCCAACTTAAATCGCGGTTGAAATATATCTTTTTGCGGTTCATTCGCTGCTTTTGGGGAAATCGTAAAATCGGAGTTTACCACAGAGCGGTGATAGATTGCTCCAGGAGTTAAAATCGAATTGAATTGCAAACACCGCACAGGTCGGAAATTCGTCGGGCGCCGCACCCGTTAAATGATGTGCAAGCTTATGCATTCCCGGATTGTGCCCAACAAGGACGATGGTATTGGCCTCGTCGGGGAGGTTTTGCACCACTTCGATAAGTCGATTCAGGGGAGCATCATAGATGCGCATATCGGCAACAATCTGCTCGATGTTGTAGGCCAATTCGCGTGAAATTCGGCGCGCGGTAGACATGGCGCGAAATGCCGGACTACTCACAATAAGGTCGGGGCGAAACCCCGTCTGCATTAGTCTTCTGCCCATTTCAGGCGCGTCCTGCAAACCTCTGTTATTAAGCAGCCGTTCAAAATCTTCGACATAGACATCGTTCCAACTCGATTTGGCGTGACGTATCAAACACAAGGTTTTCATCAGGCCGCAATTTTAACCAAAATAGCGCCTTAACATTCACTTAACAAAAAATTTAACATTGGAACCCGGTTCAGGGCTTCATCTCTTTCCAATTATCCTGTCCTCCGAACTCTTGCTCTATGCGCCGCGATTGCGCATGAACGCGAAACAGAAGCCTTTGGCTATTCTTGTCGATTCCGGCCGATACCTCAACCATCCAATATGGATTCGAAACATCGGGCTCGCCCCGAAAAACAACACCCGGCTTAAAGGGTAATCGTTTTTGCGTTTCACTATCGTATCCTTCGGGATTGTTAACCCTTTCGAGCATTTCCCGAACCGGCTTCAGATTGAGCAGTGTGTCGCGCAGCATACCCGGAGCCGCATACGGGAAAGGTAAGGCAAAAGCGTTTTTCGAAGCCGCATCCAGTAAGTCGGCGACCAACTCTTTTTGCTCACTGCCTTTTGCGGGCACTTGATTGAAAATTACCGAAAATGAAATCCAGTGATTAGCCGCATCATAAAAATAGCCGGCATAAGCCCGAACGCCTTCCATACTGCCCGACTTGGCACGAAGCTGATTGATTTTCCGAAACGACTTTAATGTTCCTTCCTCTCCCGCAAGTGGCAATGAGGCCAGGAAATAGGGAAACTCAGTTGAACGCGTTTGGTTGCGTAAAAAACGAGAATGAAATGCAGTACTAATCCTGTTTTTTCGCGATAATCCCGATGCGTCATCAAACCGCATATCCAAATCGGCTTCTGGCTTGTATTCCGATAGATAGCGATTGAGTGCATCGCCTCCCGATTCGTTGTAGGCATAACCTAACTTTTTGCCCAAACATTCGGCGAAGAGGTTATTGCTGCTTTGGTTTACCTCGGCCACAAGGGCACGCATGTCGGGTGAGCGAAACACCTTCCATACCTGAGCATCGTGTGTATTGACATGTTCTATTTTAACCGCACCCACTACTTCGATTCCATGTGAATTCAAGTAGTCTTTCAGCTCTAAACCAAATGCAAGAGGCGGATCGGGCAAGGCGCCGCGTTCGGTAAATGTTTCGCCTCTTCGTTTTACTGTACCCGAAAGAAAAACCTTAGATGAAAAAGGAGCCGAGAATAAATACACATCTTCCTCCATATCATAGGCGCTGCTCAATTTATTGACCATTTCGAGATGCTTCGCCCAATTTGATACCGATGCAATGCGACATGAATCGGTATCGTTTTTTGCGGGCTCAAGCGTTACCGTAAACTCGTTGTTACGCCAGTTGAGGCCGAATGCACCGGCTCCATAATAATTGCCCAAGTCTTCCCAAATCCACGACGGCGAAATTACACGATGGTCATAAGGAAAAGCATACGGATCAATGACCAGATTGCCTGTAATGCGTTCGATACCCGCCTCACTGAGCATGCGAAAAATATCTGACAGTACCGAATCGCCAGGCATGGAACCGGCAAGCCCACTGCCAAAGGAAGGATCGCCACCACCGATAACCATCAAGTCGCCACGCAAACTGCTGCGTTTGGTTTTTCCATTAACCAACACCTTGGTTTCAAACGCAAAAGTGCCCTGCAACTTTGCGAGAGCCAATGCGGTTGTAAAGGTTTTTTGTACCGACGCTGGAACCATCAACTTATTCGACTGGTATGCATCCAGTTCCTGACCGCTGGCCACATCGCGTAAAGACCAGGAAACCTGTCCGCGTTGTACAGCCGGATTATTCAGTAAGCGCTCGCGAACCTGCGCATAATTCGGTTGTGCTGAAGCGCTAAATCCTACAAAAAGGCCAGCCAAAATTGAAGTAAACCGAACCCGAAATGGAATCATTTTCCAAAAATAAGTAAATCGCTACTCCGATTCGCCTTATTTTTGACGCATGGCCGGCAACAGTTTTGGAACCTTGTTTCGGGTGAGTACCTTTGGCGAATCGCACGGTGCTGCGCTTGGTGGTGTAATTGATGGTTGCAAACCCGGATTTGAGATGCCGTATGAGGCCATTGCTGCTCAATTAGCACGGCGCCGGCCCGGACAAAGCGCCATCAGCACACAACGCAACGAAAGCGACTATCCCGAATGGCTTTCGGGCATTTTTGAAGGGAAGACCACGGGAGCACCCATTGCGTTTAACATTCGCAACACCAACCAGCAAAGTGCCGATTACGAAGCCTTGAAAAACGTGTATCGCCCATCGCATGCCGATTATACCTACGAACAGAAATACGGCATTCGCGATTATCGTGGCAGTGGAAGAGCATCGGCGCGCGAAACCGTTGCGCGGGTAGTTGCCGGAACGCTGGCAGAAGAGATTTTAAAACGCGATGGTATTGAAATATGCGCCTGGGTGAGTGCTGTTGCACAGCATGAGTTGCCGTTTGAAAACAAGAAATTTACGCGAAACGAAGTAGATGCTTCGGTGGTGCGTTGCCCCGATGCGGCGCTTGCCGAAAAAATGGTGGCCGAAATCGAGCAGGCACGAAGCGAAGGAGATTCGCTGGGCGGAATCATTACCTGCCGTATCGATGGCGTTCCGTTAGGATTGGGCGAACCAGTATTCGATAAGCTGCATGCCGATTTGGGTAAAGCCATGTTGAGCATCAATGCAGTAAAAGGATTTTCGATCGGCTCGGGCTTCGAGTCGGCGCGCATGAAAGGCTCAGAGCATAACGATTCGTTTATCCAACAAGGAGGAAAAATCGGTACCGCCACGAATCATTCGGGCGGAATTCAGGGAGGCATTAGCAACGGCGAACCCATCTGGTTTCGGGTCGCATTTAAGCCTGTTGCTTCGATTGCTCAAGTTCAGGAAACTGTAAACCGAAGCGGCGAAGCAACCGAACTTTCGGTACAAGGCCGCCACGATCCCTGTGTAGTTCCCCGCGCGGTGCCTATTGTAGAGTCAATGGCCGCGTTGGTTTTGTTAGATCATTTGATGCGGCAAAAAGCAATAAAATAAAAACACCACGTTAGATGGTGGATTCCGATAGCGCATTGCGTGCAGAATCATTGGAAGATTAATACATTTACATACACGGATAAATCCATTTAGATTATTCAGGAATGAGAAATAAAATTCTGAAAATTAGCGGAATAAGCCTACTTGTACTGCTACTGCTTACTATCGCAACACCCTTCCTGTTCAAGGATAAAATCTTCGGGAAAGTGCAAGAAGAGCTCAATAAAAGCCTGAATGCAACCATTCAAATCGAATCGTTTTCGCTAAGCATGTTTTCGACCTTTCCGAATTTCAAACTCGGACTTACAAACTTGAGCATAGCGGGCAAAGATGATTTCAAAGGCGACACCCTCATAAAAGCCGGGCAGATTGATGTGGTGGTAGACTTAATGAGCGTTATCAAAGGCGATCAGATCGAAATTCGAAAGATACATCTCGAAAATGCGAATATCAACTTATTGGTAAATGCGGCAGGAAAGGCCAATTGGGATATTGCCAAACCAACGCCCAAGCCCGAGCCCGGAAAGGAGGAACCGCCATCGAACCTGAAAATCGGATTGCAGAAATACAGCCTCGTAAACAGCACCATTTCATACAAAGACATTCCCGGTGCAATGGAAACACGTCTTGTTGGCTTGAATCATGAAGGCAGCGGCGATTTTACGGCCGATCGCACCCAATTGAGCACCGAAACATCCATTGCATCGCTTGATTATAACTACGGAGGCATTAGCTACCTAAAAAAAGCGAAATTGAACTATGCAGCCGATTTCGACCTCGATTTGAAAAACAGCATCTATGCCTTCGAGAAGAACGAACT
>CAZVHF010000112.1:0-7788 GCA_964627105.1 uncultured Chitinophaga sp.
AATCGGCTTTCCGCAATGCCCGAAAAAACATTTTAACTGCATGAATATGCAGAATGCAGAGTCGGTTTTTGGCTGGATTAATAGGCAAAACCAACCTACTACTGCCGGGCATTAGTCTGCATACAAAAGGGTGCAATTCGGTAAAACCCTTTAACACAATGATTATAAGCTAATTTGCGCAAGGTTTTGCAGAGGTAATCACCCACGTATTTCACAAATTACTAAGCAGGTTGTCGTTGTCCACCTATTTTAAATTCTGCCTTTGATATAATCCAACCACTAGTTTAAATATGCCATAAAGGTTACTATTGAGGCGGTGTTAATGAAGAATATAACATTGCCTGCAGGCCTTTCTAAGGCCATTGAAGATAAATTACAAGCCGAGCAGGATGCTCAACGAATGGAATTTATACTTCAGCGCGAAACCAAGGATGCACAGCGTAAGGTAATTGAAGCCGAGGGTGCGAAACAAATCGCCATCATCGCTGCCGAAGGTCAGAAACAAAGTGATATTTTACGTGCCGAAGGTCAAAAATCGGCAAGAATAACCGAGGCTGAGGGAATCAAACAAGCCAACGAGATGATGAACTCGAGCCTAACCCCCACAATTCTTAAGTATAAGTCGATAGAGGCCTTTATGAACTTAAGCGAATCGAATAACAGCAAAATAATAATTACCGACGGCAAAACTCCGATTATGGGCTTGCCCGATTAAGTTATTAGATTATTGAATTAAGACGCTATTTGATTCCTTGTTGGGCGTTAAATCGAGAGATTAATCATCATCATATAATTTCTGCCTGCCTGCGGAAAAACAGAGTTGAAATTAAGCCGCGTTCCGGAACTAATTCCAGAATACGTATAACCATTCGGACTATACAGCGTGTCGAAAATATTTGCAATGAGGAAACTTATGCCGATTCGACGTGGACTTGATTCAGCACTCGAGAAACGTATTCGCAAATCCTGCACAAAAAATCCCGGCAGACTTCGTTCATTACTCTGTGTATTGTCGAGGTATTGCTTGCCTACAATCCGGGCAATTCCATCAATGTACACTTTGGAAATTGGATTCCAACTTAACGTTGCGCCAGAGGTAAAGCGTGGCGAGAAGGCGAGATCCGTATTTCTGTACGTTATAGCTTGTTGTAATCCTGTATCCCAATCGTCGATATACTCTGTAAAAGCCTCAATTCTGTTCTGCGAAACGCATATATTTCCATTCAATGTGAACTTTTTATGCAGCGCCAGCGACAACTCAAATTCAAGTCCTGCGCGGTAGCTTTTGGGAATATTTACACGGTTATAGGCCCCAACATCGTTTATTGCTCCGGTTAACACCAACTGATCGCGATACTGCATCCAATATGCTGTAAAACCGCCTTTAACTTTACCCGCTGCGTAACGATACCCTAATTCGGTATCGTTTAAACGTTCGGGGCGCGGACGGCTTTCAACACTCGATTGCGTATAATCATCGCGAACCGGTTCTCGGTGTGCCACGCTATGTGATGCAAAAAGGCGGTGCGCTGCATTAGGCTCCCACGTAATTCCGGCCTTAGGATTGAAAAAGAGCAGGGGAACATTTTGCTGCACAGACTCCAGGTTCTGATTAAACCCAAGAAAGGAATAATTCACCGAACGCAATTGCAAATCAATCAGTCCGTAAAGACCGTTTCCAATATCAATATTCGACTTCAGGTAAGCGTTGGCATCCACCTTTTGTGCATCATTATCGTAATAGCGATAACCTAATGGGAGGGCATCAGCATACTGCGCCCAAACGATTTCTCCAAAGTGTTTACCCGAATACACATTGGCGCCGCCACCGAATACGATTTGCATGCGATTCCACACATTCCATTCCCCCGAAAATACGGCACCATAAAAATGATTGTCGAGCCAGCGCTTACGGATCAAATCACTTGTTTCGATTGTGTCGGCTGCAGCCGTTAGCGTATCCAAACCTATAATTTGCTGCATTGTTCCAAGCATAAGTGGCATTACTCCATAAGCGGTAAATTCATCCTGTTGACGATATTGCTCATAGTAACCGCGTCCACGCGTATAATGCAGTGCAGCCTGTATATTTAGCCGTTTACCCGCCCTATGATTTACAAAAAACTGATAGTGGTCTTGCTGATAATTATCCGTTTCATTATCATAAAATGCTTCGCTGCCACTGGCATTGTAATAAAGTCCGGCTGGATTGTATGTCGGATTTACACTAAGCGAATCTTGTGGTACACCATACCATGCCTGATAGGTTTTTTCCTTTCCCGAAAAAACGTTGGCGCGCAGGCTGGTATTTTTTCCTAACCAAGCCCCCGAAAGCCAAAACGACTTGAGGTCTGATGACGCCCGGTCGATAAACCCATCAGAATTAATTTTACTCAACCGCATGTCGAAAGTAAATCCATTGAGCAGGCCTGTGCCCAATTCAAAAGTATTGCGAAGCGTATTGAAAGAACCTGCACTTCCGGTATACGATGCATATGCTTTGCTATTCACGGAATTGGTTTGCAGATTAAGTGTGGCGCCAAATGCACCTGCTCCTTGGGTAGAAGTACCAACGCCACGCTGAAGCTGAACAGATGATACAGAGGAAGCCAAATCGGGCATATTGACCCAGAATAGGCCATGCGACTCCGCATCATTCATAGGTATACCGTTTACCGTTACATTGATGCGTGTTGGATCCGAACCACGCACCCGCAAGCCGGTATAGCCTACTCCGGCGCCTGCATCCGAGTTTACTACCACTCCGGGCTCTGTAGATAACAGCATGGGTAAATCCTGCCCGAAATTTCGGTGTTCAAGCTCTGCTTCCGAAATTTCAGTGTAGGTCATTGCCGAGCGATTATCGGCCCTACTCGCTTCGATCATTACTTCCTTAACCGGATAACTCGTTGTGCTTAGAACAATGTTTTCGGGTTGGCTTTGAGGCAACGTAATTTGCTTACGGACTGAAGAATACCCCAAACTGAATATTTCGAGTTCAATTAACTTGTCGTTTATATTCTGAAAACGGAATTCCCCATTTGCATTGGTCTGACAGGCATTAAAAGTGCCGCTTAATCGTACGATTACACCTGGAATTTTTTCTCCGCTGTTGTTGCTGATGCTTCCTCGTACATCGTATTGCGCAAAAAGAAAGGTAGATTTAACCACCAGGAAAAGGAAAATAAGAATTCTACACATCGTTGTAGTTTATTACGTTACAACGGACGAGCAGGGGCCGGCTAATCCGAAAAAATCAGCATACCATTCCTCCCTACGCCGGCATTACCCGGATCAGGTTCGTCGCGCACAAGGCGCGAAAGGGTATTATCTCAGCCCAAACGGGCACCCCTTGAAGACGATGCAAATAAAACGAAAATCCACTACAAACAAAAACGGCAACGAATTTTAATTCATTGCCGTTTCAAAACTGGTTAATGCGAAGTCTAGTTTTTCACAAAACGCATGGCAGTAGCCTCTGCTCCCTGCAATACGCGCAAGATATACAGACCCTGATTCAAATGTGAAACATCGATGCTGGTGCTTGATGTAGCCACGCCCGATGAAACAATCTTACCATCAATGGAAATAATTTCATAATGTACACCACTCACCGAAGTTAAATTAAGAAACAGGTTGTTGGATGCAGGATTAGGATAAAGGGAAATTGACCCCTCTGAAAGCGATGCTTCAATAGCGTTTGGAAAATCTGAATAAATTGCAAATACACCTCCGAGTGAGGTAAAATCTGCCGATGAAAAAGATGCGTTAACCAATGCGTTAGACCCCGCAATCCACGATGTACCATCGTTACGGTACACCGAGCGGTTCTGAGCAGAGGCCCAATTATTCAATTCGTTGTTGCCTGTATAATCGAATCTGAGGTTGGCATTGTTTCCGCCAGCATCAGCCTCAGTTAATGTCCACTCAAGGCCTACGAAACTATTCACACTATTGGCTAAATCTGGATTGAAGGAGTTTGTATTCGTAGCTTCTCGTACACGTACTCCTACAAGTTCAGTAGCACTGCCATTCTCGTCGACTGTTACAGGAGCATACGTTGTTCCATTGCCTACCGGAAAAAGAACAGGGTCTTGACCCACAGCACGAAGGAGTCTTCCGGTTCCGCTGGTTTTAATAAATGAGTTGGCATTTCCCGCTGTTACCGAAGCCGTAGGGTCGAGCCTTAAATCGAATGCACTGAGTTCTAAAAACCCACCATTCAACTGATTTAATTCTACAAGTGAATTTACTTTAAGTGCACCACCCAAGGTGAGTGTGCCACCATTAGCATTCATACGTATCGATGAAAGAGAAACATCGCCCAGCGTAGTGAGAATTAAACTTTTCTGCACTATGAGTAATTCGTTGTACGAACCTTCTTGAACAATAAGATTACCGTCTACTGCTGTAAGAAGATAAGCGTCTGTTAATTGCGCTCCAGCTTGAACCACTACTGTGTTTGCCTGAAAAGCTCCATCAAATGGTAGATTTCCGTATAAATCTCCTATTGAAGTAATTGTAACCGCATTAACAAAAACCGGTGTTGTTCCTGTCTTAATTAATTGAATCGATTTATTTAAGTTAATTTCCTCGGGGTATGAGCCTGATTCTACAGATAATACATCGTCAGATGTGTAGATTGATAATGCGGCATTCAATGTCTTTTTGGGTCCTATTCCTGCAGGAGCATCAACGGTTGCTGCCAAGCCATTGAGTGTATCGTTACCCAAATTCGCATCAACATAAATAACCTGCTGAGCGTGGGCTGCCAAAATGCCAAAAGAAAGCATTACAAACGTAAAACACTTTTTCATATGCAAATAGTTTTATACCGACAAATAAACGGATAATAATCAAAATAAAAAAGGGAGCCCTAATTAAGGACCCCCTTTTTTATTTAAGGATTCTAAAAAGCTTATTTAGCAATTGTTAAACGGCCTACATTTTTAAAGTTGGCACCTTCAACCGTTACTTGATAAACTCCGTTAGCTAGGGTTTCAACATCTAAACCAACAACAGCTCCTGAACGAACATCGTTAACCTCTTTCGTGTTCACCAAGCGACCTGCTGCATCGTGGATGCTAACAACAACTGATGATTCTGTACGATCAAGATTTAACAATAGGTTCGCTACGTTAGCGGCAGGGTTCGGGAAGATTGAGAATCCACTTGCAGTGGCCACATTGTTGGTACCGGTAAGATCAGCACCTACTGTAATGGTAGTAGTAGCTGATGAACCACAACCATTGTTCATTGCTGTAAATGTTACGGTGTAAACACCTAACGCATTATAAGCATGAACTGGGTTAAGGTCGCCGGAAACGATGGTGCCATCGCCGAAATCCCAAGTGTATTCACTAGCTCCTTGAGCAGTTCCCTGGAATTCGATAATTGCATCAGCAATTGAAACCGAGGTAGCGCTAGCAATGAAGCTTGCAGGCGTAGTCATACCATTGTTCTCAACTGCAGTAGTGCGGTTAACGGTTCCACCATCGGTGTAGCTCATCGCTAATGAATAGTTTCCAGAAGCAAGGTTTACAAATTCGTGCTCACCTACGAAAGGAGCCGCTGTGGCCACCACTTCGTTGTTTGCATTCTTAAGTTCAACCGCTACAGGAGTATTATTCGGGTTACCTACCAAAATTTTACCTGATTCGGTACCTGAACAATCCATAACAGATGATACCCCAATTGGAGCGCGGAAGTGCAGACGGAAACGAACTGCATCACCGTTCAATCCTGAATTATCAAACTCGTAGCTGTTATCTTGAGTTAAATTGTGGAAGATTCCCAATTCAGTATCCTCAAGATATACCACAGTAGTAGGATCAAAATTCTCGAACATATTCATCGAGATAGTTGAAGCTCCTGCAACAGTATTAACAGTACCGAGATCAATAATACGTTCGTTGGTTAAGGTTGGCCATGCTTGAATAGCATATTCCATATCACCGTTGTACGTGTAAAGGCTCAAATCAGCATTACCTTGTAAACGCAATGCATCGTATGAATTATCTGGTCCATCCGTAGCATCGTCAATAAACGCTACTAACGCCTCAGCTCCAACACCATTTACATTTTCCATACGTAACCGCAAACGGTTAGCGGTAGTGATGTCGAAGAATTCGCTGTTTGTGCCATACACCTTCATTGCATTATCAAATGTGAAGTTAACTCCACCAGCAGAATTGTAGTTCACAAAGAACCCTTGACACGCTCCGATATTACCAGAGAATGGCGCACCTGAATTTGGTCCGTTAACCGTACCTAAGCCACTATAGATAACAAAGTCGCCAGCAGCATAATCTAGACCACCTGTAGCATCATCATCCCAAATATACATAGCACCACCTGTTATACGTGAAGCATTTGTGGTAAGGAATGTATTGGCTGAAATAGGTGCAGGATATGGATTACCAATTAGGTTAAAGTTATTGCCACCACCACCAGTCATACCGGCAATGTTAACATTACCTTGCTGAGGTAGACCGGTAAAGTTTGCTAAACCGGCACCAGTTGCAATGTACCCTTTACCTTGAACCATAGTAGTTGAAGGAGTAAGTGCTTGCCAACCTGCTTGCGTACCTAAATAATCCAAACCGGTAGCCGTAGCAGTATTGTACTGATACAAGTTTGGAATATATCCTGGAGCGGCCAATGATGAAAGCAACCCATTAGTCAATGGTGATGACCAGAAGTTGTATACATATTGACTGGTATTGCCCTGACGACGGTATGTAATGTTGCCATTTACCTGTGAATTTGGACCCGCCTGACCAGAATAGAGCGATGCAGCATTGTCAAAAATCATGTTACCGTTAGACTGAACATTGGCCGAACCTAATACTGTAGTAGCTAAACGGAAACGTGTAGGTGTATTGATAGTAACAGTTTGACCAGCCGTTTGAGCAGCAATATCCAAACGACCACCGCCTTCAAAACGACCACCAGCACCGATTCCGGTAACACCACGACCAGACCCAGCAAAGGTTGCGCCGTTCAAAGTAAGAATAGAACCGCTGTTTACAGTAATTTTTGCTTGAGTCAATGCCGTTCCAACAAATTTAACACCTCCAATGGTGGCGTTAGCAGTTAACAAAGGAGTATTGGTTACTGCAGGCACATTGATTACTGTTGTTCCAGGCGTTGTAGACCACTGACCCGTAGCTCCAGAAACCGTATTAGCAGTAAATGGATTAGGCGTGGTTTCTCCAACACCTTGGTTTACCCAGCTTTGAGCACCCGTTGGACTAAATCCGGTTGTACCGGTCCATAACCAACCATCGTTTACATTCAAACGGAAAGAACCAAAGTCGTCGGCATCAAATCCATCAACAGAAAAATACAATGTGTTACCCGGCGTTAAACCTGACATATATACAAACGAACCAAAGCCTGGACCCGAATCATCATCAGCACCTGCAAGTGTTAATGTACCAGTACATGTATTGTCAGATGAAGTATAGGCACGGATCTTCGTATCATTGAAGCCAATTCCGGTTACGTTAACCGCTACCACCCCACTTGATGGAATGGTGCACTTGTACCACACATCGTTGTTCCAACCTGTAAACGGCGCAGCCGGTACTATGGTATTGTTAGTCGCTCCTAAGTTTGATGTAGTGATGTTCACTAAGTTACTCGAAACCGTTACGTTCTGAGCCCCGCAAATGTTGTCGTTTGCAGGAGGTACTCCAGTATAACAAATGGTAAAGTTAGGATTAGGTGCAGTTGGCGATGTTCCTGGACCCGTTGATGACCAGGTAAACAAACGCACATAATAGG
>CAZVHF010000113.1:0-4638 GCA_964627105.1 uncultured Chitinophaga sp.
CCCTTCGTCGTCGCGCTTAATTTCATCGGCCTCGCCGGCAGCAATAAATTCCTCAACTAGAGCATCGCTTACCGAATACGTAGCTTTGAACGATTTGAAATCGGGATAAGCAGTTGTAAGTGAAGCACGGTTCTGATCGATATATTTTAATACAAACTTATTAAACAGCCCTTTGCGGTAAACATCGGTAAGATATTTTGAATTTTCTGTCGTATCGAGCGGAATAAATATGTCGGGCATAATTCCTCCGCCTCCGTATACGAGACGCTTTCCACTTGTATAGTACTTCAGCGAATCAGCGAATTGAATGCTGTCCTTATTGGTAAATTCGCCATGACGGAAGCGCTTGTTCAAATCATCGTAATAATCTTCTACACCATTTTCGTAAGGTTTCTGAATGCATCGACCCGAAGGTGTGTAATAACGCGCCGTAGTTAGCCGCATTGCTGAGCCATCTGGGAATGGAAAAGAATTTTGCACCAGGCCCTTGCCAAACGAACGGCGGCCAATTACCAGTCCGCGATCGAGATCCTGCACTGCACCCGAAACAATTTCAGATGCCGAAGCCGATCCTTCATCAATCAATACAATGAGTTTCCCTTTTTCGAAAAGCCCCTTTTCTGTCGAAAAATAATCGACGCGCGAACCGGCTGTTCTGCCTTGAGTGTAAACGAGAAGCTTCTTGTCTTCGAGCATGTGATCGAGCATATCGGTAGCTGTTTTAAGGTAACCGCCACCATTGCCCGTAAGGTCAAGGATTAAGTTTTTCATTCCCTGAGCCTTAAGCTTAGTTAGTGACTCCACAAATTCATCGGCCGATGTTGCACTGAATCGCGAAAGTTTAATGTATCCGCTTTCATTATCGAGCATATAGGTTGCATCAATTGATGTAAGTGGAATCTTATCGCGCGTAATCGAATAGTCGATCAATTGCTTCACGCCCCGGCGATAAATGCTCACTTTTACAACTGTACCACGTGGGCCACGAAGCCGCGTTATAACATCCTTGTTTTTTAGCTTCGTTCCAGCAACCGTCTCATTTTCAATTTTAACGATTTTATCGCCCGCCAAGATTCCCAGTTTTTCGGATGGCCCACCTACAATGGTGTTTACCACAACAATCGTGTCTTCGAGGATGTTAAACTGAATTCCCACGCCATCGAAATTCCCGACCAAAGGCTCATCCATTTCCTTAAGTTCTTCTTTGGTCATATATACCGAATGCGGATCGAGCTTTTTCAGCATAGAGCGAATGCCCTCCTCCACCAATTCATTTGTTTTAAGTGTATCGACGTAGTTGTTATTTAAGAAATACAGAAAATAATCGAGCTTTTCGGTTTCGCGGCTCGCATAGCGTTGCGAAAAAGAAAAAGTGGAAAGTAGTAAGCCAAGTATTGCTAAACTGATTGCGCGCATGAAATTCAACAAAGAAAAATTGATAAACAAAGTAAAAGATTGCACCGTGCAATCGCAAGTGCAAACGGATATATAAGAAATGTATTTTGAACAGGGATTAAAAAACAATAGCCCCGGAATGCGGAGCTATCGTTGGTGATTACAATACTATCGGGATTAAAATCAGATTTTCTTCACGTTTATTGCATTCAAACCTTTACGTCCTTCGATTACATCGAACGAAACCCTATCGGCTTCTTTAACCTGATCGATAAGACCGGTTACATGAACGAATACCTCCTGCTCGGAGTTGTCTACTTTTACGAAACCAAAACCTTTGGTGGCGTTAAAGAATTTAATGGTACCTGTTTTCATTATACTTGATTAATCGCACAAAGGTAAACGTTATGCAATAGGTTCGGCAAACAATTGAAAATTAATTCTGTTTTTTGAATTCCGTTCGCTTTCCGGCAAATAATTCATAGCGAAGAAGCAGGCATTCGAGCGGACCATTCATCAACTTTATTTTGGTTGAAGGCTTCAATCCGATGTGTTTTATAGCTTCTGGGTAGGCGGTGAAAATCCAGGCTTCGCAACCAGGATAATGGTGTTTAAGCGTTGTTCCGATTCCATTGTACAAATGCACCAGGTCATCGGGATTGAGGCGTTCGCCATACGGTGGATTCATAAAAATGAATGCCTTGCGCTCCGGTCCTTTAGACTTTAAAAAGTCGGAAACCGAAAAGGAAATCTCATCAAGAAATTGTGCTGCTTCTGCGTTGCGTTTGGCAATCGCAATGGCGCGTGCATCGCGGTCTGATGCTTTGATTTCAAAAGGCTGATCCGATATACGGTTCATCAATCCACCAAAAATCTGTTCTACCAACTCTTGTTTATACGCTTTCCAATGCTCAAATCCGAATCGCTTCCGAAACATACCGGCAGGTATATTGCTCGCTAGCATGGCCGCCTCGATAGAAAATGTTCCCGAGCCGCACATGGGATCGATGAATGGGAAATGATGCGACCAACCGCTCAACTTAAGAATGCCGGCTGCCATCACTTCGCTTAAAGGTGCGTGCACTTGTTCGGGCTTATAGCCTCGCTGGTGCAGCGATGTACCGCTGGCATCGAGGTATACGGTGGCCTCGTTTTCCTTTACATATATAGATAATGGAACATCCGGATTGCGCGCATCAACGAATGGACGTGGAAAACCGGCTTTTCGAAAACGGTCGGCTACCGCATCTTTTGCCAACTGCGAAACAAACATGCTGTTATCGAAAAAGCGGCTAAAGACAATTGAGTCGAATGCGATGGTTTTATCGTTACTGAAAAATTCCGGCCATTCAACCTCAAAAATCGCATCGTAAAACGAGTGGTTATCATGAAACACAAACTGTTTTATGGGAACCAGCACTTTAACTGCTGTACGCAAGGCAAGATTTAGTTTGTAAACAAAGCCCA
The DNA here is from genome assembly GCA_964627105.1 of uncultured Chitinophaga sp. Lineage (GTDB taxonomy): Bacteria > Bacteroidota > Bacteroidia > M30B66 > M30B66 > CAMCXT01. The sequence goes on from CAZVHF010000113.1 coordinate 2,863, forward strand.
AATCACCTTCGCAAGAAACAGCGCGGTTTAATTTTTCGGGCTTGGCTCCTCCCAAAGCAACAATTTCTCGAAACAAAACCTCTTCAAGTCCGCTGTAAGTTCGAACCAGAATCTGGAACTGTTCGCTTTCGAGCTGCTTATGAATTAAATTAATATGCTTGTTATTCAATGCAATACGTATTTTGTTTAATAAATCAATTCAAATATTAAACAATATTTCAGTGTAACGTGTTTAGATGGCCAATGTTAACTCTTTTAATCCAATCAATTTAATTTTTCACCATGAAGAAAATTTTATTTTCTATTGCTTCATTCTTCGCAATCGCAAGTATGCAAGCTCAAACGGTTGTTGATGTAATCTCCAACAGCCCAGATCACACTTACCTCGAAGCCGCTATTATTCAAGAAGGCTTGGTTGGTGCCTTAAATAATGCAGATGGCATAACTGTTTTTGCACCAGACGATCAGGCATTTGAAGACTTAGCCGCTGCTTTGAATACAGACATTAACGGGCTTTTAGCACTCGATAATCTTGACGATATTTTATTGTATCACGTTTTAGGTACAGAAGTTTTATCGACAGATATCGTAAACGGAGCTATTGTAGACCCACTTAGCCCTACTAATTCACTTAAATTAACTGCAGGTTCAGCTGGTGTTTTCGTAAATCATGCTGAAGTTATTGCTGCTGATATCGATGGCGGAAACGGAACTGTGCACGTAATTGATGCAGTGGTATTGCCTAACGAAACAGTTGTTGATGTTGCAATTGATGCTGGCTTCACAAGCCTCTATACTGCTGTTTCAACTGCTGAGTTGTTGCCGGCATTAACTAATCCACTTGCAACATTTACTGTATTTGCGCCAACCAATACGGCTTTCGACAACCTTGCTGCAGCATTGGGTGTTGACATTCAAGGTTTACTTGACCTAGATAATTTACAAGATATACTACTATACCACGTTCTCGATATTGAAGTTTTTGCCGATGATGTAAACAATGGTGCTATTTTGCAACCGCTTAGCGCTACGAATTCTTTGAAGTTTACCTTAACAACAGATGGAATCGCTTATGCTAATCAGGCTGAGATAACAGCTTTTGACATCGAAGCAAGCAACGGAGTTGTGCACTTACTTGATGCAGTTGTTCTTCCATTTGAAACAGTTGTCGATGTGGCAATCGATAATAGCGACTTTTCCACATTAACCGCCGCTGTAGTTGAAGCGCGCTTACTTCCTGCATTAACAGATCCATTGGGAAATTACACCGTGTTTGCGCCAACAAATGATGCTTTTGATGCACTTGCAACAACATTAGGTACAGATTTGAATGGTCTACTTGCAAATCCTGGCCTTGCCAACATTTTATTGTATCATGTTATTGATGATGAAGGGTTTTCGACCGACCTATTTGATGGTCAATTTATAGAAACGCTAGAAGGTTCTGCAGTTGAAGTTTCGGTTGTGGGAACAGATGTGTTTATCAACGAATCACAGGTTATTGCTGTTGACCTTGATGTAGACAATGGGGTTGTGCATGTGATAGATGAAGTATTATTACCTTCAGAATTGCCGGCAACAGTTGTTGACATCATTGTTGACAGCCCTGACCACAATACACTCGAAGCAGCAGTAATTGCAGCAGGTCTTGCAGATGATCTATCTGGAGAAGGCCCGTTCACCGTATTTGCTCCAACCGATGCGGCATTCGCTGCATTGCCTGCCGGAACTGTTGAAGCTCTTTTAGCTGATATTCCAGCCTTAACAAACATTCTT
>CAZVHF010000113.1:4738-7763 GCA_964627105.1 uncultured Chitinophaga sp.
TTAACAAACATTCTTACCTATCACGTTGTAGGTGCTGAGGCTTTCTCAAGCGACCTTACCGATGGACAAATGGTGATGACACTTCAGGGATCTGATGTTGAAGTTACTATCAACGGAAATGGTGTTTTCATTAACAACGCACAGGTAACTGTAGCCGATTTGGAAGCCGAAAACGGTGTAGTACACGTAATTAATGCCGTATTACTTCCTTCATCAGTGGGTATCTCTTCTATTGAGTCTGCTAATTTCGAAATCTATCCAAATCCGGCCAACAATTTTATCAATGTTCGTGGCGAAGCAGCGATGAACGAAATTCGCGTACTCGACCTCAATGGACGTAACGTAATGAACGTTGCCTTGAATGGAGATACAGTTGCTAAAGTTGATGTTTCTGGTTTGAGCACAGGTATTTACATGCTCGAAATCAGAACAGCAGAAGGTTCATCTTTCCGCAAAGTGAGCATCAATTAATCTTTTTTCCGCTGAGCCTCTGTAGATGATTGGTGCAGAGTGAGAGGTTCACCGGATTTTTTATAAAAGCGGCAAGGAAAAATCCTTGCCGCTTTTCTTTTTTTCGCACCTTTATAATTCGAGTTATTCAAATTATGAAGCATTTTTTACTTACTCTTTGCCTAATCATCGCAGCATTATTATCTGTTCAATCACAAAATCGCAAGGTTCAGTTTGTACATAACTCCGTCGATTCTGCACTCGATACAGTTGATGTTTACCTCAACAATGCATTGCTCTTTGATAATCTGATTTTTCGTCATGCAACGCCATTTCTTGAGTTTCCTTCCTGGGATGGAAACAGCCAAGAACGTATACATATTTTACCGAACGGAATCAGCGATACCCTTTTTACATATGTTACTTGGAATCTGCCATTAACCGATGGCGTGTACCAAGTCGTAATGAATGGGGCTTATTTTTCGGGCGAGTTCCCCGGTACCCAATTCATTCATTTCGACGTATCGGCAGAAACTGAATTAAATGCAAGTAGCAGTAGCCAATTCAAGCTTCGATTTCACCATGGTGTAGATGATGGCCCGGCGCTGGATATTGGCGAAAGCAGCACCGCCTTCCCTGATATGTGGGCAGAAAATATTACTTATGGAGGCTTCAGCAATTACATCGAACGTAACGATAGTATTTACCGCGTAGGCATTTTTTCGGATGATATTTTAGTGTTGAATTATGCCGGATATTTTAACGATGAAAATTACCTCGGGAAGGCCAGTACCCTTATTCTGTCGGGGCTCGCTGGGCCCGAATTTATCGAAACCGAAATCAGCGTTTCGCTATATCAAATTAATTCCGAAGGTGGTCCCTTTGTAGAATTATTCCCGGCAACTGTTCTCGACACCGCAATCATTCAATTCATCAATGCTTCGCCCAGCAGCGATTTAGAAACAATAGATGTTTATTTGAACAGTCAATTGTGGTTAGATAATTTTCAAACCTTGTATGCCACACCATTCTTGAAAATTCCGGCCAACAGAAATACCTTGCTCGCTGTTTGCCCGCCCCAAAGTACATCGAGCAGCAATCCTATTTTTACTTCCTTTTTCAACCTCCCCATCTCAACCCAAATCGGAATTTTGGCCGGTCAAACGAGCACTGTTTCAGAACCCATTCAACCTCTTCAGCTTAGCTGGCTCGAAAATGCGCGGCAGCAGGCTCTTGAAGGCGATGAAGTGGACCTGCATTTCTTCAATGCAGCTATGGATATCAACAGTTGCGATATCAGGGCCTTTGAGCCGGTAAATTCGGCGCTTTGCAATGATCTTAACTGGGCCACTTTCTCAAGCGCAGGATACATAAGCATTCCACCATTTAATTACCAATTTAACTTGCTCAACAATTCGGGCACAGACACACTTTCTAGTATCCGCTTCGATGCATCATTACTTGCGGGAAACGCCAGTGTATTGCTTATAACCGGGGCGCTTAATCCTTCTCAAAATCCCGAGGGATTTCCCCTTGGCGCATACTATTCAACTGAAGCCGGCGGAATGCTAATGCCATGCACCATTACAACCGGCTTCGAAGCTACCCAACAACACAATGGTGTTGCGGTTTTTCCAAATCCGTCCAGCGAATTCATCCACATCAATCGTAATTCGAAAAAAACAACTCCTTTATTCGTTGAAATACGCGATGTACAAGGTAGACTGATTCACTCGAACGGCATGTTTGATGAATCGATTCAAATACGCATATCTGACCTTGCCAATGGTGTGTATTATGTACGCTTATTCGATACCGAAACTAGCGAAACAAAGCCATTCGTAATTGCGAGGTAACATACGTGCTATTTTATCTACTTTTGCGGCATGGAAGCGGAAAGCAAGGAAGCATGGTTTGAGCGTTGGTTCGATTCTCCCTATTACCATACCTTGTACAAGCATCGCGACGAAAACGAAGCACGCTATTTCATCGAAAATCTGATTCATCACATCAAGCCAAGGCCCACGGCCCGTATGCTCGATTTGGCCTGTGGCCGAGGTCGCCACGCCATATTATTTCATGAACTTGGATTTCACGTGACGGGAGTTGATTTGTCGCCTGCCAGCATCGCATTTGCACAACAGTATACTGCAAATGGGCTCGACTTTGCCGTGCACGATATGCGCAACACCCTTTGCAGCAATGTGTACGACTATGTGTTTAATCTTTTTACCAGTTTTGGTTATTTCGATTCCGATTACGAAAACCTACGCGCCATCGATACCATGGCAACCGCGTTAAAGCAGGGAGGCATGTTGGTGCTCGATTACCTCAATGCCGGATTAATTGCCAAGCAACGGCAAACTACAGAAGAAAAAACCATTGATGGATTGCATTTTAACATTCGTCGATACATCTCCGAAAAACATATCGTAAAAGAAATTGCGGTTTCAGGCAACAATGGTGAATCGCACTTTTCAGAACAGGTCGAATTGCTTCAAAAAGAAGATTTTGAGCGCTATTTTTCAGAAGTTGGATTGGTATTGGACTCCTGCTTTGGAGATTACGACCTTAA
>CAZVHF010000114.1:0-7717 GCA_964627105.1 uncultured Chitinophaga sp.
TCCATCCACCAAACCAGTGGCCGATTTGAAGGCCAGCTCGTGTTCCGATACATCATCAAGTAGGGCATTGAGTCGCGCCGGATTTTTCATGGCCATACCCATGGCGCGTATGAATTTGCTGATTTTTCTACCCAAACTCATTTACATCGATTTTTGGAGCCAGTGGCGGATTTTACCCAAGTCGCTGAATTGAGGAATGAGTTCCTTCAACGGAATGCCTGTATCGCGTTTAAAACGGATGATTATACTCAGAAATATACTCATGTTGGCGAGGCTCGTGATGCGCGAAGCTACAATTTCATTGGGTTTGATGTGTTCTACCAGATGATAGATTCCGAAAGAGGCAAATGTAACAATTACACCGAGTGCGATGGAGTAATTGTTAATTGAAAACCTACCCGTACCCGAAAAGTAATGCCCAAAAATGAGGTAGCCCGAAAGAAACAGGATGCCCGGAAGAAGTCCGATTAAGCTCTCTTTTACATGGCTAAATGCGAAACCGAAAATGAGTTCGTAGAGTTTTCCGGGAACTAAGGCTACGCAGATAATTGCTATGAATGTGAGCCAAAATGTAGCTTTGAAGAGTCTTGTGGTGAGTAAGGCTGCTTCGTGGCGATTGGTCATGTTGGCAATTTTACCGTATTGAATGGTCGCGATGCTGCCTGCAATCATCCACATGGCTTCGCCCAGGGCAACGGCATTCGAGAAAATGCCCAGGGTGTAAACAGGCAGAAAAAGATAAAAGATGCGTTGGTTGATAAACTGCAGCAAATGCCCGGTTTGGTTGGCCGCTCCGTTTTTAAACAATCGTCCAAGGTCGTTGCGCACAGCGAATGCCGGAAGATTGGTGTCACGTGTATTCCACAGCGCAACAAGCGAAATGGTCCACGAAATGCCCCAGCTGATGCAGAGTGCATAAAAATAATCGAATACTTCGGGTGTATCCAGCAAAAACAGCAATAGCAAGCCGGCGGTAGTCATGGCCTGAAAGAGCAAAATGCCCGCTGTGACGTTAAATTTTTGCCTTCCGTTTAATACATGCACATGCTGGCTAAACGATGCATTTACAAAGCACAACGCCGCAGCCTGCCAGGCTAGGGGATGCATCAAATGTTGGCTTTCGATACTTAGAAAAATCAGCAAGCCAATACTGCAGAGCGCATTCCAGATCCATACCGGAACGAGTAGGGTGCGCAGGCGAAAACGAGGCGATAGATACACCAAGGCAGCTCCTCCGGCAAAGTCGCACAGCATCTGCACGCTTACCAAGGTAACGAGTAAAATGGTTGACAAACCCTTGCCTTCGGGACCCAGTTTTCGGGAAATCATGATGATGGTTCCGAAGTTTAGGATGGCGGTAACGAAGCGGCTAAAAAAGGCGCCCAGAATGAGCTTTAGCATGATCCCAAAATCTGAGCGTAAACGGATTTCAAAGATGAGGCAATGGCCTCTTGGCCAAATTTCGTTGCGGCATCGGCGGCAATGGTTTTACGATCAAACTTTTCGCGCGCTTTAAGCCAGCTTTCAAAGGCCTCTTCGAGTCCATTTTCATCGAGCCCGTTAAATAAGATACCGTTTGTGTCGTTCACCAATTCTGATATTCCACCTACATCAGTCGAAATTACCGATAAACCACAGCAGAGCGCTTCGAGTATGACAACTGGTTGGTTTTCGAAGCGGCTATTGAGCACCAATACGGTCGAATGCTTCATTTTATCTGCTATTTCTTCGGGTTTAAGTGCTCCGGTAAAGGTAACGCCCCGTTGCGTGAGTCCAAGTTCATTTGATTGTAACTTCAGCGATGATTCGTCTTCGCCTGTTCCCACAATGGTTAACTCTACCTGCGGATGTTTGCGGCGGATATTTCGAAACGATTTCAGCAGGCCCGAAATGTTTTTCTGCCGGTCGTCGAGCGCGGCAACGCAAATAACATGGATCCGTTCGTCTTCAGTTTCATCGCCCGTACAAAAAACGGTGGTGTCGACTACATTGGGGATGCGAAAACCACTCTTATACAAGCCATGCTGCTTCAATATATTTTCCTGCCGTTGGTTAAGTACACAAATTCCTTTCGCTTTCTTCACGGTTTTACGGGTGAGTTGCTTCATCCAGAAGCCCTTGTAACGTCCGTCTTCGGAGAAATAGCCTGTCCAGTGTTCGGAGATGAGAAGCGGAATTCTCCATTTGCGGGCACATTGCGCAGCGATTCCTCCCAAAGGCCATATAATGTGCAAGTGCAGTAAATCGGGTTTGCCATACCATTGCTCCACTTTCTCCATCCCGAAGCGGTAGTATTTTTCGAGCCGGCGCTTTTGCTTCCATATGCGAATAAGTTGGGGCCCTGAATTTTTTCGGCCGTAATACAGAATTACTTCGGTAAGATTGGCTTCGGTGTTTCGTTCAATCCTGAATTCCCCTTCGAGCATTGTATCATCGGCGCAAGCATGGAGTACCGTTACACGATGATATTTAGCGGCAGCTTTTGCGTGTCGCTGCACAAAAATTCCCAACACCGGATTGAATTTGGTGGGGTACCAGGAACTGAAAAAAACAATATGCTTTTGGCTGCTGTTTTCCACGTTTTCAAGTTTACAAAGAAGAAGTAGAACTTTTCATGCTTCCTTTGAAAAAATTTAAACGAATGGCGTTTCCTATAACCACAACATCCGATAAAGCCATCGCAATAGCGGCTATCATCGGATTTAGGTATCCGAATGCAGCAAAGGGAATTGCCAATACGTTGTAGAAAAATGCCCAGAATAGATTTTGCTTCATTGTACGGATGGTTGCCGATGCGGTTTCACGAGCAAAAATTAAATCGCCTAATGAGTTGCGTGCAGTCAATACAATCCCCGAGCTCTCCTTGGCCACCGAACTTCCCGAACTCAACGAAACAGCGGCATCCGCAGCAGACAGCGCCGGCGCATCGTTAATGCCATCGCCAACCATCGCTACACGTCCTTCTTTTTTCAAGGCTTCGAGGATTTCAATCTTCCTTGCCGGTAAACATTCGCTGTATACTTCGTGTATTCCGGCTTCTTGGGCCATGGCCTTACAGGTACTTTCGCGGTCGCCGCTCAACATCACCACGCGTATTCCCTGCTTTTTTAATTGGGCAATGGTTCGCGCCGCATCAGATTTTAATTCATCTTTTATGGTAATACCCAAAACCGGCACACCATCGGCGCTCAGGTAAATGTCGTGAATTTGTTCGGGTTCCTTAGTGAAAATGCGTTTCGAACCGAGTTTCAGGTGAACGCCTTCGGGTGTAAAGCCCTCTATGCCTATGCCGGCCAGTTCGGTAACCCGGCTTAGTTGCACAGGTTGATTTGCTGCAAAGGCTTTTCGCAGTGTTTCGGCCAGCGGATGATTGGATACTTGTTCCAGGGCCAAGGCATATGCCTCTGGGTTTTCGGGTAACGTGTGCGGGTACACTTCGATTTTTTCAAGGGTATGTTCGCCACTTGTTAATGTGCCCGTTTTATCAAAAACAAAAATCGTTGCCTCTGCCAGTTTCTGTGCAGCTTCGACACTTTTGAAAATGATTCCCTTGCGCGCCGCCACACCCAATCCGGCCATGGCTGCAGTGGGCGCCGCTAAACCCATCGCACAGGGACACGAAACAACCAACACCGCAATAGCGCGCATCAAGGCTTCCGACGTTTCGATTCCAACAAATAGCGAAACGATAAATGTGATTAACGCAATGCCTACAACAACCGGCACAAATACGGCGCTTATTCGGTCGCTGAGTCGCTGCATCGGGGCTTTTTCGGCCTGCGCTTTTTGCACCAGTCGAACAATATCGGTAATAAAGGTTTCGCTTCCGGCCCGGGTACTTTGCATAATCAGGTTACCTTTCAGTAGCAAGGTTCCGCCGCGCAAGATTGCACCTTCACCAACTTCGGCGGGCAAACTCTCGCCGGTTATCATGCGTTCGTCGCAGAGTCCGTTGCCCGAATGCACAATGCCATCGGCAGGCACACGTGCACCTTCGCGAATCAGCAAAAAATCGCCTGCAAGAACCCGATCGGTGGCAATTTCTTCTACCGCGTCAATAAATTCCGGATTATTCAAGCGCAGAGCAATGGGCGATTTCAGTGCGGCCAGTTCTTCGAGTGCACGGTTGGTTTGTTTCAGGGTGCGTTTTTCGATAACATTTCCGGCTAAAACAAGTGTAACAATGCTGGCAGCCGTTTCAAAAAAGAGGTATTGGTGCGCATTGCCTTGGATTACGAAAATTCCGATCAGGCTGTAGAGTAATGCCGAAAACGAACCGAGGGCAATCAGCACATCCATGTTCGCCACACCGCTTCGAATCGACATCACAGCACTTCTTAGGAAATACATCCCGCCAGTAGCCATTACCGGAACGCACATGGCAAGCTGAAACCAATGATTCATCAGCAGCGATGCAGGCCAAACCATGTGTAAGAGTAGGGGCAGGGTAAAGATGGAACAAAACACCAGTAGTTTTTCGATTTTAGTCAAGCCATTTGCTTTCTCCGATGCTTGGGGCAGTTTAACCGAATAGCCCAATTGCTCAATTTCGTGCACAATGGCCTCGCGGCTGTAACCTTCAACCGGGGTATACTGCACTTCTCCGGCGGCAAAGTTTACCAATGCATCCGTAAGTCCTTTTTTTTGTAGCGTGCGCTGAATGCCCATCGCGCAATTGGCACAGGTCATTCCTTCCACATTCAGGGTTTGCAGCTGTTCCGGTGAAGTAGTGCTGCCTGTCATGCTTTAATCGTTGTGAACGGCTTCCGAGTCGATAACGGTAAGCCGAACCTGTTCAACACTGTGCTTGAAGCGTTTCGTAATGGTGAAGCGGTAGCCGCCGTATTCCATCGTTTCGTTCACCGCCGGAATTCCTCCGAATATCTTGTTTACCAAGCCCGAAACGGTTTCGTAATCCTGCCCTTCTTCCAACACAATCGGCAATAAATCGTTTACATCCGAAATGTTGGCGGTCGCATTGACGAGGTATTCCTGCTCCGATTTTTTCTCAACGGCCGGTTTTTCTTCGTCGTGTTCGTCCTGAATTTCACCAACAATTTCCTCGATGATGTCCTCCATGGTTACAATCCCTTCGGTTCCCCCAAATTCGTTGGTAACAATGGCCATTTGAATATGCTGGCGCTGCAATTCGCGTAATAAGTCGTTTACCTGTTTGCTTACAGGAACGTAATACGCCGGACGGATAAGCGATTCGAGGTTTATGGTTTGACCTTTTCGGATAAGGCGAATAAGGTCTTTCGTGTGGATTACGCCAAGAATATTGTCGATGCTGTCTTTGTAAACAGGCAGGCGCGAGTACCCTTCTTCGACCACCTTATCGATGTTTTTCTCGATGTCTTCGTCGATATCGAGTGCAATAACGCGTGTACGTGGAACGAAAATCTGCCGTACTACACGGTCGTCGAATTCGAACACATTCTGAATGAGTTCGTGTTCGGATGGTTTGATTGCTCCGCCTTCTTCCGATTCGGTAAGAATCATGCGCAATTCTTCCTCGGTGTGTATTTCTGAATGGTCTGAGTGGGCCAGTCCAAAAATTTTAAGCGTTAAGATGGACAATCCGTTGAGCATCCAGATGAAAGGCATAAACAGCACATAGAACACGCGCAAGGGCAGTGCGATGAATAATGTAGTGGGGAGCGGTTTGCGGATGGCTGCCGTTTTAGGAACCTGCTCGCCGAGTACAATGTGTAAAACGGTGATGAACGAAAAAGCAATTGGAATCGAGATGGCGTGTGATGCACCGGCATCGAGTGTGTAGCCCATGTTGGCCATAACCTGCAACACGAGCTTGTTTACCACATCTTCGCCAATCCACCCGAGCGCAAGCGATGCGAGCGTAATGCCGAGCTGGCAGGCGCTGAGGTACCCATCGAGATGCGAAACAATATGCTGCGCCATTTTAGCCAAGGTGTTTCCCTGACTGGCGCGGAGTTCTATTTGAGAATGCCTCACCTTAACGATAGCGAATTCTGCGGCCACAAAGAAGCCGTTAAGAATCACCAAAAGCAGGGTGAGTAAAAATTGTTCGAGCATGAAATTTTATAGAATAAAAGTAAGAAGCATTGTATGGATTTGTAGCGGCCATGCGCACAAATTATTCACACCGTATGTGAATAGCAAAATTTAGGGGGGCTTCTTCAAGGTGTTTTAACCCTGCAAATGTATGCAAATAATTGGAAGTGGGGATGATTGGATTTGGAGCATGCTATCACTAGAATTAGTGATTGACAATATTGCAATGAACATAGAAATTTGAACCCAACAATAACTAAGTTCAAACTATGAAAAAGCAATTACTTCTACTCGTAAGCTCATTTTTTGTCAATTATTTATTAATGGCACAGGAGCCAGACTGGAGCTGGGTTCGATTCCTTAGTTCAAACCAGTCGGATGAATTCACAGATGTTGCCACAGATCAGCTCGGTAATGCCTATGTATGCGGTACTTTTTTTGGCCCATCCGTTACATTTGGCGGACAAACATTTAATTCGGTCGAAAACAGCGCGGCTATTTTGGTAAAGCGAGACCCAAATGGAGGTTTGGTTTGGGCAAAGGTTATAGATGGAGGGGAATGCAATGCGGTAAGTGTTGATCTCGATGGTAATTGCTTCATTACAGGTTATTTTACCCTTGATTCGATTGATTTTGGAAATTCTATTCTGTATAATCCAGCCCGCTTTAATACATCAACAATCGGAGCAACGAATTCTGCAGCATTTCTTGTAAAGTATGATCCATCTGGTACTGTTTTATGGGCTAAATCGTTCGATAATCAAATTGATGCCAGTTCAACTGGAAAAACAATTGCAACTGATGCCAGCGGTAATTGTTACCTTGCGGGTACATTTCTGTTGTTTAACAGCATCCCAGGATCGGAATTAACCATCAACGGAATCTCACTTTCAATGTACCCGGGCTCTGGTCTTTCTGATGTTTTTCTATTGAAATACAATCAAAATGGAGAGTTTCAGTGGATACAAACTGCTGGCGGCGAATCGTATGAGGAGCCTAATGATATTGCAATAGATGCTTCCGGCAACCTTGCTATGGTTGGGAATTTTTCAGGAAACATTATGCAATTTGATGCCAATTCAAGCCTTGTACAGAACAATTCTCCGGTCGATCCTTTTGAAGAATTTTTCTTTGCAAGATATTCTCCCGATGGTGACTTTATTTCGGTTAAACAGAGCTTTGCGCCTAGTTCGGTTCGTTGCACTGGACTGGCAACCGATACAGACGGAAATTATTTTTTAACAGGTTATTTTGGCTGTGACACCCTAACCTTTGAAGGTGCAATCCTAATTAATTCAGATACCACACCCAATCCAGTATCATCTCCGCCGGTTTATTTCGAAGATGATATTTTTCTAATCAAATTAAATTCGGCTGGAGAGCTTTTATGGGCACAATCGTTTGGGCAGGGTTCTGAAAGCTTATCAGGTGATTATGCGAATGGAATTGCATGTGATAGTGATGGCAATTGTTATATTACTGGGTCGTTTAGAACAGCAATCAACTTTGGTGGAATTGAACTAGCGAGCAACGGATTTAGCGATTTGTTTTTAGCCAAGTTTGACCCTAACGGAATATCGCTTTGGGCAAAAAATGCAGGAGGAACTTCATCTGAAACTTGCGAACAAATTGCCGTAGATAATGCAAATAATGTTTTCATTGCCGGTTCATACGCAAATGG
>CAZVHF010000115.1:0-7652 GCA_964627105.1 uncultured Chitinophaga sp.
TGCACGCCAATTACCGGATCGGTGGCGAAATAAACCGGACGAATATATAATGAGTTGCCTTCTCCTTTAGGAACCCAAGCCGAATCGAGCCGAATTAGCTGTTCCATCCCATCCATGAAAATATCGCGTGGAATTTCGGGCATGCTCATTCGAACGGCCGAATTGTTCATGCGCTTGTAATTTTCGGCATGCCTGAAAAGCAATATCGAATCGTCATCCGAGCGATATGCTTTTAATCCCTCGAAAATAGATTGGCCGTAATGGATCACTGCCGTCGAAGGGTCGAGCGAAAGTGGTGCATAAGGTTGAATGCGAACATCTGCCCATTGCCGGCCATCGAAATCGGCAACAAACATGTGGTCGGAAAAGACGCGGCCAAAGGGCAGATTATTAAAGTCGACAGACGCGCGGCGCGAATGCTGAACGGATTGAACGGGGAAAGGCATGGTTTGTTTTGGGATGGTAAAGCTAATGAATCCCGATAAAACAAGCAGCATTTCGATGCAAACACCGAATATTCCTTTATTTTTGGAGCGATGTTCAGGCCTATCCTGCTCCTTTTTTTCAGCGTTTTTCTCTACGCTTGTGCGCAAACTGCCAAGGCTCAATCGGGAAGAAAAATACGCATCGTCAATGCCAACTCGCTCGAATACAGCGACCGCATGCCCGATGCCCGTCGCTTGATTGGGAATGTGGCGTTCGAACACCAGGGCAGCATGCTATATTGCGATTCGGCTTACTTTTACGAGAGTTCTGAACGCATGGACGCCTTCTCGAATGTGCGCATCGTGAACGAATCGGTTACCATAACCGGAAATAAGCTGGAATACGATGGTAAAACGAAAATGGCCAATGTAATTGGGAATGTGAAACTTCGCGATGGTTCAAGCACACTTTCGACCTCACAATTGCAATACGATATGAGTAGCCGAACGGCAACGTATACCACCGGAGGAACCATCATCAATAACAAGGATAAGAATACACTTACAAGCGTTTACGGGCAATACCGGCCCGATAAGAAATTGTTTTACTTTCGGAAAAACGTGAAACTGGTGTCGAAAGAGTACACCATGACAGGCGATAGTTTGCAATACAACACGGTGAACGAAACGGCAATTTTTACCGGACCCACCTGGATTCGCTCCGAAACCAATACCATTTACTGCGAGAACGGTTTTTACGACACCCGAAATGATATAAGCGAATTTGGCCGAAATGCACGCATCATCAGCAAAGGACAAGAAGTGAGTGGCGATAAAATTTATTACGACCGCAAAAAGAAATTGGGCCGTGTACGACAGAATGCCGTGATACGCGATTCGGCCAATCAGTTGGTGCTTACCGGAAACTATGCCGATTATTTCGAAGCAAACGACCGCATCCTGATGACCGATCGTGCAGCGATGGAAAAGATTTTTGGAAAAGATACGCTCTATGTACACGGCGATACATTGCTATCGATTACCGACACGTTGCTCGACAAACGAAGCTTTTACGCATTTCATCACGTGCGTTTTTTTAAACGCGATTTTCAAGGCAAATGCGATTCGCTTACCTATACCGAAACCGATTCGCTGATGCGCCTCTTTGGCAGACCTGTGTTGTGGAACGAAAAAAATCAGTTGCTGGGTGACAGTGTGCGTATACAGCTTGCTAACGACGAGCTCGAAACCTTGTACCTGCGGCACAATGCCTTTATTATTTCGGAAGTCGATACGGTGCACTACAACCAAATCAAAGGAAAAGACATCACCGGGCATTTCATCAATTCAGAGCTTCGAAAAGTAAACGTGCGTGGCAACGGGCAATCGGTATATTATGCCGAAGATGACAGGGGAAGGTACATTGGAATAAACAAAGCTGAATGCAGCGATATGCTTATTTTCCTCGATTCGAACGAAGTTAGCCGCATCACCTTCCTCAAAAAACCCGATGCGAAGTTACTGCCGTTGGAAAAAGCCAATCCCGACGAGTTGAAACTGAAAAATTTCAGGTGGTATGGGGCATTGCGTCCGCGCAGCAAGGACGATATTTTCCTTCGTCCGGCCGAGCCCGAAGAACCCAAAAAGAAACGGAAGCGATGAATAAAGGTTTGTTAACGGTACTTTTTCTGCTGATATCGAACGTGTTTATGACGCTTGCCTGGTACAAGCATTTGTTCCTGAAGGATACATCGGTTTGGGTAAAATGGGGTGTTCCGGGTTTGATTTTGGCCAGTTGGGGTTTAGCATTTTTCGAGTATATGTTTCAAGTTCCGGCCAACCGAATCGGCCACGAAAGTCAGGGCGGCCCATTTAACCTCATTCAACTGCGCATTATTCAGGAAGTGATTTCGCTTTCTGTTTTTACATTGATAGCCGTCTTTTTCTTCAAAACCATAAAACTAAACTGGAACCACCTTGCCGCATTCGTGTGCATGGTGTTGGCGGTTTGGTTCGTGTTCCGTAAAGGCTAAATTTTCATCCTTCGAAAATAATATCATGAAAAAGTGTAATCAATTCGTTTAGAAGTATTTTATCATAGTTTTTATGAATTCTACACATGCTGTAAAATAGAGGTGTGAATTTGGAATTGGAATAATCGAATTAATGCAGTTCACTCACTTCATAATTAACCTCACCTTCGATCATAGTGATATTAAAAACAAATTTAGGATACCACAATTGTATCATGTTTTTCGAACTTTCAATCGATACACATCCTAATTTTTTTAAATGAATAATTAATTCATTATCAATTGAATATTTTTTATTAAATAAAATGCTATCCATTTCTGAAATTTTGAATGTATAGCAATGGTAGCTTTTTGTTAAGCCACCTGTTGAAAAGTCATAACCAGCTATACATTCAAAATTCATCAATGGTGAAAAAAAAGAATAGTATTTATTTTTATTTATTTGTATATCTATACTTTCCCAGTTTGAAAGCAGACTTGTCAAGGTTACCCCCCAAAAAAACGAATAAAATCGAAGCTTTCTAAATAGGATTGCGATTAAAAAGGCAAAAGCTACATTTATCCATATTATAGTGAGGTAATTAAAAGAGAAACTAATCAATAAGCATATTGAAAGTGAAATTGAAATAATGAGCAATATGGTTCCGATTCTCGGATTCTTTAAAATAAATTCTTTAATCATCTTTTTTACTAAGCTATTTTTTTCAATTTTGAGAAACTGGATTTATAAAGATTAATCCCTCTTTTAATTGAAAAAAAATCTTTTTCTTCATCAAATCCAGTTTTCTTCAATTGGTTTAAATTGGCGCCTGCTAATAATGTAGATTCATCGATTCCAAATGCAGAACCAGCTGCCCCGTAGAGTATATTACCATAGTCATCATATCGAACTAATGTATTTTGATACTTTGACCATTCTCCTCGAAATTTAGGTGCCCATCTACCATTTTTTATATCCAATTGCTTTCCATCATCTACCATAGATTGCCAAAAAAGCAATTTCTTTGTGTACCCTCGAGGCGAATCACTAAAATTTACTTTCTGCTGTTCGAAAAAAGATACCCACCTTTTGAGTAATGAATTAAATTCTTCCGTAAAGTCCTCTAATTTAGACCACTTTACAGAATCCCCCTTTTTACTTTTTAATCCTCCACTATAGCCTGAAATATCTAAACAGTGAGTTAATTTAAATGAACTTGACCATCCTGCAGAGCTATATTTATCTGTTAAATAAATGTCGCCTTCTTTTACTTCGTTCATTTGCAATACATTACCATAGTTAGTGTTGATTAGCAATGTATCTGGTTTTGGCAAGTGACTTTTAAATTTGAAGGGGCACTTAGGTTTTTGGATGATGTCATATATGTAATTTGAAATATTGGCAAGCACTATTCCAACTCCAACTTGCTTCAGTATATTTTTACTATCCTTTTTTATCAAGGTTGAACCCAATATTATTCCGCCGCCGTATTTTAAATACGGGTTGTAATTTTTAAATATGGTTCTTAATATAACTGCTGAAATTGCAGCGCTTGCTGAAGTGATAAGAATGTTTTTAGGGGTCAATGATTTTTTTTTCATGAAATTCGATTTGATAGTTAGTAAAATATACTTCCTAATATTCAAAAATAAAACCCAAAATTTCCATGGCGTATTTTATTGACATAATGGCAGTTTAGTGCTATGGTATTGTTAAATGAATAAATTTACTCCATAAATTTAGCACCATCCAATTATTTTGCATTGACTGCCATGCTGCAAACACAAATTGATTTCACAATCATAATGCAGCCAAATAGCCGTCTTTTTCTTCAAAACCATAAAACTAAACTGGAACCACCTTGCCGCATTCGTGTGCATGTTGCTGGCGGTTTGGTTCGTGTTCCGTAAAGGCTAAATTTGCATCCTTCGAAAACTATCCCATGAAAAATTTATTCCTCGCAATCGCCACATTTATGCTTATCAATCAAACCGATGCACAGAGCGCCAAACCTTTTCAGGTCGAAGCCGAGCGCTTTGCCGATATCCAGGTTTTACGATACGAAGTACCCGGGTTCGAACAACTATCGCCAAAACAAAAAGAACTGGCGTATTACCTTTACGAAGCAGCACTGTGCGGCCGCGATATGATTTGGGACCAGAAATACAAAAACAATCTGACTATCCGCAAAACACTCGAAGCCATTTGGGAGCACTATGCCGGTGATCGCAAATCGGCCGATTATGCCAAATTTGAAACATATACCAAGCGGGTGTGGTTTTCGAACGGCATTCATCACCATTATGCCAGCGATAAAATTATTCCCGAATTCAGTGCTGCTTATTTGAGCGAACTGCTCATGAAAACGCCCGATGATAAGCTACCACTGGGACTGAACGACAAGCTTGAGTTCATTGGATGGATTAGCCCAATTTTATTTGACCCTACCGTTGATGGAAAAACCGTTAACCTCGAGTCGGGTATCGATAACATTGTTGGTTCGGCGAATAATTTCTACGAAGGTGTTACACAAAAAGAAGTGGAGGAGTTTTATGCTGCTTTGAATGATCCGAAAGATCTAACCCCGGTTGAACATGGATTGAATTCGAAGCTTGTAAAAGAAAACGGGAAACTGGTCGAAAAAACCTGGAAAGTAGGCGGCATGTACTCTGCAGCGATTGAAAAAATCGTTTACTGGCTCGAAAAAGCGGTTGCAGTTGCCGAAACACCCGAACAAAAAAAGTCGCTCGAATTGTTGGTTGAGTATTACAAAACCGGCGACCTTGAAAAATTTGATGCGTACAATGTGGCTTGGGTGAGCGATGTAAATTCGACCATCGACAATGTAAATGGTTTTATCGAAGTATATCAGGATGCATTGGGCAAGCGCGGTACATTCGAGTCGGTGGTCTCAATTAAAGATTTTGAAGCAACGAAACTAATCGAAACGATTGCGAAAAATGCACAGTGGTTCGAAGACAACGCTCCGCTGATGCCTAATCATAAGAAAGCGGAAGTAAAAGGTATAATCGGAAAGTCGATCAATGTAATTGTTGAAAGCGGCGACGCGGCACCTTCTACGCCAATTGGCATTAACCTTCCGAACAGCAACTGGATACGCCAGCAACATGGTTCTAAATCGGTAGCGTTGGGCAATATCGTAAGCGCTTACAATATTGCCGGCGCCAAATCGCCCAGTTCGGCAGAGTTTGCATTGAACGAACAAACACTGGAGCGTGCAAAGAAGTATGGAAACCTTGCGGCAGCATTGCATACCGACATGCACGAAGTTATCGGGCATGCCAGTGGTCAGCTCGAACCTGGAGTGGCTACACCCGATGTAACCCTCAAAAATTACCAGAACACCCTCGAGGAGGCGCGTGCCGATCTGGTGGCCTTATACTACATCTACGATCAGAAATTGGTCGATATTGGGGTAATGCCATCGCTCGAGGTGGGTATGGCCGAATACGAAAGTTATTTGCTTAATGGCTTGATGCTGCAGTTAAACCGCATCGAACCGGGTAAAAACATCGAAGAGGCCCACATGCGTAATCGGCAGTTGGTAGCCAAATGGGTTATGGAAAAAGGGGCTTCTGAAAAAGTAGCTGAGTTGATTAATCGAAACGGCAAAACCTATGTACAGATTAACGACTACGTCAAGCTTCGCAAATTGTTTGGCGATTTATTGCGTGAAATACAGCGCATCAAGTCGCAGGGCGATTTTGCTGCCGGTCAAGCATTGGTTGAGAATTACGGCGTTAAGGTAGATGCCAAATTGCACAAGGAAGTGAAAGAACGTTTCGCTGCCTTGAACGTAGCGCCATACAAAGGATTTATTCAGCCGCGTTTGGTTGCAGTGAGCAAAGGCGATAAAATTATGGATGTTAAGATAGAATATCCCGAATCGTTCTCAGAACAAATGTTGGAGTATTCAAAAAAGTATGCATTGTTGCCACTTAAAAACTAGCAAAAAAGTAAAGAATCTCCGTGTGTATATTCTTCGATAGCCTTAATAGGGCTAAGAATATGCCGCTCCTTTTCTTTTGACGAAATGCGTATAAATCAAGTGCTTCTCGGCTTCGAAGCTCTTACCGGGGCTTCTATTGAATGGTAAATCGGATATGCCTACCAAGGCCGAGTTCAATTATTTTGAACAGGGTGGAGCTAGATATCTACTTTCCCATTTTCAAGCCTTGAGATATAGCTTTTCTTCGTTCCAATTTTCTCAGCGAGTTCTTGCTGGGTAATATTTGCTTCTTTCCTTGCTTCTCTTAATATTTCAGAGATAACAAAGTAATTGGCCTTAGACTCATGCGCATCACGCGCTTCCGTTCCAATTTTACCGTACTTGAGATCAAGTAATTCATCAAACGATTTAGCGTTTCTTATTGATGCCTTTTTCATGGTTTTTCTTTATTAAACGCCTAAATAAATCCATTGTACGCGTGTGTAGGTGAAATTGATTAAATTTGAATTTAGTCTTTCAAACAATGACAACCAAAATTACCAAGGAAAATAACAAGCATACTTCAAAGGTGCTTCTCAACAAACTTAAAAAAAAGCCTGCAAAAGGTAATTTGGCGAAGCATTTCGGGAAGCTTAAACGAAATATCGACGGGTTGACATACCAAATTTCCGCGAGGGAAAATGACGATTGATTTTATTGCTGATACCAATTTCTTGATTTATTTACATGAAGGGAACAAGATAGTTGAACCATTTGTGGAATATGAGATTGGCATTTCGTTTATCTCGGAAATTGAATTACTTGGATATAGAGGGTTATCGCTGCGTGAGGAAGTGGCACTGAAGGCAATGCTAAAGGATTGTTTTCAAATAGAATGGGATACGACATTGAAAGAACAAACCATTGGGTTGCGAAAAAAATATGCGATAAAACTACCTGATGCGATAATAGCAGCCACTTGTTTAAGTTATTCGCTTCCCTTAGTAACGGCCGATCAAAGTTTCTCGAAAATCTCAGAACTTGAGTTGTTTCTAATTGAAGTTTAATCGGTTTTTATGTGCGATGTTGCACAGATACCCGGGCGACGCCCCTTTGATGCAGCGCCCCAAAATCTCCGTGCAAAAAAACATAACACGCATTACCACTACCTACACCATAAATCCCTATTTTTGAACCATCAAACCCAAAACCGATTGACATAGAAAACACTTAAAAACTCAACATAATTAGCGTTTAGCATTCTT
>CAZVHF010000116.1:0-7608 GCA_964627105.1 uncultured Chitinophaga sp.
TTGGCTAAAGCAGCTTCGGCTACTTCTGCAAGATTCCCACCCTGCGCTCCAACACCCGGAATCAAAAAGAAATAACCCGGAGCACGTTTGCGCAGCATCTTCAATTGTTCGGGGCGCGTCGCTCCTACAACAAACATCAATTCATCGGCATTTCCCCACTCCATGGCGCGATCTATGACTTCTTCGTAAAGCTTTTTCCCGTTTGTAAGTAATAGTTGCTCGAAATCATCGGCGCCCTGATTGCTGGTAAGTGCTAGTAAAACAGCCCATTTTCCCGCTTCGCCCAAAAATGGTTGCACCGAATCGGAGCCCATATATGGCGCAATCGTTAAGGCATCGCAGTCGAACTTTTCAAAAAAAGCTTCCGCGTATTTCTTCGAAGTATTGCCAATATCGCCACGCTTGGCATCGGCAATTACAAAGTGACTTTTCGGAATGTATTTTAAGGTCTCATAAAAAGTCTGCATGCCTCGTTCGCCCAATGCCTCAAAAAAGGCCAGGTTGGGTTTGTAGGCTACACAATAGGGCGCAGTTGCCTCAATAATGGCCTTGTTAAATTCGAGTACCGGATTTTCGCTTTGCAACAAATGCTTTGGAATCTTTTCCAAATCGGGATCGAGCCCAACACACAAAAAAGATTGTTTTTCGAATATCTGCTTTACGAGCTCGGCGCGTGTCATGCCATGCCTCCTTCTTTCATGCGCTCGGCATTCTCGGCAACCTGTAGCGCTTTAATCATGTCTTCGATGTCGCCATCCATAAAGGCCGGTAAATTATAAACCGACATGCCAATGCGATGATCGGTTACACGACTTTGCGCGTAATTGTATGTTCTAATCTTGGCTGAACGATCGCCTGTAGACACCATGGTTTTGCGGCGCTTGGCCACTTCGTCGAGATGCTTCGAAAGTTCCATCTCATACAGTTTCGTACGCAGCATATTCATGGCACGCTCGCGATTGCCCAACTGGCTGCGTTCTACCTGACAAACAACTACAATTCCCGTAGGTTTGTGTGTGAGCTGTACTTTGGTTTCCACCTTATTTACGTTCTGACCTCCGGCACCTCCCGAACGCGAGGTCTGCATTTCGATATCGGCCGGATTTAGTACCACGTCTACTTCATCGGCTTCGGGCAGCACAACCACGGTTGCGGCCGAAGTATGTACGCGGCCCTGTGTTTCGGTTAACGGCACACGTTGCACGCGATGAACTCCCGATTCGTATTTGAGAATTCCGTAAACACCTTCGCCCGAAACCTCCATCACAATTTTACTGAAACCGCCCATAGTTCCTTCGGTTTCATCCACCACTTCGATCTTCCAGCCTTTTCCTTCGCAATAGCGCTGGTACATGCGGGTAAGGTCGCCTGCAAAAATAGAGGCTTCGTCGCCTCCTGTTCCTGCGCGGATTTCGAGCACCGCATTCTTATCGTCTTCGGGATCTTTGGGAATCAACAAAATTCGAATTTCTTCTTCCAGCTCGAGTTTCTTCTGTTCTGACTCGTTTAATTCTTCCTGCGCCAATTCACGAAAGGCTGCATCGCTCTCGTTTTTCAGAATTTCTTTGGCTTCGCGGATGGAATCGATTGCGCTGCGGTATTTGACCCGTGCTTCGGTTATGGGCTGCAGGTCTTTGTATTCCTTATTCAGTTTCCTGAATCGGTTCATATCGCCGATAACAGAAGGATCCGAAAGCAGGAGTTCTACTTCGGCATAACGCGCATGGATGGCGTCGAGTCGTGCAATGAGGCTATTATCTTCCACGGCGCGAAATTAGGAATTCGGGGTGTATTCGAATACACCATGCGAAGAATGAATGGTTAATTTTCGTGGACCTTCCTCCACTCGACCAACTATTTGTGCTTCGATGCCAAACGCTTGTGAAATCGCAATGAGCTCGGTTGCTATTGCTGCAGGAACATACAATTCCATGCGATGCCCCATGTTAAACACCTTGTACATATCTTTCCAGTCGGTACCGGATGCATCCTGAATGATATTAAACAAAGGCGGCGTATCGAAAAGCCTGTCTTTTACAATGGAATAATCGCCGGCAAAATGCAGAATCTTTGTCTGGCCTCCTCCGCTGCAATGAATCATGCCATGAATCTGCGAACGATATTTATCCAGCATCTGTTTGATAACCGGAGCGTAGGTACGTGTGGGCGAAAGTACCAGTTTACCATAATCGGTGCCCAATCCGGGCACTTCGTCTGTTAATCTGTACTTGCCTGAGTATACCAGATTGGCTGGTACTTCGGGATCGAAACTCTCGGGATATTTCCTCGCCAGTTCGTTGCTAAATACATCGTGCCGTGCAGAGGTTAATCCATTACTACCCATACCGCTGTTGTATTCGCTTTCGTATGTTGCTTGTCCGAAGGATGCAAGACCAACAATCACATCGCCGGGACGAATCCGGGCGTTATCAATCACCTCATCGCGGCGAATGCGTGCTACAACGGTTGAGTCAACAATAATGGTTCGCACAAGGTCACCCACATCGGCAGTTTCGCCTCCGGTAAGCGTCATGCTAATTCCCATGGAGTTAAACCAATCGCAGAGTTCCTGATTGGCGCGAATAATTTCGCTGAGCACCTCTCCGGGTATGCGATTTTTATTTCGCCCGATGGTCGATGAAACCATAATGTTTCCGGTAACCCCCGCACAAAGCAAATCGTCGGTATTCATTACCAAGGCATCCTGTGCAATGCCACGCCATACCGAAATATCGCCTGTTTCTTTCCAGTACATGTAGGCAAGCGATGATTTTGTTCCGGCTCCATCGGCATGCATCACAAGCGCATATGTTTCATCACCGCTGAGTTCGTCGGGAATAATCTTGCAAAATGCCTTGGGGAATAATCCTTTCGAGCTGTGTTTGATTGCAGCGTGAACATCCTCTTTGTCTGAAGACACACCGCGCATTCCGTATCGGTTCTGGTTTGACATGCCGTAAAATAAAAGCATCCCGCTTTAGGGGCGGGATGCTTAATGTTATTTTTTTGTGTTTAGAACTTAGGTTTATCTTTTGGAGCCTCCGGAGCTGGTGGTGCAGGAGGCGTTTCTATCTTGATGTTTTCGCGCTGCTGTTCCTGAACCTCTGTTTCAACTTCTTCGTCTTCGTCAACGGTTTCAATTTTCGGCGCTACAAACTCAGGACTTCCTTCTTTCGGTACGAATGCGAAACCGGTTACACGGAATTCGGTACGGCGGTTACGCTGATGCTCTTCTTCGGTGCACGTAACACCGTCTTTACACTTGTTCAATAATTTGGTTTCGCCCATCCCTTTGGCAGCCAAACGAGCTGGATCGATTTTCTGCTCGATTAGGTAATTCACCACCGATTGTGCACGACGCTGTGAAAGGTCGATATTTGATTTTGCAGAACCACGGCTGTCGGTGTGCGACATCAATTCTACCGTAATTTGTGGATTGTCGCGCAGGGTCTGAATAAGACCATTTAACGAATCTTTTGATTCAGGACGGAGTTTATCTGAATTCAAATCGTAAAGAATTTCAGGTAAGCGAATAGCCACATCCTTCTTCACCGGTTTCATGTAGAAATCTTTTTTGTGGTCAGAACTGGTGGTCTCGCCTTTGGTGGTTTCTGAACCTTTATCGCCAAGGAAGTTATTGGCAGTTACCGTTAATTGATACGTATTGTCTTCTTTGAATTTGGTATTGTCGAAGTAATAAGATCCCATTTTGTCGGTCATGGCTTCGAATGTCATTCCATCCTGATCAACCATTACAACTTTAGCTCCTTCAACAGGTTGCTTATTTTCAAAATTGTATACTATACCTGTAAGCGTAAAAAGTACAGGAGGAACTACAAATTCGTAGATATCAGAACCACCTTTACCTCCATCGCGGTTTGAAGAGAAATAGCCACGTTCTTGTTTACCGCGGAATACAATGCTAAAATCATCGCCCGAAGAGTTCAGTGGGAATTTCAAATTCGCTACAGCACCCCATTTCCCGCCTTTTAATTTCGCTTCGAACATATCGAGACCGCCCATGCCAACATGGCCGTTTGATGAAAAGTAAAGAGTTGAATCATTGCGAAGTGTGGGGAATAATTCATCGCCAGCTGTATTAACCTGAGGACCTAAATTTACAGGTGCGCTCCAAGATTTCCCTTTTTTATCGAGTTTAGACATCCAAATATCGCGTCCTCCCATACCACCTGGCATATCGGAAGCAAAATAGAGTGTAGACTCATCATCAGAAATCCATGGATGACCTACCGTAAAAGAATCATCTGCAAAAGGAACTAAAAGCGGCTCATCCCAATTGTTACCTTTTTTCTTGGTGGTATAAATCTGGCAGCCTTTAATTTTGTTCTTATCGTATTCGCAACGGGTAAAGAACATAGTGGTATATTTATCGTTCAAAGAAGCCGATCCATCGTTGTATTTTCCGTTGAGAGGCTCTTTGAAATTTACGGGTGTACTCCACTTTCCATTTTTATCCACTTTGGCTTCATACAAATCGGAGAACGCTTCCCCAGTCCAACCATCGGTAGAATTTCCAATAGAACCTTCGCGACTTGAAGTAAAAATTACTTCGTTAAAATTCTTGCGGCTAAAGATTGGAGAAAAATCATCGTATTTGGAGTTTAGCGGCTGCACATTGCTTACCTGATGCTTGGTTGGCTCCTTTTTCCAGTTAACAGATAATTTACAACTCTCTACACCTGCAGAGCCACGACGATCTTCTGGTTTAAGCTTGGTGTATTTTTCATATTCGGCGAGCGCCTCATCGTACTTGCCGTTAATGCGCATCATATCTGCAAGATACAGCTGGGCTTCAGGATTCTGGTATTTTGCCTTAATCGCTTTCCCGAACCAAACTTCCGCTTTTTTCGGATCGTTTATCATCATGAAACAAAGCGCCTGTTTGTAGGTAAGTTCTGCTTTAACATTCTTTTTCTTAACCGTTTCCATTGCCTTTTTGTAGGCATTTAAGGCTTCGTAGTATTCCTTGTTGTTGAATAAACGATCGGCGGCTTCGACTTTTTTCCCTTGACCAACTAGGGAAACAGAAATGATTGTAGTAGCAAGAAAGGTCAGAATGATTCGGTTTGCGTTTTTAAGCATGTGCGTATGGTTAATTTCGAATACGGTCGGCTAAATTATAAAAAACTATTTGCTACCAAAATTTGGAATGCGATTTCTTAAAAAAAAAGATAATCCGGTCTTTGATGAATTCTACCAAAAACCGGATTAGTTTTATTATGATTAAATCAAAAATTAATTTATAAACAGCATCTCGCGGTATTTGGGCAAACACCACATTTCATCGTCGACCAATAATTCGAGCTTATCGGAATGGTATCGAATTGTTTCAAAGAATGGCTGAACCTTATAACAGTACTCAACAGCCTGTTTCTTTGCGCTGGTAATTTTGTTCGCCACCTTACGTGCCTCAATCATATCGTCGATCGACTTTTTAATAACCGACACATGCTCAGAAATTTCCTGAATAATCTCCAATTGCGCTTGTGCAGCTTTGCTAAACGCTTTGCCGTCTAAAATATTTTTTAAGCCCTGCACGTTGTTAATTAGCTGGTTCTGATATTTCAACGCAGTCGGAATAATGTGATTCGCCGCGATATCGCCAATTACACGCGACTCAATCTGTATTTTTTTGGTGTACGTTTCAAGCTGAATTTCATGACGCGCCTCAACTTCGCGGTGATTCAAGACATTGTTGGATTCGAAAAGCGAAATGCTCGATTTCGAAACAAATGCATCGAGTGCCTCGGGCGTTTTCGCAAAATTGCTCAAGCCGCGCTTAGCCGCTTCTTTCACCCATTCGTCGCTGTAGCCATTGCCTTCGAAGCGAATTGTTTTCGACTCTGTGATGTAACGACGCAATACCTGGAAGATGGCCTCGTCTTTATCGAGTTTCTTCTTGCTCATCAAACCATCCACCTCTACTTTAAAATCTTTTAGCTGCTGCGCCACCATGGTATTAATCACAATCATAGCTTGAGCACAATTGGCCGATGACCCTACCGCGCGGAATTCGAATTTGTTTCCGGTAAACGCAAATGGCGATGTTCGGTTGCGGTCGGTATTATCGAGTAAAATCTGCGGAATTTTACCAACTCCGAGTTTGAGTTCTGTTTTCTCGTCTGGTGTCATTTTACCAGTAGTTTTCACCTTCTTCTCCAATTCATCCAATACACCGGTTAATTGGGTTCCAATAAATGCCGAAATAATGGCCGGAGGTGCTTCATTCGCGCCTAAGCGATGATCGTTACCTGCCGATGCAATGGCTGCACGCATCAGGTCGGCATGCGTATGCAGCGCTTTAAGCGTATTGATGAAGAATGTAAGAAACTGTAAATTCGTTTTGGGCGTTTTTCCCGGACTCAATAGATTTTTCCCGGTGTTGGTCGAAAGCGACCAGTTGTTATGCTTACCCGAACCATTGATACCTGCAAATGGCTTTTCGTGAAGCAACACGCGGAAACGATGACGACGGGCTACCTTATTCATAATGTCCATGAGCAATTGGTTGTGGTCAACTGCCAGGTTTGCTTCCTCAAAAATTGGAGCACACTCAAACTGATTAGGTGCCACTTCGTTGTGGCGGGTACGAATCGGAATACCCAAACGCAAGGATTCGGCCTCAAAATCGCGCATGTATGCCGTAACACGGTCGGGAATTGATCCAAAATAGTGATCCTCGAGTTGTTGCCCTTTGGCCGGCGAATGCCCGAGCAGTGTGCGACCTGTTAACGACAAATCGGGACGCGCATGATATAAAGCCTCATCGATGAGGAAATATTCTTGCTCCCAACCCAGCGTTGCATGCACTTTTGTAACATTTTTATCGAAGTACTGGCATACATCAACCGCTGCTTTGTCGAGGGCGTGCAATGCTTTAAGCAAGGGCGTTTTATAATCGAGCGCCTCGCCGGTGTACGAAACAAAAATAGTTGGAATACACAGCGTGTTGCTAATTACAAATGCGGGCGATGAAGGGTCCCAGGCAGTATATCCACGAGCTTCGAAGGTATTGCGTATACCTCCGTTCGGGAACGATGATGCATCGGGCTCCTGTTGAATCAAATTTGATCCGCTAAAATGCTCTATCGCACGACCATCGGGAAGTGGCTCAAAAAAGGCATCGTGCTTCTCGGCGGTAGCTCCGTTTAATGGCTGAAACCAATGCGTGAAATGCGTTACACCGTGATCCATAGCCCAGGCTTTCATCGAATTGGCTACCTGGTCGGCAATTTCGCGTTCAATGCGACTTCCGTTTTCAATCGCATCGCGCACCTTTTCATAGGCCTCCTTACCGAGATACTGGCGCATGGCTATATCGCCAAACACCGATTTTCCAAAGTAAGATGAGATGGTTTCGGGCTTGGCCGTACTCAACATCGGCTCGCGGTTGAGGAGCGATTCGAGCGCTTTAAATCGAATGGTTGACATAAGGAGTTTTTTTTTACTTTTTCGGGCACAAAGTTATTTTTTTAAGGGGGTATGCTCCAAATATTTTATAAATTTATTTCAACACCCCCTAAATTTTAATCGTAAATCAAAAAATAACTTGTTTTTTTTTGTTTCGATAATCTAAAACCAATTTTT
>CAZVHF010000117.1:0-7575 GCA_964627105.1 uncultured Chitinophaga sp.
ATGCCCGAAAGCGCTTGGAAATATCTCGATGAAATGAATTTTTATAAATAGGCTATTTCATAAGTTTCTACCACGATTTTTGAGTAATTTCGCCGTTCGAAATTTTTTAACATGAAAAAAACGCTACATCTTTTTTCAGCACAGCTACTTTTGTTGTTGCTATTAAGTCGCACGGGAAGTGCGCAATGTGTGTTCTCTGGAGTGCAATATCCTTTTGGAACCACAACACCAACCTCCACATGGACAACGGTTTCAACTGCAATTTACGCAGGTGAATATTCTGCCTACAATGTGGTTGCAGGGAATACATACGAATGGTCATTGTGCACTAACGATGGAGGTAATGCTTCGTATGATTCGCAATTAAGTTTATTTAATTCGTCTAATACTGGTGTTGCCATAGCTTATGAAGACGATTTTTGTGGAGATGATGCGAAAATTACTTGGGTGGCTACGTTTTCTGGTATAGCCTACGTTCAAGTGAACGAATACAATTGCCTAACCAATCAAACCGCAACAACCTTGGTTTGTCGGTTAACATCTGGTGGAGGTACTGGAAATCCGCCTGCTAATGATAATTGTATTGCTGCTACCAATGTTACTGTTAATACATTCTGCACAGGCGTTTCGGGTACATTAACGAATGCCACAGGATCAACAACGCCTGTTACGTGCACAGGTACAAATACAGATGATGTTTGGTATCGCTTTGTATGTGATGGTTCGCCAGTCATTAATTTCGAATGTATTCCAAATGGAGCCGGTTTTGACCCTGTTATGCAGGCTTTTTTGGGTAGTAATTGTAACAGTTTAACAGAAATTGCATGTGTCGACTTAACACTTGATGGACAGGCAGAGGTATGGGGCATTGATGGAGCTTCAGCAGGTCAGGTGGTATACGTAAGAATTTTTGACTATTATTCTGCCCCAGCGGTAAATCCGAATTTTACGTTTTGTGTTTATTCAGAATCTACACCATCAATTCCAGGTGATATTTGCGAAACAGCTATCGAATTACCCACTACAGCAGCTTGCACCAATCCTTTTGGTGGAAATTTTGGTGAGTTCAATTCGGATGCTGGTTTCGGCTTCGACTGTTCAGGGCTTATTTCATCTGATGTATGGTATACTTTCACTGCCATCTCAGATTCAATCTTCTTCGACATTACACCATTTGGTTCAACAAATCCAATTGCAGAAGCCTACGAAGGCCTCGATTGCGCTAGCCTAACAAATTTGGGTTGTGGTGATTTTGAATTAGAAGGCTTTGCAGAACAACTCCTCATTACGCCAACAGCTCCTGGAACTCGCTATTATGTTCGTTTGTACGATGGATCTGGGAATGTGGCCAACAACCTTGATTATGATTTTTGTGTTTACGATTCATTTGGCTCGAGTACAACAAACGACGAATGCTTTGGTGCAACCGTTATTGAGGCAGGAATAGCATGTAGTCCTGTGTTTTCGACCTTAGAGGGTTCAACAGGATCTAATCCGTTAACACAATGTGGAGGTACCAATACCGATGATGTATGGTTTGAATTAATCGCATCCGATACGGCCATGATTATTCAATTGGCTCCGGATTTTGCAAGTATGGATATTGCAGCAGAAATCTTCTATTCAACTACAGGCGATTGTTCTGGTATCGTTTCGTTTGGGTGTGCTAATGATTCAATTGCAGGGCAGGGCGAATTGTTATATATAATAGGTATTCAACCAGGCGAATCGCTTTGGTTACGCGTATACGACACGGGCTTTAATCCAAATCCTACTTCATCTTTTGCTTTGTGCGCTTGGTTTGATGCGGCCATATTTGGTGTAGAAAACGACGAATGCGACAATTCAACTATCATTCAAGCTGGACAGGTATGCAGTCCTGTGTTGGGAACGCTTGCAAATTCAAATGCTTCATTGCCAGTAACAGCTTGTGCCGGTACAAACACAGATGATGTGTGGTACCAAATCATTGCTTCTGATACAGCCTTTACAATAGACGTAACGCCTACCGGAGCATCACTCGACGCCGTTTTAGAGTTCTTTTACTCCACAACGGGAGATTGCTCTGGCTTGGTTTCAATTGGATGTATAGATAACACTGCAAACGGGGTGGCCGAATCTATCGATGTAATTGGACTGGTCCCAGGAATTACCATCTGGGTTCGCGTTTACGATTATTTCTCAGGAGTTGTTGCAGATCCTGAATTTACTGTTTGTGCTTATTGGAACCCTGACCAAATTTTCGATAACGACGATTGTTTGGGTGCTGTAGCAATTACTCCAAGCACAACATGTAATCCTATTCCATTTTCGGTAGCCAATGCAACAGGCTCATTACCTGCTGCGTCTTGTTCACCAGGTGGTTTGGTTGAAGCTGATGTTTGGTTCTCTTTTGTTGCGCAAAGTACTGCTGCACGTATAAATGTTGCTGCGGTGAATGGAAGTGATCCTGTAATACAATATTTCTCTGGTACCTGCGGAAATCTTATTTCTCGTGGCTGTTCAGATTTCTTCATTGAAGGATTTGATGAAAATTTAACCGCTAATGGTTTGGTGATCGGACAAACATATTTTGTTCGTGTTTACGATTATCGCGGATTGGCTAGTCCTGCAAATGATTTCACCATTTGTATTACGAATATTACCATTCCTGCCAACGATAATTGTGCGGGAGCCATTCAACTACCGACCTTACCAGCCGGTCAGGCAACATACACGTATTTCAATTCTGCACTTGCAACGCAATCACAGGCTGGTTGTGCAGGCAACGCCAACGATGATGTTTGGTTTAGTTTCGTAGCAGGTCAAAATCCTGCAGGAACCACAGTTAATGTTGGGGGCGATCTTGATTTTTCAACTGTATTTCAAGTGTTTTCGGGTTCGTGTGGTAATCTTGTGCCTGTACAATGTGTAAATAATGTAACAACTGGTAACTACGACGTTGAATCACAATTATTTACAAATCTAGTTGCCGGACAGACCTATTATGTTCGCGTATATGATTTTGATGCAGCCGTTACCAATAGTACATTCTACATTTATATTTTGGGTACACCTGTTCCATGTAATATTCAGAATCCTGTTGCAGCAGCTCAGGGCAGTACAACCGTTTGCAGCAATTCATTCGTGAATCTTTTGACTCCTACAGTAAGCGGTTACAGTTACCAATGGCAATTTAATGGCACTCCAATTACAGGGGCAACGAATAGTGTTTATGCGGCAAGCAGTGCCGGTTCATACAACGTAGTTATTACCGATGCTCAGCTATGTTCAGCAACATCAAACAGCATTACTATTTCAACTGTAATTGCACCGGTTGTTACCTTGCAATTAGGAAATGGTACAGGATGTGTTGGCGCTGCAATTGATCTTTCGGGAGGAACTCCTGAAGGTGGTTTGTATCAAGGAATAGGTGTTTCGAATAATACATTCCTTTCTTTAAATGCTGGAGCATTCCCCATAACCTATACTTACACAGATCAGAATGGTTGTTCGGGAACAGCAACAGACGAAATTCAGGCTGTAATATGCACCGGTTTGGATGCTGCCATTGCAAACGAAATTCGTTTGTTCCCGAATCCTGCACAAAACGTCATTACACTTGAATTAAATGGGCTTAAGGTTCGTTCAGTTGAGGTAGTTGATCTAAGCGGACGCATTATTGCATTAGAATCGGTACAAAACGCAAACGGAACAATTCAATTCAACGTTGCAGCCTTGGCGAATGGATTGTATGGTGTTCGATGCGTTTTAGATGACGAAACAATCATCAGCAAACGATTTGTTAAAGTTCAGTAGTTCAAAACTGCTGAACGCTATAGATTGGATTATTAAGTTTTGAATTTATCCGGGGAATTAATCGCTTGATTAAGTCCCCGGATTTTTTTTAGAAATTCCAGCGAAAACCGGCATAACCCATAGCGCCAAATGTTGGTCCCCAAATAAATGAGGCATCGAAAAATGGACTTTGCGGATGCTCGGGCGATAAAATCTGGCGTTGTTGGATTACATTCAGAAGATTTTCTCCGCCAATGTAAATTGCGAATTTTCCAAGATTACGGGTTACCTGGCCGTTTAACAAGGTATATGCCGGTGAACGATCGGGTAGGCGATAGGCCTCCTCGTTGCTCTGTGTAGATGGTAAGCGTTTGCTGCCAATGTAATTTGTTGTGAGGTCTATTAACCACTTGTCGCGGCGCGAATGAAAGCTAAGGTTTACCAGCGCTCGGTGTGCGGGGGTGTAAGGACGTTCGATGCTGCCTGTTGTGTTATAATACACACGCGCATCTGTATAACGGTAGGCAAGTTTTAGGTCGAAGCGTGCAGAAATTTCCTGATAATAATCAAGCTGAATGCTCGCGGCAGATGTTCTACCCTCTACAGTGTAGAACGATACTTTACGCACATCACTATCAAGATCAACCATTACCTGACGTTCAAACCAGGTGTAATAAGCATCGAGTGCCAATGTACCTTCGCGCCCCCCAATACTCAATTTTTGAACAAGCGAAGTACCTCCATTCCATGCAATTTCAGGTTTTAGATCATAGGCCTTGCTAAATTCGCCCGTATAATTACCCGGCAAAACGAGTTGACGCTGACTTACTAAGTAACTCATGTTTTCGGCGAGTACGTTCGCAGTACGTTGGCCTCTGCCGCCCGAAACACGAACAGAAAAATTCTCGTTCCACTGAAACTTGTAATGCATCCGCGGAGTGACTATTGCCCCCCAAAGTGTATTGTAATCACCGCGAATTCCTGCCACTAGTGTTGAGCGGCCTTTTACTCCTGTAAATTCAAAAAAGCCACCTGCGGCACTTTCATTGCGTTGGAATGGCGCACCTGTAAAATACTCGTCGTATGTATCCGAAAGTACATTTAATCCCATTCTGAATTTATGTGGAGTTTCTCCAAGTTTATTTTGATAGAAGATGTTCGCATTGCTGCTCCATTGTCTCCCATCATACCACCGAAAGCCAAACTGGTCTCTCTGAACATACCGCCGCACAGTACCCAGCAATCCGATTGATTTATCGGGCTTGCCCGGAAAAACATAACCCATTTTAAAAAGTACATCGCCTTGTTGAATTTTATGGTAGTAATGGTAGCTGTGTTCTGAGCCATCATGTTCTATCGTACCCGCATGCCGTTCGTCGTGAACAAAACGCAAAGCTATTTGAGCCGATAATCCCTTTTTACCTGTATACAACCAACGATGCATTGCGTTAAATTGACCTCCATCAGGACTGTCCATAAAACCATCCTTATTTTGGTCGGTAGTAAAGTCCATTGAGCTGGCATGGAGCATAAGGTTCGATGACCAGCGTTCATTGATGCGAAAAACCTTGATAGCATTAACTTCCATGCGTTGCATATTGTTTATGTAACCATTCAGCAGTCCCTCGCTCTTACAGTCAGGCTTTTTGAGTTCGGTGTTAATTTGTCCGGTAATCGACTCATATCCATTTGCAACCGATCCGGTACCTTTCGAAACTTGGATGGATTCGACCCACGAACCCGGAACGAATCCCAGAGCCTGACCAACACCTAAGCCACGCATCATGGGTAGATTCTCAATCGTAAGCTGCGTATAAATTCCGGCTAATCCCAACATCTGAATTTCCTTGCTTCCGGTAACAGCATTGGTGGTCGAAATATCGACTGTTGCATTATTTTGGAAGCTTTCGCTGAGGTTACAACAAGCGGCTTTGTATAATTCGGTTTCGGTGATGATTTCGGTTTTAATCGGATTAAGAGACGAAATCAGCGTACTTTGATTTTTCGCCCCAACCTCTAATTCTGCAAGGGTTGTGTTTGACTCGAGGATGAACTCAGGAACATCTCCCGCTTCGAAATTAAATTGAACCGTATCAGATTTAAAGCCCGTAGCCGAGATAATTATTTGAATAGGATAGGGTACAGCAGCAAACGAAAAACGTCCTTCGGCATCTGTTGAAAGCTTGGCGGAACTCCCAGTTATCTGAACAATAGCGCCTGGAACAGGGCTTAGTTCGTTGTTTTGTTTGCCATTCACCTTACCTGTGATTACTTGAGCATGTATTCCGGCTGTTAGAATAAAACAACAGATGCTTAATAAGAATCGCACAATATGTACGTCCGATATGGGTCGACAATCGCATGCCGACAATCGTGTATCGCTCATAATTTACCGATTTTTAGTGCTGATGCCTATCGTATTGGCAGCAATGATCTAATTTTTTATAAGCTTCATCGGGAGCACGCAGGGAATCAACATCATATCCGGCCTTTAAAATTTCGGCTGTTATGGTCGATAAATCTACTTTTTCAGGTTTATAAACTATAGTAAGTTCTTTTTTCTCGAGATTGTACTTAGCGTCTTTTACTCCTTTAATATCGGCAGCGAGTTCGATGCGTTTTGTACACATGTCGCACATACCGGGAACACGCAATACAGCTGTGGTTTGTGCATTTATTTTAGTGATAAATACTGGAGCGGTAATCAATACCGTCAAAATCAAATTCTTCATGATTCAGAAATGTTAAATTAATTAAAAGGAAGCAGAAATCTGGACTCGGCTTCGGTCTAAATCAAAAACGTTCTGAATAAAACCAGGCGATCGGGAGGGGGTAAGTCGAAGGCACAGAAATAACGTATATCACGTTTCGGTAATTTGTTGCCTATTTTGATCGAAAACGAGAGGGGCGAAGATATAAGAGCAGCTCCAAACGAAAATGTAGTGGAATTAGCTGCCGTGTGAGAATCATCAAATGCCTTAATGTAAATGCCTTCATCACTGCAACAACCTGATTTCTCTTCTTCAGGACATGCACAGCAATCATCTTTAACCCAAAGGCTAACGCAATTTAACTCTCCTTCACAGTAATGCAGGTTCAGCGCTAGGCCCGATACCGAACTGAGGTAAAGCAAAGTAAGTATAATGGCTACGACACGCTTCATAATACCGGTTTTGCTTCAAACCCCAATTCTGAAAGAGCCGATTGAACTTCCGAAATCTGCAACGAATCACTAGTTATGGAAAGTAGTTTATCGGCAGAATCGGTGCGAACTTCCCATTCCTCAATCCCCGGCAATCCATCCAACACCGGACGAACAACCCTTACACAAGATGCACAATTAATATTGGTCTTAAAATGGAGCACTTTCATTCTCTTACAAAAATAACCAAGTTTCGCTTGCCGAACAATTTGAATTGTTAAATTAATTTCTGAGACCGATACACACCTAAAATCAAAAAGATTCGTTAATCTTTCTAACTTTCGTTAATCTTGCATTAATAAATTAAACTATGAACTGGTACGAAAATCTTTTTGAACTGCTTAAGTACATTGTGCCTATTGGCGTTGTGTTTGCTTTTATTTATTTCATCCTGAACAATTACCTGGAAGAGAATTTTAAGCTACGTTCGCTTGATTTGAAGCTTCAAAATCAACAATCTATATCGCCCTTACGCATGCAGGCATATGAGCGGATAGTGGTATATCTCGAACGCATTTCGCCCAGTGCTCTTATTACGCGCATTCATAAAACCGGGATGAGTTCCAAATTGCTGCATATTGAAATGATTAAAAGTA
>CAZVHF010000118.1:0-7544 GCA_964627105.1 uncultured Chitinophaga sp.
AAATGGTATCAAATGTAACACGATCTATTTCAATGATCTCATGTAATTCAGCATCAAAGCCCTGCAAAATCACCTGCATTTCGGTACCGGATGTATTAAAGCGGATGCTGTCGATTTCGGAGGTGAGATTGCTTAACATGTTACCCGACACTTTAATAATGTTCTGCTGAATTTGAGCCACTGACAGGATACTGCAGCATATTATTAAAGGACTAATAAGTGTAAATCTATTGATTTTCATACGCGTAAATATACTGCAAGTTAATCCCATCCCTTGAAAATCAAAAGAAACCTGCTGTTATTGAGATTCAGTTGTAAATTTATCCTAACCGCATGTTTGAACAAACATTCAAGAATATTGACGACATCCTACATAAAGACGCCGGGTGTGGAAGCGAACTCGACTAGATAGGGCAAACCTCGTGGGTTTTGTTCCTGAAATACTTGGACGACCTTGAATGGGATAAACAAACCGCTGCCTAACGCTCGGGTAATACATACAGTCAAATCATCGCGCACAAATATCATTGGAATACATGTGCGCACCAAAATTTTAACTTAGGCTCAATTGAGAGGAGCTTGGAAACAAAAAAGCCCTTGTAGTTCAATACAAAGGCTTTGTGGCTCCGGCAGGAATCGAACCTGCATCTAGAGTTTAGGAAACTCCTATTCTATCCATTGAACTACGGTGCCGGTAATCTAAAGGCGCAAAAATAAGCAAATGCATCGTCAAGCCATCACCCCAGCCATTTCTTCAATTCGCCATAAATATCGGCTTCGGTAAAGGGCTTGCCCAAATGGGCATTCATTCCCGATTCGATGCATTTGTCGATGTCTTCTTTATACACATTGGCCGTTAAGCCAATAATCGGAACCGATATGCCCAATTCGCGCATCGCTGCCGTACTTTCATAGCCATCCATTACCGGCATCTGCACATCCATTAGCACCAAATCGAAATCTTCTAATTTGATTTTTTCCAATCCCTGCAAGCCATCATCGGCGGTATGCACTTCGAGTCCAAAATTTTCGAGAATTGTGGAGGCCAACAACTGGTTAATTTGATTATCCTCAACCAAAAGTACGCGGTATTTTTCGCGAAATTGAAACTGATTGCCCGAAGTATTTATCGGTGTTTGTTCTGCATCATCACTGTCGGAAGCCGCTTCAACCTTAAAACGAAAAACAAAGGTTGCCCCCGGCGTTTCCGAATCAACCGGTTTTTCGATCGCCGGACTAATCAAGCGAATATCGCCCATCATCAAGCGGCACAACTGCTTTACAATCGAAAGCCCGAGTCCGCTGCCCCCATACTTGCGTGTAAACGAACCATCGGCCTGCGTAAAGGTGTCGAAAATTAACTTCTGTTTTTCCTCCGGCACACCAATCCCGGTATCTGTAACCATTCCGCGAATGTA
This sequence comes from uncultured Chitinophaga sp., assembly GCA_964627105.1. Taxonomy (GTDB): domain Bacteria; phylum Bacteroidota; class Bacteroidia; order M30B66; family M30B66; genus CAMCXT01. The sequence continues at coordinate 1,419 of CAZVHF010000118.1, forward strand.
AAAATGATTGCCGGCCCGAATCTGCTCTTCTTCAACCTCAAACAAGACCGAGATGCCTCCTGTTTCGGTAAATTTAAGCGAATTCGACACCAGATTAATAACCAATTGCTTGATGCGCGTAGGGTCGCCTACAATAAAATCGGGTATGCGTTTGTCGAAATGCATTGTAAACTTCAAGCCCTTCTCGTTGCTGCGGTATTGATATGGCATGAGGGTTTGCTGAATAGTTTCGGCAAAACGGAAGCGAATGTTTTCGATGGTAAGTTTTCCCTGTTCGATTTTATTGAGATCGAGTATATCGCTTAAGAGACGGAGCAGCGTGTCGCCCGAAGAGCGAATCAATTCGAGGTACTTGCGATTTTCTTCAGTGGGCTGGTTGCGGATGAGTAAATCGGTAAAGCCTAGAATTCCATTTAATGGTGTTCGAATTTCGTGACTCATGTTGGCCAGGAAACCTGATTTGGCGCGGCTGGCATTTTCTGCGGTAATTCGTGCTGTTTCTGCATCTTTTGTGGCACTTTCCAATTCTGATGTGCGGAGTGCTACTTTTTCCTCAAGCCAGCGCTGTTGCTTCTCGATATTACGTATGCGGTAGCGGTAAACTCCATATATAATCGATAATCCGGCGGTGCTCAGAAGTAAAATAAACCACCAGGTTTTCCAGTAAGGTCGCTTGATGTAAATGATGATTTCAGCTCCTTTTTCGTTCCACAAACCATCGCTATTGGAGCCTTTTACACGAAATACGTATTCGCCCGGACTTAAATTGGAATACGATGCAAAGCGCCGTTCGCCCGAATACACCCAATTCTCGTCGAAACCTTCGAGCATGTAGGCAAAGCGGTTTTTATCGGCAAGTGCATAACTAAGCGACGAAAACTCAAAACTTAAATAGTTTTGATTGTAGGACAACTCAAGGCGATTACTTAGGTTCATCTCCTTATCGAACACTTTAAAACTTGTAATTACAACCGGAGGAAGAAAGTTATTTCCCGGAATTTCATCCGGATAAAACCAATTCATTCCGGCAATACCTCCAAAAATAAGCTCTCCAGTACTCAGTAAAATACCCGAACCAATATTAAATTCCTTACTCTGCAAACCATCGAGCACGTCATAATTGCGAAACTTACGCGTCTTGGTATCGAACCGTGCCAAGCCGCTGCTAGTCGAAATCCACAATCCTCCCTTTTTATCGTCGATGATAGAATACACCATGTCGTCGGGTAATCCATCGCGTGCTGTATACAAAGTAAACTTTCCCGTCTTTCGATCGAGCCTGTTCAAGCCACCGCCAAAGGTTCCGACCCAGAAAAATCCGAGCTGATCTTCGCAAATCGAAATAACGCTGTTGTGCGACAAACTGCTTGTATCGCCGTTTATTTTCTTGTAAATTTTAAATTTCTGAGTGTTTCGGTCAAAATCTACCAAACCGCCTCCAAGTGTACCGGCCCATAAGCGCCCAAACCGATCTTCGCTAATGCAATACACACTATTGGTAATCTGATTTTCGGCAACGCTGCGGTCTGGCCGAAAAAGCTGAAAACGTCCCGAATCGGAATCAAACTTAAGCAAGCCCTTTCGGTTTCCCGCCCAGATTTCGCCATTGCGCGTTTGGTAAACAGTATGAATTTCGTTGTTCAGCGAGTTGGGGTTGAAGGAATCGAAGCGGAAAATTTTTAAAATCTTGCGCGATGGAGCATCAAACAAAAGCAGCGAATTCGACGTTCCTATCCAAAATCGTCCATTTTTATCAAACAGCATCGACCGAATTTCATTGCTAATATTCTCATCCTTCAACTGGCCGCTTAATGCTATACGCTCGAACTTACGGGTCGAATTATTAAACAAATTGAGCCCGTCGCGTGTGCCTATCCACAAAACACCTCCCTCCTGTTCTAAGAAACAGGTAACATTGTTGCTCGATAAACTTCCGGGATCATCGGGAATCCGTTGAATTTTCCTAAACCTACCATTTAATTTACTATACAGATTTATCCCCTCAGCTGTAACAATCCACGTAACACCACTTCGATCGCGAAACAAGTGGAGCACATCGTTGTTGAGCAAAGAATTGGGCTTAGCCGGATCATTAAAAATATAGGTAAATGAGTTGGTTTGCGGATCAAGAATGTTGAGGCCCTCAGAGGTCGCAATCCACAGGTTACCATTCTCGGTCATCGATAAGTCGTGTACATAATTACTCGATATTCCTTCGCCAGACTTTACACTATGCTCGTATAACGTAATTTTTCCGCTCCTGCGGTCAATATTCATCAGGCCGCCTCCGAAAGTACCAAACCAGATGTTTCCATTAAAATCTTCAATTATCGATGAAATATTGGTACTCAATTGCTCCTGATCTTCGCGTTTTAGGTTCTGGAAATTGGTAAATCGCGCATTCTCGGTTTCAAGCTTGTTGATGCCTCTGCGCGTCCCAATCCATAAATCACCGCTGCGATCGCGCACAATTACATTGATGAAATTACTCGATACACTACCGGCATCGCGACCCGAATATTGAAACGTCTTAAACAATTGACTTTTAGGCGAAAATCGAACAATGCCTCCTCCAAAGGTACCCAGCCACAAATTCCCCTGTAAATCTTCCTCAATAGCACGAACATCGTTAAACGACAAGGAATTTACATTACTCGGATCGTGTTTGTATCGAATAAATTCATTCGTTTTCGGGTTGAGGCGGTTTAATCCACCCCAGGTACCAATCCAAATAAACCCATCTTTATCGGCATACACTGCATTTACGTTGTTGTGCGCCAAACTATTTATTTCGCGTGGGTCGTGCCGATACGCCTTTACTCCATACCCATCGAAACGATAAAGGCCATTGCTTGTTCCAAACCAGATGTACCCCGAAGGATCCTGCGCATGGCAGGTAATATTGCTTTGGTAAATCCACTTTTGGGTATTGATTCGCTCAAATTCCAAAGTCTGCCCCTGAGCAAAATTGCATTGGGGCAAGAAAAAGAAAACGAAAACAAAGCAAAATGCCTTTAAACTGGTTCCAATCACTGCAGCAAGTTAGCGAAACTGCCCAATATTTAAAGGTATGCGTAAGGATTTTGAATCTTTTTTTCGAATAAAGCAATAAAGAACAGCAAGCATCGTTTTTCCACTGTACTTCAAAAAGCCTATGCAAAAAATTTCTACTACTCACGATTTAATCCGCTTTTATTTTGGTGAATGCAGCCGCGAAGAAGAAATGTCACTTCTGGGCGACTTGCACGAAATTGGCCTAGATACAGATCAATTATCGGATGATTTGATGTCCACACCATTTAACGAACATGGTCCAACGGATGCAACGCTAACGCGTTTACTTCAGTTTTCGCAATCACTTCATTTCTATGATACGAAGGTTGCAGGGCTAAAAGCAGAGATTACGGCAAATTAAATGTTGTTTTTCCCAAGCGTCCCGGTTCGATTTTTCGGCCGGGATTTTTTTATTTTCGCCCATGACCATTAAAGAACGCTACAGTTTTGTTGTTGATTATTTCTCCAAGCATCGACCTCAAGCCGAAACCGAGTTGGTGTATGGTAATCCGTTCGAATTGCTTGTTGCCGTAATTCTATCGGCGCAATGCACCGATAAGCGCGTAAACCTCATAACACCTAATTTATTTAAGCAATTTCCGGATGCAGAAAGCATGGCAGCGGCTTCGGTAGAGGAGATTTTTTCGCTTATTCGCTCAATTTCGTATCCTAACAACAAGGCAAAACATCTTAAAGGCATGTCCGAAATGCTTTTGCGCGATTTCAATAACGAAGTTCCAGATTCCATCGATGCGTTGGTTAAACTTCCTGGTGTTGGACGAAAAACAGCCAATGTAATTGCGTCGGTGGTTTTCAATAAGGCAGCCATGGCGGTCGATACACACGTATTTCGTGTTTCGGCGCGTTTGGGCTTAACGCGCAATGCCAAAACGCCATTGGAAGCCGAGAAGCAACTCATGAAGCATTTTCCGGCCGAAATAGTGCCGCTGGCGCATCATTGGTTAATTTTGCATGGGCGCTACGTGTGTTTGGCGCGTAATCCAGCTTGTGCAGGTTGCGATCTTAAAGAAATTTGCCTGCACTTTAAAGGGAAAAAGGGAATAAAATCTTCGCTCTCTAAAGCAACCAAAAGCAAACAATCGAAGAAGAGCGTTGTTAAGAAGAAAAAAAATTAATATGACACATTTAAAAGCTGGCGACAAAGCCCCTCATTTCAGCGGATTGGATCAGGATGGAAATGCCATCACATTGAACGATTATGCAGGCAGAAATCTAGTGGTGTATTTTTATCCGAAAGACGACACTCCCGGTTGCACCGCCGAAGCCTGTAACCTACGCGACAATTACGCCGCACTTCAAAAGGCAGGTTTTGAAATTTTAGGCATAAGTACCGACCCGGTTAAATCGCATCGCAAATTTGTGGATAAATACAGTTTGCCATTCCGCTTACTTGCCGATACCGAAAAACAAGCTGCAGAAGCATTTGGCGTGTGGGGCTTGAAGAAATTTATGGGGAAGGAATACATGGGGGTGAGCAGAACAACATTTGTTATTGACGGAAATGGCGTCATTTCAAAGGTAATCGACAAGGTAGAAACCAAAGACCACGCTGCTCAAATCCTTTGAAATAAAGGATTATTCGAAATTTTGTCGGCAAAGTACGTTAAAAAAATAGTTTTTAACATGTGTATTTTGCATTGTTATTTTGACGTATTTCGTGGCAAATTAATTCTTCAATTAAAAACGTAATTCACATGAACACCGAAAAACTCAAAGCGCTGCAGGTTATCATCGATAAGATTGATAAGACTTACGGAAAGGGAACCATAATGAAAATGGGCGACCAAGCCGTTGAACAAACAGAGGTTATCCCTTCCGGGTCCGTTACGCTCGATATTGCTTTAGGTGTTCAGGGCTTTCCAAAGGGACGTATCATTGAAATATATGGACCGGAATCTTCAGGTAAAACAACATTGGCCATTCATGCTATTGCGCAGAGCCAGAAACAAGGTGGTATTGCAGCAATAATTGACGCAGAACACGCCTTTGATCGTTATTATGCCGAAAAGCTTGGCGTTGATGTCGAAAATCTTTTGATTTCGCAACCCGATAATGGAGAACAAGCCCTTGAGATTGCCGATAATTTGATTCGTTCCGGTGCAATTGATATTATCGTAATCGACTCTGTTGCGGCACTTACGCCAAAGAGCGAAATTGAAGGCGAAATGGGTGATTCCAAAATGGGCTTGCAGGCCCGTTTGATGTCTCAAGCCTTGAGAAAACTTACGGCTACAATCAGCAGAACAGGTTGTACATGCATTTTCATCAACCAGCTTCGCGAAAAAATAGGTGTCATGTTCGGCAACCCCGAAACAACCACCGGAGGTAATGCGCTAAAGTTTTATGCTTCTATTCGTTTGGACATTCGCCGTATCGGTCAAATTAAAGACGGCGAGGCTGTTGTCGGAAATCGTACACGCGTAAAAGTGGTAAAAAACAAAGTGGCTCCACCATTCCGTACCGCCGAATTCGATATAATCTATGGTGAAGGCATTTCACGCATCGGCGAAATCATCGATCTGGGTGTTGAACACAACATCGTTAAGAAAAGCGGCTCTTGGTTCAGCTTCGAAGACACCAAACTGGGGCAAGGTCGCGATGCTGTGAAACAATTGCTTACCGATAACCCCGAATTGGCCGAACAAATCGAAAGCCGCATCATCGAAGCAGTTAAAGGTGAAGTATTGGCTTAAGTTTTCGGATCACTTTCTAAGTGTACTTTTAAATCATCTAGAAAAGCCCCTGCTTACACGGGGCTTTCTTATTTTTGTTGCATCTTAAATCAGCTGTTGAACCGATAAATTCCTTGCATGAACCATAAATGCTTATTAATCTCTTCTTGCCTGCTTGTATTGATTCTCCTCATTGCGTGTGGTAAAACAAACCATGATTTAAATACAATCAAGGGGATGAATGCCGCGTTGACAGAAAACCCATCAGACACAGCTGCTCGCTTTGCCCGAGCGAAGTACTATCAGGCAAAAGGACGTAACGACTCTGCATTGGCCGACATGCAAGTACTGGTAAAAACCGATTCGCTTCGCCCCGATT
>CAZVHF010000119.1:0-2674 GCA_964627105.1 uncultured Chitinophaga sp.
CGCTAAACGTATCGCGCACCAAACATCCGTTGTCGTCTGAAAGCTCCATAGCATAAGCACCGGCAATCAATGCGCTCAATAGAGCAGAACTGCTTCCATTTTCCCAGGCAATCTCAACTGAGCCGGTTCCACCTTCTAGTGTTAAAGATATAGCACCATCGTTTCCGCCAAAACAACGCACATCCGTAATTGCGGCTGTGGCATGCATTGGCTGAGGCGCACCAATTTCGAAAGTCGTAGTAAAATCGCAGCCAGCCGCATCGGTTACCGTTACGTAATGCGTTCCAGCAGAAAGCATCGAAGCGGTTAAGGTGGCTTCTTCAGAGCTCCATGAAATCATGAACGGAGCTGTACCACCGTTGATTTCCAATTCGGCTGTTCCATCGTATGCACCTGGACATGTAACATCGGTAGTTTGCACGACTGTAAGCGATAGGTTTGCCGGAGATGGAACCACAACAATTTCTTCTAATTCACAGCCCGCTGCATCGCGAATGGAAATGCTGTGATCTCCTGCAGTAAGGTTGTTGAATGCCGATCCTGCTTGATACGGTAAGCCATCGATGCTGTATTCGTACGGAGCTGATCCACCTGTTGCGGTAATGCTAATACTTCCATTGGATGAAATGCAAGATGAAGGGGTAATCTCGCTGGTAAATGAAATAATTTCGGGTTCAGTAATCGTTGCAGCATAGCTTACCGCGCAACCTAATGCATCTTCGATTGTAGCCGTATAATCGCCATTGTCGAGGTTTGCGATGATAGGTGTGATTTGTCCGGTATTCCAAAGAACCGAATAAGGTTGGGTACCCCCATTGATTTGCAACTCGATGCTGCCGTCGTTCGATCCATAACAGCGTAGATTGGCGCTAACTCCAACAACACTTAGTAAAGTTGGTTCTGCAATTAGTACTGATCCTGATTGTTCACAACCCACAGCATCTGAAACAGTATAGCTGTATTGAGCAGCGTTTAATCCACTGCGTTGTAATTGGTTGTTACCATCGTTCCAGCTTACGGCATAAGGCGCTTGTGCACCTGTAACCGCTAAAAGTATACTACCATTAGACGCTCCGTTACAGGTAATTTGCGTTGATGTTTCTAAAACCTGCAGTGGTGTAGGTTCTTCGATTGAAACCGAATCTTTGGTAACACAACCAGCGGCATCGGTAGCAATCACCGAGTAAACACCTGGCGTTAGTGCAGAAATGGATGAAGCTGATTCGCCATTGCTCCATGCAAAAAGATACGGTGTAGTACCACCATTGGCGATAACCGAGGCCGTTCCGTTATTTAATCCGTTGCAGGTAATGTTGGATGAAGAAAGCGAAATCTGGAAAACTGCCGGTTCTGTAATGCTGATATTCGCACTCGCAGCACAGCCGTTCGCATCTTCAACCGTTACCGAATAATTACCGGCACTTAGATTCTGCGCCGTTGCAGATGATGCGCCGTTGCTCCACTGATAGGTGAAAGGTGCGGTTCCGCCGTTTACGGTAACTTGCGCCGAGCCGTTGTTGCCACCGAAGCAGCTAACGTGATTGAGCACTGCCGCACTCGCCGAAATACTTCCGCTCGATTGCACATTTTCATTCAATGTTGCGGTACATCCGTTGGCATCGGTTACTGTAAGTATATAATTCCCCGACTGCAAGCCAGTAGCTGTAGCCGAAACCTGCGCCGGATTGGTATTCCATGAATAGCTGTAAGGTGCTGTTCCGCCCGAAACCTGCGCTGCGATAGATCCATCCGAACCACCGCATGTTGCATTGGCTACTGTTCCGCTTACAACCAAGTCCGATGGTTCTGTTACAACAGCATTTGCACTTGCTGTGCATCCCAATGCATCGGTTACAGAAAGGCTGTAATTTCCAGCCGCTAATCCACTTGCATTGGTCGAAATTGCACCATTATTCCAGGCATAGCTAAAAGGAGCCGTTCCGCCCGATACATTCGACTGGATAGCACCATTTGCAGCGCCATTGCAAGAAACTTGCTGTGTCACGGTTAAAGTGAGACTCGGAGCCGATGATGCTGAAATGCTGAAATTCTCTGTATCGCTGCAACCGGCATTGTCGGTAACGGTTAAGGAATAATTACCGGCAGCAATTCCGTTGAGTTGATTGCTAAACGTGCCGGTAGACCAAACGTAAGTATATGGAGCAGATCCGCCATTTGCTGAACCTGTCGCCGAACCGTTGCTTTGACCACAAGCTGGCGGCGTAACAGAAACGGCAGCTTGCAACTGTGCAGGAGCCGTTAAAGATCCGTTGCGCGTAATGCTACAACCGTTTGCGTCGGTTATGGTTACCGAAACTGCACCTGCAGGTTGATTTGTGATAGAAGTTCCCATTGCCCCTGTGCTCCATGCATAAGTGTAAGGCGAAGTTCCACCATTCACCGAAACAGAGGCACTTCCGTTCGAACCACCAAAGCATAATGGGTTACTTGTACTTAATGTGGCATTTAGCGCTGATGGAATTGTAATAGCACCTGCAGCATTAGCTGTGCAACCGCGTGCATCGGTTACAGTAACGGTGTAATTCCCCGCATTTAATCCGTTGATGGATGAAAGTGCCGAACCGTTCGACCATACGTAGCTGTATGGAGCCGTTCCGCCCGAAACCGAAACACTTGCCGAACCGGTTGAGCCCGAGCACTGCGGTGAATTGGC
>CAZVHF010000119.1:2774-7524 GCA_964627105.1 uncultured Chitinophaga sp.
GAGCCACCAGAGCTCACTGTTGCATTTACGGTCGACGTGCATCCACTTGCTGCTGTAACTGTGCAGGAATAATTGCCGGCAGCCAGGCCTGTTGCCGTTGCTGTTTGTTGTCCGTTGCTCCACAAATAGGAGTAAGCACCCGCAATTGCCGGACTTGCTGTAGCTGTTCCGTTCGAAGCACCGCATGACGCAGGTGTTGTAGAGGTATTCACTGTAAAACCGCTTACATTCACGGTTTGAATAAGTGTATCGTTGTAGCAACCCAGATTCAACACCAGGCGAACCGAATAGCTGCCCATCGCCGAAAAGGTATGCGTTGGATTTGTAGATGTACTGGTGTTGGATGCGCCCGAAGCGGGATCTCCGAAATTCCACTGTACCGATTGAATGGCACTAGCAGCACCTGCGCAACTGCTTGCTGAAGTACTTACCGATGGGGGTGTAAAAGCCACATCGAGACAATTTGCAGAACTTGTGAAGGGCTGAATTTCGGGACGAATGTAAAACGAAGCCATATTTGGAAGTCCCATACGTGAACTGCGCCCAGCAAGCGAAATACTGGCATTGGAATAGCCACAACCCGCCCCTGCAGTATTGGGATTATTGAATACAGAAAGGGAAGTCTGATTGCGGGCTACATACACCTTGTTATCGGGGCCCAATTGCATCGAACCAATGAATGGGCCAAGGTTTCCGACCACATAGCGACTAGCAACAATAGCTGCATTGTTGGCTGCGCATAAGTTAAACTGAAGCAATAAACCCTGATTTGTTCCACCATAAACCATGCGGCCGTTGGGAGAAAATTCGCAACCATACAAACCCACATCGCTTGCCAGTGTTAAAGCATTGGAAACTACACCGGTTGAATTGTTGAAATCGTATGTTTCCATTCTGTTTACACCACCCGTCGATAATCCGTAGTAGCAAGCCAGAAGTTTATTTCCGTCGGGGTTAGCCTTTAGCTGACCGTAAGAACCTTGCGTAACACCTGTTGCGGTTACTCCTGCAGCACTTACCACGGGTGTGGTGTTTACGCCGGCAGAAGTTACAAGCCAGGTGCGGAAATTATTCGAATTCCAATCGTGCGAAACAATCCACAAATCGGTGTTGTTGCAGTGACGAACTGCGGTTAATTTCTCGCATGAAGGTGTACGAAGAGCTATGTTTTTATTCGCAGTAACAGCACCAAGTCCGCCCGATAGTGCCATATTTACTTCGCTGTATTTAATTCCGTTTGCCCCTGCATCAGCATCGGCAGTGAAGATGTAGTAAAGATTTGTACTTCCCGGCCTTTGCACGATAATGGCCGATTGTGTTGAAGAGGCATGTCCATGCAGCCCTGTTCCGTTGGTCATGGCCACATGATTTCTGTTCCACACCGTTACTCCATCGGTATAAAACAACAAATTGCCATTGACGTCCGAAATGCTGGCACTGCCCTCGGTGGTTAACAGCGCGCCATTGGTAAGCGCAACCGGAGCACCCGATGTAAACGTGACTCCGGCATTGGAGCCAAAATACCAGTTGTTGAATCGTCCTGCATTTTGAGCATTCAGCACCGAAAGGCCTGAAATGAGCAGAAGCGAAAGAAAGAGCGACTTGAGTAGTCTGAAAAACGGCGGAGTAAAAATTTCGTGCATGCGAACCTCTTTGATTATTTACAGAGGTGTACGAATGCGTTGTTTCGCGCGTTGCCCGATTTATATCCTAGTTTGAATCAGAAATCACATAGCTTTTAGGAAACAACAAAAATGTAAACGGCTGTAAATCAGAGTCACTATCCGATATACAGCCATTTTAACAAAAAGTCTTACAAAGCACCTTCAAACAGCGAACGTCAGATGCGTTCGAGATCGCCAAAAATCATCCAGCCCTCTTTTCCGTCTTCGAGTTTCACCTTTACCCATTCGCCGAGTTCGTCGGTTATCTCGACTGTTGTTCCGGCGTGGATGATGAAGAGCCCCATGGCCGACTGTACGGGCGAACTTTTAACCGATACACTTCCGGCAAACACCACAGCGCGTTGTGTGGCTTCATTATTTTGGAACGATGACCAAGCAAGGCTAACGGCCAAAATTGCACTAAAAAGCATAGCCAGCGAGCCGAGGAAAAATGCTTTGCGTTGTTCGGCGCTTTTCGACTTGATGAAGAAAATGAGGGAAAGGATGGAAAGGAAAAAAGTACCGCAAAACAACCATGCCCAGGTATCGGTCGCAAACGCTGCGCACAAGGAGCGATACCAGCGAATATAGAACAGTTGCGGCACCGGTTCTATTTTATCCTCTAAATTGCGTTCGGTAAGACGCAAATTATAAGCTGCATCCTCGTAATCGGGATCAAGTTTGAGGGCTTTGCGGTAGAATAAAATGGCTGAAGGAAAATCATTCAGGCGGTAATAGGCATTGGCGAGGTTATAATAAACATCGGCCGAAACGATTTTATCTTCATCGACCAATTGCCGGTATAGATTTGCTGCTTTTTGAAAATCGTTGGCTTTATAAGCCGCATGTGCATCGTTGTACTTTGCCTCGGGCGATAATGCATGAAGCAAGGAGCTCATCAGGAAAGAGAAGGCGATAATCAGGATCTTTTTCATGACTTGATGGTTTGTTCGAGTTCACGAATGATGGCCGCTGCCTGTTCATACACCTCGTTCATGCTCTCGGATGCTCCGGGTGCGAAACGTGCAAATTCGCATGCGTCGAGTGTTGAAAGCACCTTTTGAATCAATGCTTCGGATGCATTTTTTTGCGAAAGCATCGCCTCAATATTGGTTCGGTTGAGCTCAGCCATGGGCAGTTTCAACTTATCAGAGAAATAGCCAAACAAGGCGCGATATATCTCTTCGTAAAATGCGTCTTTATTTCGTGTACTCAGTAATTCGGCGGCTTTTTTCAAACGTTTTGATGCCATGCTGCCAGCTTCTTTCATGCGGTATAAACCTACATTCTGACGACGGTTCAAATCACGGCGGCGAATGAGGAGAAAAGCAACGAATGCAATCGGCGATAAGGCTGTAATGCTAAAGAATGGCAAGGAAAGGAAAAACACGGAGGGCTCTGCGGTACGAAGTTGTGTGGCGCCGGTGTGAATAAACCGGATATCCTCGTTGATGGTTTTCGTTTTTCCACCTGCGGCCCGGTTACGGTTCACCACAATTGGATCGCCGCTCCCCTTCTCTACTTTCAACGCGAGACTTTGCAGGGTTTCGGACTTGTATTGCCGCGCTTCGGGATCGAACCACGAAAACGAAAGCGGCCCTAAATTGTAGTCTCCACCTGCACGCGGTATAATGAGGTATTCGAACGTGCGCGAACCGTTCATTCCGGCGCTCGAAACACTGATATTATCCTTTACCTGCGGATCATATACTTCGAGCTCAGCCGGCAGATTCAAGGCAGGCGGATCGATGAGTTTGAGATTTCCACGCCCCGAGACGCTGATACGCATATTAACGGCCTCACCGGCCTTAACCGCAGCACGATCGAGCGTAATTTCGGCCGAAAGTTTCCCCACAGCTCCGTTAAAATCGACCGGCTTACCAACGGCATCATGCGGTTTAACATCCAGTTGCACGGCCGCACTTTTAATCTTCACCTCGGCATCGCGGTAGCCTCCACCCATCATTTGCTCCCAAATGCTTTGTGCCTGTACGCGCTGACGAACAACGCAGTTTAGCTCAATGGATGGAATTTCGAGCTTGCCGCTTTTCTGCGGAAAAACAAGCACTTTCTTAATTTCGGCGGTGAGGTAATTTTGTCCGTTGATATTTTCCTGCTCGCCATTGGGTTTATTGGCCAATGCAATGTCTTCGGTGTAAAATCCGTTGAACGTAGGCGCTTTGCTGAGTTCGTAGTTTAGCTGTGAATAGCGCGAATAGAGTTTATAGGTTACCAGAAACTGATCGCCAACTACCCCCGAGCTTTTCGAAACAATGGCCTTAACATATAAATCGTTGCCATTGCCGGGCTGCGAGGAATTGTTTTGTTGCTGCTTCTGCTGAGAACCTGAAGCTGCAGACGATGTACCTTTTACAATTTCAATTTCGACGCTGTTGCTTTTCATCACGCCGTTACCAACACGAATACTGGCCGGTCCGATGGTAAATTTCCCAGTCTTTTTTCCTGCTACATAATATGTGTAGGAGAGCGTTTGCGAAAACTTGCCGTTTAGGTTCTGAGTTCCAAACATTTGCTGCGGGCCCATAAGCAAGTCGAAGGCTGACAAATCGGGCGCCGCAAACGCATTGCCCATGGCATTGAGCGAATACGTGAGTTTAATTTGTTCGCCAACAGCAGCCTGATTTCGGCTTACCGATGCCGAGAACTTGAGCTCTTGCGAAAAGCCAAAAGTCTGAATTACAAGTAGTAAAAAAAGTGCAATTGGAGTTTTCATTCAGCTATAAATTTACCAATCTTTTCCACTTGCAGGAACACCGTCTTTGCCTTTTTGTTTATCGGTTTTCTTGCGCAGCTCCTTTTCGTTGCGGTTGAGCGCATCGAGCATCTGCTCTGCTTCATCGCGGTTAAGCTGTTCCTTTTTATCCTGCTTCTTATCCTGTTTGTCGTTCTTTTCCTGGTTCTTCGATTGTTGCTGGTCTTGTTGCTGCTGTTTATCCTGATTCTGCTGTTGTTGTTGCTGCTGTTGCTGCTGCTGTTGTTTTTGCAGCTTTTTCTGCGCATACGATAAATTATATCGGGTATCTTCAGCGGTCGGATCCTGTTTCAGCGCTTTCTTATACGCTTCA
>CAZVHF010000120.1:0-7461 GCA_964627105.1 uncultured Chitinophaga sp.
AAGGTATTCGAAACCGAAGACATCACTGCTTGCTGGGATGGCACGTTTAACGGAACCGATGCGCCGAGTGGTGTGTATGCGTTTAATTTATACATCCTGCAAATAAATGGCGAGGTGGTGAATAAAACCGGAACTATAACGTTGGTGCGGTAAAAGCAACCTTAAACGGTCATATTGAAAACTTCGCATGGCTTCTTTGTAATGCACTTCAAAACCATAGATGTCAATAAGAATGGCTAGAGAATCATAGTTTTCGATCAAGCAGATAACAAACTAAATTTAACCAGGCTATTTATAAAATCTCCTATTACAGGGTCTACTATTTATCAATTTTCGGTTACCGCGTTTACTTCATCACATTCATCCGTTTGGCAACACGCAAATTGCCAGAAACTAGCGTATATAGGTAAACGCCGGCTGCCAGGTTATTGGTATTGAATTCCAGTGCATGTACGCCGGCCGGCTTAAGCCCATCGGCAAGACAGGCTACTTCTGTCCCCAGTAGGTCATATACTTTTAAACTCACATGGCCCGATTCGGCCAATTCAAAACAGATGGTGGTACAGCCCTGCACCGGATTGGGAGTATTTTGTTTCAGGCTAATCGCCGTGGATGTTTTGTCGTTGAGTTCGTTTAATGACGAAACATCAATTTCCAAGTCGCTTCGTTTCCATACGCTCTGATACAAAGTGCCGGCAAACAAATCGTTGTTTTTAATGATTAATGATTGAATGCCGGGTGCATGATTTGCAAATCCATCATTTAACAAGGTCCAGGTGGCTCCTTCATTGGTGCTGATAAATGCGCCCGAATTGGTTCCTGCCACAAGCACATTCTCATTGGCAACAAGCGATTGGATGTTAAGATCGCTTAGGCCATTGTTTACCGAAACCCATGTTTCACCGCCATCCGTACTTTTAATTACACCAACTGATCCAGCGCCACCTGCATAAAGTATGTTGCCTACAACGACAAGATCGTATGCGCCTGATGCTATGTTGTTTATCGATATCCAGCTATTGCCGTTATCGGTACTTTTTGAAATGCCGTTCCAATGCGAGCAAAAAACGTCGGTTCCCATAAAGGCAATCGATTCCACCACCTGATGTGCAAGGCCGCTTATGGTTTGCACCCATGAATTACCGCCATTGGTACTTCTGAAAATCCCCAAGCCATAGGTGCCGGCAAATAATGTTGATCCGGAGGCTGCAATGGAAATTACATCGTGCTCGCCATCGAGAAAGCCGTTGTTAATGGCCGTCCAGTTTTCGCCATTGTCGATGCTTTTATAAATGCCCTGACTTTGAGTTCCGGCGTAAGCAGTACTGCCATCTGTGGCAAGCGAGAAAATGTTCGGAACATTTCCCGACGCATTGGAAAGGCCATTGCTCGATTCTACCCAGGTTTCGCCTTCGTCGACACTTTTGTAAACACCGTTTGGCGTGGCAGCAATCAAGGCCGAGCCAATAAGGCCAAAATCAACAATCGCCTGACTGCAGTAGCCGTTGTTTGATTGGCTCCACATAGCGCCATTTGTAGTTGAGGTGTAAATGCCTCCGCCAAATGTTCCGATAAACACCTTGCTTTCATCGCCAAAAATGCCCAGTACATACCTGTTGGAAAGGCCGTTGTTTATGGGTGTCCAATTAGCCCCATTGTTGTTGCTAAAATAGATTCCGCTGCCGTACGAACCTGCGTAAAGATTGCCATCATGGTTGTATATGTTTTCAGTTGGGAGAAAATCCATACCCGAAGAGGATAGATTCCAGCTAACGCCGTTATTCGAGCTTTTGATGATTCCCTCGGTTGATGCAGCTAAAATATCGCTCCCCGTAGCGGCAAATGACACAACATTCGAGTAAGGCGCTGTGGATTGCTCCCAGGTAAGCCCATTGTCTGTTGAATAAAAAATAGAGTAGGGGCCCACCACACCCGCTATAAGTGTGTTTCCCGATACCGTTAGAGATCGAATATCGTATTCGATTAGGGCTAGGTATTCCCAGGTCGCGCCGCCATCATTGCTTTGGTAAATTCCGCCATAACTGCTTCCGGCGAACAGGGTGCCCTGCGATTCTATCAACGTGTAAATGCGCTGATTGGGCAATCCGCATAAACTCCAGTTTGAGCCGCCATCGCTGCTCGCATAGATTCCTCCACCGCTGCCCGCAAATAGTTTTGAACTTGTAACCAGCATCGATCGAACATCTGCAATGGCGATGCCGCTGCTCGACAGTTGCCAGGTTTCGCCGTCGTCGCTGCTTTTGTACACCCCTCCAAATGTTCCGGCAAATAAATCAGCTCCGTTGGCAACGAAGCAATTCACCGAGCCACCCTCGACACATTTTTTTGACCATTGCGCCCAAACCCAATGTGTACTTAAAAACAAACACAGGCTTAGAAAAATAGAACGTTTCGGGATAAGTAGCGAAGCTGTTTTCATGATAAATATCTAATGATTATCCGCCTGAAATGGCACTTCAAAAATACTTCTAAACCCTAAATACTATTGGTAAAAACGCTACTGGTTAAATATGTTATTTAAGGCATAATAACGTGTATTTGTTTTTTTATTTTAATTCCTATAGGCAACTTCACGCTTAACGCGTATCGAATTGGATTTTAGTTTGGATTTTTTGCATTATGAATGAAGCATTTGCGATATAAAATAGTTTATGCAAAAGGATGAATTGTTTCTCAGGAAAAATGTACCAGTTCAGCTTAATTTAATATGCTTTGCGATCGAATAGATTGTTTTAAACCGTTCTATGAAATGTAATTTATTTAAAAGAAAAAACTGGAATCGAATAATGGTGTTTCGATGTTTATAAAACACGGGTAAGTATTTAAAAGCTTGTAAATCAATTATTATAGCATCAATTAAAGCGCGATTTTTAATTGAATTAAGCAATTAATGACAATTGCACACGAAGAACTGTTGTATAATTTTGTAAAACTAGAAATCAAAAAAAAACGGTTGGCAATAGCAGTAAAAAATGTGGAACAGTTTAACTTGAAAATAACTAGAAAACAATGGCTACATGAAGAAGTTGATACGTAAATCACAACTGTTCATTGTTCTGGCTGCACTTACAACTATAGCCCCTGTCGTGGCGCAAACCGTGCCCGATTACGTTTCCACAAATGGTTTGGTGAGTTGGTATCCGTTTACGGGTAATGCCAACGACTTTAGTGGCAATAATAACCATGCAGCTGTAAACGAAGCCATGCTTACCACCGACCGTTTTGGAGTGGGCAATGCGGCATATTCATTTAATGGCAGTTCGGCTTATTTGCACGGCGATGCATCAGCATTCCCCACAGTGTATCGTTCGGTATCGCTCTGGTTTTATTCAACCAATATCAATGTTGGCGCGAGTGGCATGCAGGTTTTGGGGTATGGCGGCGGATTATGCGAGCAATCGTGGCTCATGCAAATGGACAATCAAAATCCGGCTACATCCTTTCTCACCAATAATGCCTATGAGCTCTCCATTGGATGTAACACCTTTGTAGCATCACTTCCTTTTGCTATTTCCACCCCCGGGCAGACGTTTTGGCGGACAACAATGCGATCCGTCCAACACTTATTGCAGCCCGGTTTTTACCGATTTTAATCACATGCAGGATTCACTAACCAGCGCCTATACCATGATCAGCGATATGCTCGGCATTCAATGCGCACCAGTTGGCGTAACCTGGCAAAACATCCTTAACGATACCAATCTGGTGCTTCACAGTGGCGACAACAGCCATCCCAATCTCGACGGAAGCTATGTTGCAGCCTTGTCGTTATTTAGCAGTATATGGAAAATTCCTTCGGGCGGATTATCCTATAATGCAGGCATAAATCCTCAACGGGCCTTGTATTATCAGCAACAATCCGATCAAACACTCTTCGAAAGTTCAGACGATTGGAACTTGCTCATTAATAACCCAACGGCCGATTTCAGTTATTCTGCTTCATCCAACACCTTCAATTTTACCAATTCATCTGTATCAAACAATAATGCACCGCTCAGCTATGTTTGGAACTTTGGCGATGGAAATTCCGCCACCGAAGCCAATCCGCAGCATACCTATGCCTCCGCAGGCTCCTATACCGTGAGTTTAATTGTTTCGGATTGTATTTTTAGCGATACCCTTGCACTTACGATTGAAAGCGGCAGTACCGGTATCGAAAAATCGAATACTTCAACCCTGTTAGCTTACCCAAATCCTGCAACAGATTATCTTAACGTACAAACAAATGCCCACCAGGCGGGCTCGAATTATCTAATTTACAATAACTGTGGGCAAATAATATTTACAGGAATGCTACAGCCTGGGAACACGCAAATTAACTGCAGCAGATTATCGGAAGGGTTGTATTTAATTCGCATTGGCGAAGAATTTACGCGATTTGTAAAGGCGAAAAACCGTTAGGTGTTATAATGAAAAGTGGAGTTAAAATCGTTTCGAGTTTAATTTACGCGACATTGCTCTCTCAGATAGCGTATGCCCAGCAAGGGCAATGGACCTGGATGAGCGGTCCCAACGTATTTGCCGCAACACCGGGTGCGCCGGTTTTTGGAACACAGGGAATTGCTTCTCCTGATAATTTACCCGCTGTGGTTGGGACTGCTACGACATGGGTTGATCAACAAGGTAATTTCTGGCTTTTTGGTGGCGATGGTGGAATGGGTGGAGGGTTCTTCAGTGCAAGCAATAATTTGTGGAAATACGACCCTGATATTCTCCAATGGACTTGGATGAAAGGAACCGGGAGTACGGACAATGTATTCCCCTATCAGATGGCGATATACGGAACACAAGGTATAGCAGCCGACAGCGTTACACCGCTTGGCAATCATGAAGGCCATGCTCACCATGTTGCCTGGACCGGTAACGAGGGTAACCTATGGCTGCTTGAATCAGACGATATTTCTGGAAATTGCGCCATGTGGAAATATACCATTGCCACCAACCAATGGACCTGGATGCACGGAAATATCCCTGCTAATTATGGAGCACAAGGGGTATCGTCGCCTTTGAATAACCCTGAGAGATTTTTCGGTAACCCTGGCAAAGGCTGGGTAGATGAGGCGGGCGATTTGTGGTATTTCGACGGAGTCAATGGTGGGGTTATGTGGAAATATTCCTTATCAAATAATCAATGGATTTGGATGAGCGGCACACCCAATACTGCGGGCACAGGAATTTTTTCGCCAATAGTTTACGGTACGAAGGGTGTTTTTAATGCGGCCAATCAACCAGGCAGTTGCTCGGTAACTCAGACATGGACCGCATGCGATGGTACATTTTACATGTTTGGGCCACTTTGGACTAATTCCAATACAGTGTACAACAGTAATTCGATAAGTGTGATGTGGCGTTTTGACCCTAATCTGAACCAATGGGCCTGGGTTGGCGGTAATACCACGTTGAATTTTATTCCTCAGTTCGATGCTAATTATGCAACATTTCCCAGCAATTTTGATGATGCCTGTAACTTTGACCCTGCGTATTTCCCTGTTAATGCTGTGCAGTTTTTAGGACCTAATAATGCATGGACAGGGCGAGACGGCCGTTTGTATGGTTATCAGCAAAGTGAGAGCTTTTTGTGGTGCTACGATCCGGCAATTAACGAATTTGCACTGGTGCACGGCGATTTAGCTCCCTGCTGCGATTATAACGCTTTAAATGCTGGTTTTACCTCGGTACTTGGCACGTTGGGTGTGCCTTCACCCAATAACTCGCCAGGAGCAGTTGGTGGACCTTCGTGGGTCGATCTGGATGGAAATTTTTGGAAGTTTGGTAGCATACCTTTTGACTTAAACGAAATAACCACTTTTAATTTCTACGGCCCCATGATGCGTTTTGTGCCCGATACTGCCTGTCTTGGAGCGAGAAGCCCACTGCTGGTCGATTCGGTAAGTGTCGAAGCATGTAACAGTTATACCAATCCACTTGGCGATGTATACAGCCAAAGCGGGCAATACACCTACACATTGGGCAATAATGGTGCTTGTTCGAGGCAGGTTGTGCTCGATTTGAAAATTATTTTGCCCCAAAGCACATTGCAGGAGGTTGCTGCTTGTGGTTCTTACACAGCAGCTACAGGCGAAGTGTTTACGCAAAGCACGGTGTTTAATTACACGCTGCAAGCCGTCAACGGCTGCGACAGCATTGTATCGGTCGATCTCACCATTATCGAAGGCGTGGCGGGTAGTTTGGTTGAGCCCGCCGTTGTTTCGGTAACACAGGGCGATTCGGTATTTATCGAGACCATAGGCGGAGCCGCAAGCTACCAATGGCTGCCTACGGATGGTTTAAATTGCGATTCGTGTGCTGCAGTTTATGCCAGTCCAAGTGAAACAACGGACTATATTGTTATAGCAACCGATAGTTTGGGCTGTGCTCGAATTGATACGATAAAGGTTGAAGTTGATATTCAATGCGCCGATGCATTTTTACCAACGGTATTCTCGCCAAACGGAAAGGGGCCTGCTGCAAATGAAAGGTTTTGTTTGCTAAGTACCTGCATCGACGAGTTCAAATTGGTTATTTACAACCGCTGGGGCGAGCGTATTTTTGAAACAAGCGATGCCTCGGTTTGCTGGGATGGAACCTATAATGGCGAGGAAGCACCTACCGGAGCTTATGCGTACAAATTGTTTTTAAGGCAATTAGATGGTAAGGTGCTCAATAAAACAGGGACATTAACTTTGTTGAAATAACAACAATAAAATGATAGATGGAATTTGTTTTTATTCTAGTTTAGGATGCTCTAAGGATCAAACTTTTCAACAAAATCAACAAAAGCAATGCAGGCTTACACGAAAATTAATGCTATGAAAATATTAAAATCTACACATCGAATCGTTGCCAATCTGTATTCGAAGAACTCCCTAAAAATATTAGGCATATCGTTGATTTTGGCGTTCTTACCTTCTTCGTTTTTCGCCCAACTCCAAAACAACAACTGGACCTTCGGCAATGGCTGCCGCGTCAATTTTAACGGTCCTACACCCAATGGAGCGCTCAATTCGTTTTTGTTCAGCGGAGAACAATGCGCTACAGTTTCTAATCCCCAAACCGGCAGTTTGCTGTTTTATTCGGATGGCCTCACTGTTTGGGGGCCCAATAATGCGCCAATGCCCAACGGAACCGGACTTATTGGTGGACTGTTCAAGTCGTCGTCGCAGGGCCCGGTGATTGTGCCCTTTCCGGAGAATCCGAATAAATACTTCATTTTTACCATCGATGAACTGGAGTTTGATTCGTATACCGGTTTACATTATTCGGTGGTGGATATGAGCCTCAATGGCGGCCTGGGCGATGTGGAGGCAGCCAATAAAAACATATTGCTAACCCCGGATTCGCTCACCGAAAAAATAACCGTTATCCGCAGCGAAGCCATTCGTGGCTATTGGGTAATTGCGCATCGTTGCAATAGCAACGAATTTCTGGCGTATAAAGTAA
>CAZVHF010000121.1:0-7411 GCA_964627105.1 uncultured Chitinophaga sp.
GCCAGCAGGGCTATTTTATGCTCCTGCAATAAATTGAAGATACGTGCCGACCCCTTAATCTGGAGGTTGCGCATATCCGACCGGTTGGTGTTAAACTGCCATGCATCGGCCGCAGCACCTGGATAAAAATTAATTAATGCGTTGATGTATTCGGGAGTAATCATCAGGCCTCAATTTTTATTTTTTCCAAAATGTACTGCTTCCATTTTTCAATGCCTTGTTTTTCGCTGCCAATTAAGCGATCCATATTTACCACATCCTGAAATTGCAAATTCGAAATAGCCGGTATATGCTCGTTTTCGGAAGGCATTTTCGAATTAAAAAATGCAAATACTTCATTGGCCTTCTCAATTAAAAACCATAGATAAATGGGACTTTTTTTGAAGTTAGTTTTATCGGCGGTGTACAATTCGAGCAGTTTTTCGAGATGCAATTTTAATTCGTTTAAACTGCCCGGTAATACCCTTCCGATGCGTTTTAATTCACTTTCGTTGGTAGTCGATTTAATGCGGCTTGCAATACACTCAAAGGCATGAAAGCTTGTAAACCATGAGTTTTGATCGTTGCCCTGTAATATGGCCTTGGTTTGTTGGCGCAATTCGTCGTCGCCCTCGCTGGCATAAGCCAGGCGGTGCAATTCGGTTTTATCTTCGGGCGCTTTCGATACCCAGCCTTTGAGATAATCGTCGATGTTTTCGAAGCTGTTTACCGGCCGGCTCGCCAAGCCAATTTCGCGCACATAGCCTTTATACAGTGTATTGTATTGGGCATCACTTAATTCAAAAAAACGATCGTTTAAAAACAAACGCGCGTGCTGTTTAACATGGATGGGATGTTCTAAAATAGTGATGTTCTGTCTCGCCAGACCCGGCAGCGCAATTGTTGCCGATTCACCAACTGCAGACAGTAAATCGCTATAAACTGGTTGCACTAGCTGCAAGGTACCATCGTCCCAATTGAGCAAAAGTTCAAGGCTAATGCTGTAAGGGTCTAAAATATCCTCCTTTTCCTCGTCGAGTTCCTCGTGTGTTGAAAACGATGCATTGAGTAGCTCTTTTGTTGCATAGTTATTCAGGATGGAATTGTATTCAGCGATCGAAATTGAGCGAATTATACCGGCTTCGATATTGTTGTTGCCGGATTTGGCGCAATTCATTCCGGCGCGGGTCATGTTCCAGGAGCCAATGGCTATTTTTTGAGGCGTTAGCCACACTTTGGCGTGCACAAAAGCCTCTTGAGCAGCCTGAAGCAATTTATCCTGCAAAAACTTTACAGCATGCTCGGTTTGACATTGCGCATAAGCTTCCTCGGTGATTTTAATCTTAAGGTTTTCGTTTTTTGCCGGAATTATTTCGACAGAGGAAAAATACGATGTTCGATATTCTGCAATTAATTGCGACAAATCATCGGCAAAATAAGGGCTCCAAACACGCAATGGCTGCGGATTATTTTTGGTGATGAGTGCATCTATCAATGAGCGTTTCCCAAACGAAGACACAAAGGTCCATGTGCTTTCGTCGCTGGCGAAACGGCCACTATTTAGCTTACGCAAGAGCGCGTTATCGTCAAAATCGGAATTATGGGCCGTAATGGCCGAAAAGAAACGCCCCACTTCGCGCGCATTTGAGGTAGTTGTAATCTGTTCAAAAAAGAAACACTCTCTATTGCGTGCCCAACCACCCAGCGTAAGGTTGGCAGAGCTTACCATGAGCCAATATTGGCCTGCATAGGTTTCGAGCAATATAACCTTGGGATGAAAAACGCCCTCGGTAAATTTCGGGACATTGTCGGATTTAATTTGTTTAAGATCTATCGGATGCAGATGCACCGCTGTTTGTTTGGGTTTGCCTTCGGTTTTTAGGGTGCGGAAATCATGAAAAACCCGCACCTCTGTCTTTTGGCCGTCTAACTCGGAGGCATCGTTGGCTAGTTCGGCGCTGAGGGCTTCGTAGTCTTGGGGTGTTTTAATGTCTTCGTGCTCTTTATTGAACAAAGCCGACAGCAAATACTTTTCGAAGAAACTGATGTCTAAATTAAACGTAGTAAACCAAGCCCGCTTCATGGGACCAATTCGAGCCAATTTTTCGACGAAGTGCGCGTATAGTTTGAGATCTTCGGCCATTAATTTAGTCCAGCGTGAATGGATTGAAGTGTTTCGAGGTAATACGAATGCAGCCAGGGCTTTTCGTTAAGATACTCGGTAATACTGCTGAGCTTTTCGCCCAGTTTGGGGGCAAAGTAATGCTTAAATTGATTGTTCTCGTTGAGTTCGCACCAAACGCTGCCACCGCGCATCTGCATAACCTGTTTGTGGTATTGTAACATGGTTAGAATCCATGTGCGCATATCGCCCGCAGAAGTAGCATCTGTATGCAATTTGCGTAATTGTGCAGGTGCATCATGCAGGTCGAAATGGGATGCGTTTAAAATTTCGGCCCGCAAGTGTTCGAGTTGTGCAATGGTTTCTTCGTCGAGCTTTTTGAGGCCGGGTTGCGCTAGGTACCGCAGCAAATATTCGGTATGCGATAAAAAGGGCTCCACAGCAATTACGGCCTTTAGTTTATCGCGTTCTGATTTATCAATGTTAGTATTTGCCGCTGCTGCGTTAAATACCTGACAGCGATTCACCGTCTCATCAGCCTTTAATTTGGCAATTTCGTGGTACAATGCCGATGATGCTCCACTTGTAAGGCCCAACTGATCTTTCCAGAACTCCTGTAATGCTCGAGTTTGTTGCTTTTTGCCAAAGCATGCAATGTAGCTTTGCGCAATACTGTGCCAAAGCGGCTGTGCCACCATTTCGGCCTTCGCCAATTGTGGATAATCCTTGCGGGTAGATTGCAGCAAATGCAGGGTAATGAGTTTCAGCAAATGGTTCTGTAGCTGCATACCCTCAGTCCAATCTTGCATAAGCTTTTCGACATTATCCCAAGTCTTATTCTGGCTGTGTTTAATCTCAAAACTGCGATTAAAGAAGCCCATTTGAACCATTGGCCCTTTGTAACGGCCGGTCATACCAAGCAGCAATTGTCGTTTTAGGAGTCCTGCGTTTTTATACGCACTCAGGTAAATGACATTTTCGCTGTTATCGGCCATGCGCGCTTTCGACAAGCCCAAGGTGCCCAAGCCCTGAAACTCTTTGCCCGCCGCCTGTTGCTGGGCATCGTAAAACACCCAGGTAACCACATCTTCGAGAAAAATGAGGAGTCCAGTTTTAACATCGAGTTCGGTTTTCCAGGCACTAAACCGCTGCCTGGCATGCGCCATCTCCTCGGGATATTCCTGAAACAGCCGGTGTATTAAGTGCGCATGAAACAAATTAAAGCTAAACACCCGCAAATTATTGGCAACAGTGGTAATGCGATCCCTAAAAATGGCCTGCCCGTAATGCGTCCAAATAACCTGCATGCCCATGGGATCAACAGATGATTCCTGGATTAACTCGGGGTCGGGTATGGTGAAGAAGTGGAGCACGTTTGTATTAAAATAGAAAAATATGAATTTTAATTTCCTCTTGTAAAAACCTCCCGAAGCCTCTCGCACAAAGCAGTGCGGGTAGGTTCAAACAACTCCGAAATCGAAATGGTATTGTTGTATTCGGCGTTGAGCATTGTTGCATCAATAATGGGAACCTGGTAGGCCTCTATTTTTACCTCGGTATTGTTTGCCAAGGCATCCGTAACAGATATTTGAAACGATTGAGCTGCATAATTCACTACCGTTCCCGGGTATAGCAGCAGTACATTTTTTACCTCAAAACGAATGGCGTAAGCAAGCATCTGATATAAATCGGCCTGTGAGATTCCTTTGCGCGCATCATCAGAATCGGAATACACAATTTTATATTTCGTGTCGGCAATGCACGAAAACAATTCAGTTTTGATCCATAAGTCGGGCCGTAACGCAAAGTTTTTTTCATTGTCTAGAAAGATATCCCCACGCTGCGATTTGGCAGTGATTTCCTCTAATTCGGTCGATATAAAACCGTAGATGAAATCTTCAAAAACATACTCCATCGGCAGCAAAAAGGCAAAGAGTTGTAAGTTGTTTTTATAGTTGAAGGATACCGAATTTGAAAGGAATAAGTGACAATAATCGCGCACCGTTTCAAATGCGCCAAACATCGGATTGAATTTAATGGCTGCACATTGTTCTGCGCTAACTTTCACGTCAGATACATCGTCAAGTATATACAGTATTTCGCGCAATAGCTTCTTGTTGTCCTGACTTGAACTTGCATTAAACAGTAAGGTTGCGACATATTTAACAATTCGATTGAATTCATTGTCCAATTCAAACGAATCATATGTGCAATTGATCTTGTGCCAGCGTCCGGTGCCTATATTTTCGTTTATATATTTTGGTGTATTAATGCGACCTTTTACCACATTCAATTCATGTTGAACCTCTTCATACCGCAAGTAAATTGAGGAGTTTAGCAAGTTGTGCGTGTACTTGGCAAAGAGGTAAACTAAAACCTCAAAAAAGTCGCTTTTTGCTTCCCCTAGCGCTGTTTGGTAATTGGGGAATTTTATTTTACGACAATAACTTAACCACCATAAAATATGATTGTGAATGTGGCTTACCTGAGCTTCGGAGTAAGTGCATTGAGCATTGTAGAAAATCTTCGGGAGCAAATCTATCTTGTGGCCATTGTAGTGGATAACCCCAACATACTTATTTGATTTAATCTCATTATTGCGGTAAAGGAAATTAAGAAATCGCTGGCTTTCTGAAGCATCTTCGGTTTTTGCAGAGAAATACGGACTTTTCTCACGGTTTTTCCAAATGGAGTCAAGAAAATCCTCCAGACCGGAAAAATCATCGACTGCTTTAATCGCGTTTTGATGTTCAAACAGCTGATGCATTTCGTCCAATTATTTGCAATGGCCAGGCTTCGTCGTTAATAAGTAGATCGGCGCTACGTAAAATGTTTTTAACCTCGTTGGTATCGTTCATGTAATATTCGAGCAGCAAAGGAATCACCTTGCCATTCATGCGCTGTACCAAGGTTTCTTCTTCGCCCATAAAGTAGGCATGCCCAATTTGGAAGTCGTGACCTTTGGTTTGAATGATGCGTGTATTGATTTTCTTAAGCACATCTGCATCATGCACGGTAGCATGGGGTAAATCATATTTTGGATACATAGGCTCGAATTCAAACCTGCGCCGTAGAGCTATATCCAACAAAGCGATGGATTTATCGGCGGTGTTCATGGTACCAATAATGTACAAATTACCAGGCACAGTAAAACTATCGCCGGATGGCAAACTCACTTTCATGGCTGTTTTAGCACCATCTCGTTTATCGGGCTCAATTAGTGTGATTAATTCGCCAAATACCCGTGAAATATTCGCCCGGTTTATTTCGTCAATAATGAGCACATAGTTTTGGATGGTTTGACTCGGTATGGCTTCAGGAGTCGATTTAGCTACATATTTACGAATGGCTTCATACACTCCGAAATAATACGTTGCATGCTGTTTTGCCAGTGCACTTATATTTTGAACATCCTTTATCTGACGGCGATTTTTTACATCTTGTAAATAAAATTCCTTTAAATCGGAAAACTTCATTCTAATGCCTCCGGAATGTCGATTCCAATTATCGCCTTTGTATCGGAACGCATCATCTTCAACCTCATAAACCTGGCAATTTTCGGTAATTTGAAAAATGCCATCATTTTCAGATAATGCATCAATAAAAAGCTCCAAGGCAGCGTCAAATTTTATCTCGAGCGTACGTTCAGCCGGTGCTTTGCGACTTTCTAACACATTTTTTAAGGCACGATCGGCAATGACTTTAAAAATACCATCTCTCTTTTCGAAACTCAACTGACCGCCTGTATTGGTATCGGGGCGCAAGCCCTGAATAAAATCCTCGTAGCTGTAGTTTTGATGAAAGGTAATAAACTCGATGCGCGTATGCAGATGCTTATTAAATACCTGCAGTGCCTCGCTGTAATCTTCAATAACTCTTTCTTCAATTAATTCTGCAGCACGGCGCACGGTATTGTAGGTTTTGCCTGTTCCGGGCGGGCCGTAGAAAATGCTGTTGAGCGGATATTTTATTGGAGTAGGTGAGGGCATAGTTCCATTTGCTTGCATTATACCGAGCAATAGCTCGTAATACGTATTGTAATTTTTATCCTCTGTGTCAAAGTGGGTAATGTCGGTAAGTGTTTTAAGCACCAAATTAAAATCGACTTTCCAGCTGCCTTTCAATTTCCAGCTCACTTTTCGGCATTTCTGATATGCGCCACGATTTGCATCATAGAAATAATTAGAATCTACAACGCCATAGCCTAATAATTCGTTGCGGCCTTTTTTCGCAATAATTATATCGCCAATCTTTACGCGATGTTGAAAGTCTTCATTGGCCAGCACATCATTCATTTTTGAGCCCTTGCCTCCGTAAGCCGAGGTAATTGCAGCTTTAATTTCTTCGCGGGTTTTGTATTGACTCAAATCGCCAATTTTGTCCCAGCCCAGTCCCATAATTCCTTCTGAATAAAACGTATCCCACATGTGCGCATTTTCGCCGGGAGCGTACATCCAATATTGTATTTTAGACGTGCCTTTCCCCTTTTCACCTTCGCCATCAAAGGCATCCCAAACAAATACGCCTATTTTCTCATACGACCAATCAGCAAAATGAGCATTATTGCTGATTGCCTTTTTGCATGCATAATTAATCTGAATTGAGTTTTTGTCTGTAAGTTCAACGCTATCTATGCCAATTTCTTTGGCGCATTTAATTAAAACCGTTGGTGAACCAATTGCCAAAAATTTATCGGGATAATACATCGAAAGAATCTTTTGCAGAACCATATTCCACATTGGAATTTCGAGACTTCTGATCTTATCAATTTCATCATTGGCCGTAAACGCTAATGCTTGAATGATTTTTGACCTTAATTCGGTATAAAATAAATTAGCTGCAGCATCATCCAAAAAGGTTTTGTTTTTACCACTTCCTCTGGCATAAACGATGGCATTCTCATGCTTGGTTCTGTAAATACCAAACTTCGACGCATTGCCGCCACCAATGCCAAATCCGATTTTTTTAAACTCTAACCAATAGCAAAAACTTTCACCGGTTGTGCCCTGTACAAACTCATTTAGGGTTAAGTCCTTTAATTTTTCCAGCGGAAATTTCTCTATAAATGAAAGCCGGCCCGCTTCACGCTCTTGCAGAACCTCTTCTGCCACTTTAAATGAATTGGCTTTTTCTTCTATTGTTTTAACTCCCATTTTTTAAGACGGTAAATTGGTGAATCGGATTATTTTAAGCATCGAAAAATAAGGTAATTTTTTAGATCGATAGAACAGAAAGTAATACGTCTAATTCCTTCTTTATTATCGAATGCATCTTCTCCATTGGCCATCAGGCCACTTCGGCAGTATGATT
>CAZVHF010000122.1:0-7398 GCA_964627105.1 uncultured Chitinophaga sp.
TCGGATATTTCTTGATTTCGATGCGCCAGCCCTGATCGTCGGTAAGATGCCAATGGAAAACGTTCATCTTGTTCATGGCCAATAGGTCGATGTAGCGATAAATAAAATCGACCGGGAAAAAGTGTCGGCTCACGTCGAGGTGCATTCCGCGCCAGGTGAATTGAGGGAAATCGCCTTCAATCTCAAAATCGGGCGCGATTAAATCGGCTCCAAGACTTGGCTTAATGGATTGCAAAAGGGTTTGAATGCCATAAAAGATCCCCGATTTTTCGGTGGAGGAAATATAAACAGTGTGGTCGGCCATTTTTATGCTATA
The DNA here is from genome assembly GCA_964627105.1 of uncultured Chitinophaga sp. GTDB lineage: Bacteria > Bacteroidota > Bacteroidia > M30B66 > M30B66 > CAMCXT01. Next base: position 317 of record CAZVHF010000122.1, read on the forward strand.
CCAGCCTATGGGCAGCAATGTATCGGGCATAAACAAGTCGAGCGCAATGCGTTCTATAGAAAGGGCTTTGATGAGATCGTTTGTTGGGCCAAGTCCTGCACCTAACTGTTGCAGTTGAAGTTGTAAATAGGCCACTTCAAACCGTAATTTAAGTGCATCAGAAGGAATTACTTTCGCTCCTGCTAGAGCTATTTGGTTCGCAGAAACATTAACTTGTTGGGGTTTGGGCACAACATTTAATTGTGCTGAGGATATCGCCCCAGAGAGAATGAATGCAAAAAGTAAGAGGTGTTTCACGAAAAATCAGTTTTCAAACAGCAGCGAACCGGCACCTAAAAGTGCGGCATCGCTTTCGTGAAGTTCTGAAATTTTTATGGAAATTTTACCCCTGTAGATAGGCAATAAATTGGCCTCGAACGATTCGCGCACCGGTTTGAGGAGCAATTCGCCGGCTTTAACGAGGCCGCCAAACAAAATGATGGTGGATGGAGAGCTCACTGCGGTAAAATTGGCCAGGGCAAAACCCAGCATTTCTCCTGTTTTACGGTATGCTTCGCGTGCAGCCTCTTCACCATCGAGTGCACGTTTTGTAATTTCTTTGGAGTCGATGTTTTCTGGTGCTTGCAGATTTAATTCCTTGTAGGTACGCACAATCCCAGTAGCTGAGCAATAGGTTTCGAGGCATCCTTTACGTCCGCAGCCGCAGAGGCGGCCTTGCGGTTCTACGATAACATGGCCCAGTTCGCCGGCAAAACCATCGTGGCCATAAACAATTTGTCCGTTAGCAAACAAACCGCTTCCCAGCCCTGTGCCCAGAGTAATAACTAGGAAATCTGATAATCCACGTGCAGCGCCAAAACGGAATTCACCAAATGCTGCGGCTTTTGCATCATTGGTAATAAGCGTTGGTAGGTTTAATTCTGCTTCAAACATTTTTTTGAGCGGAACCACGCCCTTCCAGCTTAAGTTTGGCGCGTAATCAACAGTTCCTGTATATGGATTCGCATTGGGTGCACCAATACCAATTCCTTGTAACAAAGTGTTGGGATGACTTTGAATTTGTTGGCGTATGCATGCCGAAACAGCTTTAACAAGGCTATCGGCATCGGAAAACGAACGGGTCGGAAGAATTTCTTTACTCAAGACTTCTCCCTGGTCGGTAACGAGTCCACAAGCGGTATTGGTACCGCCGATATCAATTCCGGCAACTACATTCATGTGCAGCGTAAGTTAAGTTTGTTGCTTCAGAGTGTTAAGTTAACGCAAAGAAACGGGCAACGAATATAGTAAGAAATTGATTCGGTGCGATTTGTTAAAAATCAATCTCAGCTCAGCAATACCTAAGTACCTGAAAACGACTATTCGTATTATTTTAACCGCATTAACCCTTTAGTGCCTCAGCACCTCCAACAATTTCCAATATTTCGTTGGTAATCGCGGCCTGGCGGGCTTTGTTGTAACTCAAACGAAGCTCTTTCAGCAATTCCTTCGCGTTATCGGTCGCTTTATTCATGGCCGTCATTCGAGCACCATGTTCTGCAGCATGCGAATCGAGCACGGCTTTGTACAATTGAATCTTCAATGATTTCGGGATTAGCTCTCGAACGATTTCTTCCTTGTTGGGCTCAAAAATATAGTCGATTGCCGATGTTTTCACAGCCGATTTTTCAGGCGGAAGCACGGGTAAAAACTGCTCTTCGGTTGGAATTTGTACCGCTGCATTTTTAAAGCGATTGTATACTACCACCACCTTATCGAATTCTCCTGCAGCAAATCCTTGCATGATGCGCTCCGCAATCGGCGCAACCTTATCAAAACTGAGCCCGTCGAACACCTGGTTGTGGCTGCTCAGTACATTCATCTTTGCCCGTGTTAAGGTGTCGGTGGCTTTTTTCCCTATGGTGATGTAGGAAACATTTCCGGCATCATGTTGCGCTTTATACTGTGTTGCAACGAGATTTCGTGCAGCTTTTAACACATTGCTGTTGAATGCCCCGGCCAGTCCTCGGTTGGACGTAACGGCTACAATCAAAATTTTCTTCGGCTCTCGCTGTACCGAAAATTCTCCACCCTCAGAAGCATCAATTGTGCTACTCAAATTACCCAGGATTTCCTTCAGTTTTTCGGCATAGGGGCGCATTTGAGTAATGGCATCCTGAGCTCTGCGCAACTTGGCTGCCGATACCATTTTCATGGCACTGGTAATTTGCTGCGTCGAGTTTACCGAAACAATTCTATTGCGAACTTCCTTTAAATTGGGCATTGGGCGTCGATTGAATCAATTATTTTACAAGAGAAGAAGCTGCATCGGCAGCAACTTTGTCGAGTACCGCAGTGATTTCGTCGGTATACTTACCGGCTTTCAGATCGGCAAGCGTTCCTGGATGCTGCGTGCGCAACAAGGTAAGGTAATTGGCCTCAAACGCTTTTACCTGATTCACCGGAACATTCCGCATCAAGCCCTTGGTACCGGCGTAAATAATCGCAATTTGATCTTCAACCTTGAACGGTGTGTATTGCGGTTGTTTCAAAATCTCTACGTTACGCGAACCTTTATCGAGAACGAATTTGGTAGCGGCATCGAGATCCGAACCAAATTTCGCGAAAGCTTCTAATTCGCGGTATTGCGCCTGATCGCCTTTTAAAGTACCGGCAACTTTCTTCATCGATTTAATTTGCGCGTTACCACCCACACGCGATACCGAAATACCAACGTTAATTGCCGGACGTACACCTGCGTTAAACAAATTCGATTCGAGGAATATCTGTCCGTCGGTAATGGAAATTACGTTGGTTGGAATGTATGCCGAAACGTCGCCCGCCTGGGTTTCAATAATCGGAAGAGCGGTTAATGATCCGCCTCCCTTAACCAAATGACGGATAGATTCCGGTAAATCGTTCATGGCCTGTGCAATGCTGTCGGTAGCGTTTATTTTCGCAGCACGCTCGAGCAAACGGCTATGCAAGTAGAATACGTCGCCTGGATAAGCCTCACGTCCCGGAGGACGGCGAAGAAGCAAAGAAACCTCGCGGTATGCAACAGCCTGTTTCGACAAATCATCGTAAACAATCAAAGCCGGACGACCGGTATCGCGGAAATACTCGCCGATGGCAACGCCTGCAAACGGAGCATAGAACTGCATTGGTGCAGGCTCAGATGCCGTGGCTGCAACAACTACTGTATAAGCCATTGCACCATTTTCTTCGAGGGTCTTTACAATGTTCGCAACGGTTGATCCTTTTTGACCAATTGCTACATAAATACAATACACAGGCTGTCCTGCATCATAAAATTCTTTCTGGTTGAGGATGGTATCGATGCACACAGCCGTTTTACCGGTCTGACGGTCGCCAATTACCAACTCACGCTGACCACGTCCAATTGGAATCATCGCGTCGATTGCTTTGATACCGGTTTGAAGCGGCTCGTTTACCGGTTGGCGGTAGATAACGCCCGGAGCCTTACGCTCCAAAGGCATCTCATACACATCACCCTGAATAGGACCTTTGCCGTCGATGGGCTCACCGATGGTGTTTACCACACGACCCACCATACCTTCACCAACTTTAATGGAAGCAATTCGGCTGGTACGGCGCACAACATCGCCTTCTTTTATATCGTTCGATGAACCAAGCAATACCGCACCCACATTGTCCTCTTCAAGATTCAGTACGATGCCCTGCAATCCGTTTGAGAATTCAACAAGCTCGCCGGACTGAACGTTGTTAAGTCCATAAATACGGGCAATACCATCTCCTACCTGGAGCACGGTACCCACTTCTTCGAGTTGAACGTCGGTGTTAAAACCTGTTAACTGTTGTTTCAGAATTGCAGATACTTCTGCAGGTTTGATTTCAGCCATTGTCTATTTTATGTGATGCAACCGGGGTTACAAAGATTTTACAAAATAATTTTTTTCAAATTCGCGTCTCAGTTTATCCAATTCGCCCGATACACTGGCATCGAATTGTTTGTCGCCAAAACGCAGTACAAATCCACCAATGATGGAAGGATCAATGCGCTCTTCCAATTCCACAGACTGGTTGGTGCTGTGCTTCAGAATAAGCTCTTTGATTTTGGTGCGGAATGAATCGTCAACCGGAACAGCTGTTACCAAAGTTGCTTCTTCAATGTTATTGTTTTCGAGATAAAGCAGCACAAACTGACGGGCAATTTGAGGAATCACCATTTCGCGGCGTTTCTTTACGAGTAAGTCCAAAAACGCACCAACGGTAGTACCCAGATGTCCGTCAAAAATCTGATGAAGAATAGCCGCTTTCTTATCGGCCTTGATAATTGGGCTGTGCAAAAGATTTTCGAGGTCACGGCTATCGGCAATGGTACGATTGAGCAAATGCATATCGGCACTTACCTTTTCAAGTTCATTGCGTTCGATGGCAAGCTTGAAAATTGATTTTGCGTAGCGAAGACCGGCTTTTGTTTGCTGCATTTCTAAATCGTATTAATTCAATTTGGCATCAGCAACCAGTTTCTCGGCAAGTTCTTTCTGACGGGAATCGTTTGAAAGATCCTGACGAACAAGTTTTTCGGCCACGTCTAACGAAAGCGATGCTACTTGATTTTTAATTTCGGTAATCGCCTTCTGACGTTCGATGGCGATCAGATTCATGGCATCAGTTTTCATCTTTTCAACATCTGCAACCGATTTGCTGCGGGCATCGCTGATGATTTGATCGCCGGTTTCGCGGGCCATCTTCAGAATATCGTCGCGTTCTTGACGCGCTTGTTTGATGAGCTCTTCGTTTTGTGCTTTGAGCTGCGTCATTTCTTGCTTTGTCTTTTCTGCCAAATCAAGCGCGTCGCTAATCTTGGTTTCGCGTTCTTCGACAGCGCTCAGAATAGGTTTCCACGCAAACTTGCGCAGTAAAAAAATCAAAGACACAAAAATAACCAGTTGCCAAAAGAACAGGCCAACCGAAAATTCACTAATTAGTTTTTCCATGTATCGTTAAAACTCAAAGTTCTTGAATTAAAATAAACAGCGGCACACAGCCAACCGCCGCATGCTGCTGTTCAATCTTTTTGAATTAATCGCCTACTGCAAAAAGTGCAGCGAATCCGATACCTTCAATAAGTGCGGCTGCAATAAGCATTGCAGTTTGAATCTTACCGGTTGCATCAGGCTGGCGGGCAATAGCCTCCATTGCTGATCCTCCGATACGACCGATACCAACACCGGCACCGATTACGATTAATCCTGCGCCTACGATTTTTGGAATTGTCATGATTGTTTGTATTTAGTTGTGATTAAACTCAGATTAATGATGTGCTTCTTCGTGATGATGTTCCTCGGATGCCGAACCGAAATACAAAGCCGAAAGCATCGTAAAAATGTATGCCTGCAATGCAGCAACGAGCAATTCGAGGATTGATAAAACAAATGCAAGGAAAAACGAAAGCGAACTTCCCACCCAATTCTTGAAAATAAACATCAAGCCAATGATGCTCATCATTACTATATGCCCAGCAGTAATGTTGGCATAAAGACGAATCATAAGTGAAAACGGCTTAATTACTGTTCCGAGAAGTTCTATTGGCGCAAGAACAAGTTTCATGGGCGCAGGCACACCGGGCATCCAGAAAATGTGCATCCAGTAATCTTTCTTCGCCGTAAATGTGGTAATAAGATAGGTAATGATGGCCAAACAAAACGTAACAGCGATGTTGTTCGTAACATTTACGCCCAGTGGAGTTAGACCAAAGAGGTTAACAATCCACACAAAGAAAAATACCGTTAGCAAATAGCTCATGTATTTGCGGTAATGTTTTTCGCCAATATTTGGAATGGCAATGTCGTTTTTGATATACAATACGATTGGCTCGAGAAAGCGTCCAACACCCGATGGCAATCCTTTTCCGGAGCGGTAAGAACGTGCCATGCTGCTGAACATCCAGAACATCAACAAGGCAACCACCATAATCATGAACACATTTTTGGTGATAGAGAAATCCATCGGCTTTGCGTTCAGCGCATGATGGTGTTCGTCGAACTGAAGGGATCCGCTTGCATCGGTTTTGTAAATATGGTTGTGATGCAAGGCATAATAATTACCATTTGATTCTGCAACGCTGGATCCATGGTGAAAGGCCGACGAAAGAAATACCTGCAGCCCATTGTCCCATAAAATAACAGGCAATGGAAAACCAATGTGCCCACCATTGAGTTCAAACAGATTGAAATCGTACGAATCCTGAATATGGTGATTGATGTATCCTTTGATTTCTGACTTTATATCGTGCGCTCCTGAAGTGTGGGTTGAGGTGCTGTCCTGACCTGCAAAGCTTGGACTCGCAAGAAAAAATGTAAAGAGTGCAATTATAAAAGGCTTTAGCATATACCGAATGAACGAATTCAGGCTTGTAAAAAACGCGGCAAAGGTAGGCATTTATTTTACTCCCCAAAAGAAAATGAGGCAAATTGAAAAAAGGACAAAGCAATCTTGAAATCGTATTGGTTACGTACTTATTTTCAAAACCTTACAAAGAACACCAGCTCTGCTGTTAAACAAATAGCATAAGGTGCGAAAAATGAAGAGAACTCTATACGGCTAATGCTTCCATCGGCATAATAGATCGGATAAAAGCATAAACAGAAAACCAGAAACTTCAGCGCGCTGCTCGCCATAAATGCAAATCCGGTTAAAGAAGGATTCTTCCTGTTCATAAGTAGCAACATCATGTAAGACATTACGGCAAAGCCTCCATTAAAAAGATACGATTCGACAAACAGGTGGTGAGCGGGATTGTATGAAAAAATAGCCATCTGAATCCAAGCCAACATTGCAAGAACACAACTGAGCATGAAGGCGAACAGGGCCGTCTTTCTCCACTCAAATTTGGTCTTCATCTTCATTTAACTTATTTACCTGCTTGAGCACCATGTACAGTGCAATGGCAACTGCAAGCAAGGTGAATACAATTGTAAACCAATTTTTATCGTTAGGATATTTCCCATCGAGCCATTTGCCGAGGTATGCTCCGAGAAAAATAGTAATTCCCATCTGAGCTGCAATACCCATGAGTTCGAGATAGCGATTAGGTTTACCAGGCATGCAGCGAA
>CAZVHF010000123.1:0-7398 GCA_964627105.1 uncultured Chitinophaga sp.
CCGGAGCCCGTCAACACGGAATGTCGTACAGCGAACTGATGGGTAAAATTCATGGAAAAAACATCCAGATCAACCGCAAGGTACTTGCCGATTTGGCCATGAACAATCCAACTGCTTTTAAAGCAATTATCGACGCTGTAAAGTAGCACTCAGCAAACCTCAGTATAAAAGGCATCCTTCGGGTTGCCTTTTTTTTTCGGCCATGTTCCCCAATCAATTCTTATCGCATCTAACAGGTAATAACGGCTTTGATGAAGCTGCGTTTACTTCGGCTCACCTCCGCCCTGCTCCTACCAGTATTCGGATTAATCCAAGTAAAAAGAGTGCGCGTATTAACAACGCCAAACCAGTAAGCTGGAATAATTGGGGGTATTACCTTCCCCAACGGCCCGATTTTACACTCGACCCTTTGTTTCATGCAGGTGCATATTATGTGCAGGAAGCCAGTTCGATGAGCATTGTGAACTTTCTGGATGAGCAATTCGGAGAGAATCGTAATCTGAAAATCCTCGATTTATGTGCAGCGCCAGGCGGTAAAAGCACACTCATCCTTTCATGGTTGAATGGAGAAGGATTTCTTGTTGCAAACGAAGTAATTAAGCCGCGCGCTTCTGTTTTACGTGACGCTATTTCGCGCTGGGGATATGCCAATGCAGCCGTTAGCAGCAACGATCCGCATCAGTTCAAACACCTGCCCGAAGCATTTGATGTAATCGTAATCGACGCCCCCTGCTCGGGTTCGGGCATGTTCAGAAAAGATCCGGGGGCGATGAAACATTGGTCGCTTGATGCTGTTGCGCATTGCTCGGCGCGTCAGCACCGCATTGTTGAAGATGTATGGCCTACACTAAAGCCCGGTGGCATCCTTATTTATTCGACATGCAGCTATTCTGAAGCCGAGAATGAAGCCGTAAGTCGATGGATACTTCATACGTTAGGAGCCGAAATCATTAAATCAAATGCATTAAGTAAACTAACCGAAATAATTGAAAATGAATATGGATACCAATTTTATCCAAACCGAGTCGAGGGTGAAGGGTTCTATGTTTCCTGCATGGTTAAACATGCAAACGACGAAGAAAATAGGAAACGTAAAACGGGAAATAAAATTAAACTGAACCGGTGTTCGCCGAATGTAGTCGACTTAACCGAAGCTTCGTTTACGGGTATTGAAATCACATCGCACTTGGGCAATAACTTACTTCCCGAAATGGATGCGGAATGGCTTTCGGATATCGTACAGTCCTTGCATTTGCTAAAACTGGGCATTACACTTGGCGATTCGGCCAAGGGTAAGTTTATTCCCGACCACGATCTGGCCCTATTCAACACACTGCGTAACGAAATTCCTGCTATCGACCTTCCGCTGCAGGATGCGCTGAAATATTTGAAAAAAGAGAGCCTTCCCAATCTAGCCAATTTGCGAGGTATGCATTTAATGCGATACGAAGGAAATGGGTTGGGATGGGCCAATGCAGTTCAAGGACGCTTGAACAATATGCTGCCCAAAAGCTGGAGAATTCTGAAGGATTTGGATTAGAAATATATTCTTATTTATTTGAGATTACTATTGATAATGATCTTGTTTCTCTTTTCTCATTCATCAATAATACCATTAAATCGCTTCCACGAATTGATTAGCAAATTCGTAGAACCATCGTGACCAATAATCGCTTCCTTCGATTCTAACTCTGGCATAATCCGATTCGCCAGTTGCTTGCCTAATTCAACACCCCACTGATCATACGAATACACATTCCAAATTACACCCTGCACAAAAATCTTGTGCTCGTATGCTGCGATAAGTGCTCCAAGATTGTAAGGATTTAATTCTCGAATTAATAATGCGTTCGTTGGTCTGTTTCCTTCGAAAACCCTGAATTGTGCATGGAAGGCTATTTCTGCTTCATTCATGCCCTTTGCCCTGAGTTCGTTCTCTACGGCCGAGCGATCTTTTCCATTCATCAAGGCTTCGGGCTGAGCGAAGAAATTCGACATAAGCAATGTGTGATGGTTCCCAATTGGATTCTGGCTAATAGCCGGGGCAATGAAATCGCATGGAATCAATTGCGTACCTTGGTGAATGAGTTGATAGAAAGCGTGCTGTCCATTCGTTCCCGGCTCGCCCCAGATAATGGGACCAGTTGAATAATGAACACGCATTCCATTTCGATCTACCGACTTGCCATTGCTCTCCATATCGCCCTGCTGCAAATATGCCGCGAAGCGATGCAAATACTGATCATAAGGTAAAATAGCATGCGATGCCGCCCCAAAAAAGTTGGCATACCATATTCCCAGCAATGCCATCAAAACAGGCATGTTCTCGGCAAAATCAGCGGTTCTGAAATGCTGATCCATAGCGTGTGCGCCTTCGAGCAATTGCCGAAACCGATCAAACCCAAGCGAAAGTGCTATTGGTAAACCAATGGCACTCCACAAAGAGTATCTCCCTCCTACCCAATCCCAAAACGCGAACATGTTGGCCGAATCGATTCCAAATGCTTCAACAGCTGATTTGTTGGTCGATAATGCCACGAAATGCTTCGCAATATGGCTTTCATCCTTTGCCTGCTTTAAAAACCAATGGCGCGCCGTTTGAGCATTGGCCATAGTTTCCTGCGTAGTGAAGGTTTTCGATGCAATTATGAAAAGTGTCGTTTCCGGATTTACTTTCGTCAGCGTTTCTGCGATGTGCGTGCCATCGACATTGCTAACAAAGTGCATCGATATCGCTTTGTTGCGGAATGCCTTCAGCGCCTCGCATACCATAACCGGTCCGAGGTCCGAGCCTCCGATACCAATATTCACCACATCGGTAATCGATTTTCCACTAAAGCCTCTCCATTGGGCGGAATGCACCGCTTTCGTAAATGCTTCCATCTGAGACAACACACGGTTAACATCCGGCATCACATCGGTTCCATTTACTATTACGGGTGTGTTACTACAATTGCGTAAAGCCGTATGCAACACCGCTCGCGATTCGGTAGCATTAATCGCTTCGCCAGCAAACTGTGCATCAATAGCTTCACGCAGTTTGCATTCATTAGCAAGTTGAATCAGTAAATCACGCGTGGTATGATTAATTCGATTTTTCGAATAATCGAACACGAAATCCTGCCAGCGCAATGAGAATTTCTGCGCACGTGTAGCATCTGCTTCAAACATGGTGCGCATATGAACATCGCCAATTTCGTCGAAGTGCTTTTTGAGCGCTTTGTATGCTGTGGTATGGTTGAAGGGAATAGATGGTAATGGCATAAATTAGAAATCAAAAAAAGTAAAAATTCGAGATTTTGAGTAAAACAAAGCTATGCAAGATAACAAGTGCTGCATAGGCCCGGTTTTGTAATTATTTTTGATAAAACACCTGTTCACCAGGCTCTCCTCTGCCTATAATTAACTTTCCATTGTATAATCTAAAACCGAAATTTGAGCCGTCTTCGGGGCTCATTCCATACAAATCAGCAAAACTTCCGAATACATCGATACGCACATTAATGAAATTGAAACGTCCGCCATTATTATTTGTGACCTTAATGGCATTAGTATTTGCAATAGATAAATAGCCAAACGAAATTGTCAAGCCATTTTCGGCATTGTAAAATTCTTTGCCCTCCAAATAGATTACAACGTCGCTCTCACTATTGAATAATTCTCCTTGTGCTTGGACATTAAAACAGGATGTAATAAAATAAGAAATAAAAATTAAGGTTCTCATCATACTGATGCTATGAACCATGTTCATTAGTTCTTATTGTAACGAAAGCCGCCACCATCGCCAACATTAAAGTTGAGAAAAATTTCGCTGGCTCCTAGCCTATTTGAATTTGAAGTAAGTGTTGAAACCGTAAAGTCGTAAGCATAACCAACAGAGAACTGATCCCAGTCAATCATTAGCTTTGCTATATAAGAATCTTTCAAGCGTGTAAATAAGCCTAAAGCTACCGCGAAAGGTCTTTCATAGCCGGTGTAATTGGACCCCATATTGAACTTGTATTTATAATATGTTCCAAGCAGTAATTGTGAAAAATTTCCCTGGCGTTGGTAATACACTCCGGGAAGAATATCGCCATCAGTACCATCAATCGATATATTGGCATTCGCAAATGCAGTGAAACGAACAGGCAATTTTTCGGAGGCCAATTCAACAAATGAATTGTTCGGACGGGTAATGTGGTAAGCAGCCAAGCCAACATTTACACGCTTATTCGCATTTTTGGCCATTGCTTTAACTTTCTTGGCATATGTATACAAGATACCAGCACCGGCATCGAAATAGCCAAAATTTTGGTTATTAAATTCCTCACCGCTTGCCAATCCCGGATTGTAGGCAACACCATCGTATTGCGAAGCCCACATTCCATCAACATTATCGAATGAGCGCAAAGCGTAACCTGCATTAATCCCTAAACTAAGCTGGCTTTTTGCATTGAGACGAATATGGTCGGCAACGGCAATAGCAACATTGTTTGTTACCATGCCCATATCTCCGATACGATCGTTAAAAAATGAAATACCAACCGCTAGAAAATTACTCTTACTTGTATTATCCTGAGTTACGCGGGCATCAAACGATGCGTTTGCAGTGCGAAAGGAACTCCCCAACTGGCCCCACTGGGTTCGATAGGCCATATTCGCCTGAATTGGACTATTTGCACCAGCAAGCGCCGGATTTAATATCAACGGTGCGTATTCGGTATTCGAGAAGTGAATGTCTTGTGCATTGATGGTTAATGCTGCTGTAGCAAAAGCAATACTTAGGTAAAAATTGTTTTTCATATGCTTATCTGACTAAGGTAATGGTTACAATATTATCAACTTCGATTGCGTCGATTCGGCGAATGTAAAAATTATATCCATATACTCCTAAAGCAACTTTGTATACTACTTAAAAAAATGTAGTTCAACATAGGTCAAAATTCTCGCTATCGGCAATCCTCTCATTTCAACATTAATCAACTGCTAAAATCATATCTAATTAATGACATTTATCAACTATTCGTATGAAATAAATCATTCTTTGAAATAAAATATTGGGAGAATTTCGTTGCATCCAAACGAATGAACCATGAAAAAAATTCTGATTCCAACCGATTTTTCTGCCCCCTCGCTAAAGGCATTTCGCTTTGCCGTTCAGCAAACCCTCGATACACCAACCGAACTGGTGCTGATGCATCACACGTCGATTTTAGAACTGGCGCCCGATTCGGCCTTTACTGGCTTGTATGTTCCTCCCCCACTCGATCAGGTGGCCTTTGTACGCACCGAGTTGGAGAAATTCATGAAGAAAGGGTTGAAATCGTTTCCTGCTGCTGCCAAATTACCGAAAATTAGTCCCGAAGTTGTGCCGGGTATTGGTACGGTTGAAACAATTTTGGAAACGCAGAAAAGAACCAGATCTGAAGCCATCATTATGGGAACTACCGGCGCCAGCGGAGTAAAACGCTTGTTCATCGGATCGGTGGCAGCCAAGGTGTTGGAATTGTCGAAGGTGCCAGTTTTAATTGTTCCCGAGAGTTTCCGCCTGAAACCCATAAAAAAGATTGGGTATGCCAGCGATTTGAGTCATGTGGAAAAAGATCTGGAACAGATTAAGCCGTTCAGCGAGATGATGAAATCGAGTGTAGAGGTATTTCACATCGAACCGGTATTTCCGGCCAGTGAGGCATTTTTGAAGTTTAAGGCCGACAAGGAAATTGAGGCCTTGCGTGCGAAAAATGGCTTTGCCGATTTGCAGTACAAACTGGTGCGCACGCGTTTCGACAACGATTTTTATGCGGGCATCGAAAATTACCGTCGCAACCAAAAACCCGATATGCTGGCTGTAGTAACGCACAAACGCAACTGGCTGGGCAAGATTTTGAATCCGTCGCAGAGTAAGGGATTGGCCTATCAAACGAAGATTCCGGTGTTGGCAATCAAGTAAAAACCACGTGCGCGGATTCATGTAGCGCTGGGCCATACCCCGAAATAAATGAAGTGAATTCTCTGTATAAAATCACTTCAACATTTCTGCTCGCTTCCCTTGAATAGCCTCACTCTCGAGGTATTCGTCGTAGGTTAGCTGCCGGTCGATGAAGCCATCGGGGAACAACTCGATAACGCGTGTAGCCACCGATTGCATAAAGGCATGGTCGTGCGAGGTAAACAAAACGGGTCCTTTGAATTCGCTCACCGAATTGTTGAAGGCCGTAATGCTCTCCAAGTCGAGGTGGTTGGTTGGCTCGTCGAGAATAAGCAGGTTGCCCGAGTGGAGCATCATGCGCGAAATCATGCAACGCATCTTCTCGCCCCCGCTGAGTACCGAACTTTTTTTCAAGGTTTCTTCGCCCGAAAAAAGCATCTTGCCTAAAAAGCCACGTATGTAGGTTTCGTCCTGGTCGTTGGAATATTGGCGCAACCAATCGATGAGGTTGTACTCGTTCTTGAAGAATGTACTGTTGTCGAGTGGCAAATACACCGGTTTAATTGTAATGCCCCAGCTAAACGTGCCGCTATCGGGTTGTTTGTTGCCCGAGAGGATTTCGAACAGCTGCGAAATGGCGTTATGGTCTTGCGCTACGACGGCAATTTTATCGTCGCGGTGCATGTTGAACGTAAGGTTCTTAAATAGCTGAATGCCGTTGTGGCTGGCACTGAGGTTTTCGACATGCAAAATCTGATCGCCCGGTTCGCGTTCGGGTTTGAAGATGATGGCCGGATATTTACGGTTCGAAGCCTGCATGTCTTCGACGTTGAGTTTATCGAGCAATTTCTTACGGCTGGTGGCCTGACGTGATTTGGAGGCATTGGCACTGAAGCGGGCAATGAACTCCTGCAACTGCTTGCGCTTGTCTTCGATTTTAGCATTGCGATCGGCCATTTGGCGGGCAATGAGCTGTGATGATTCGTACCAGAAGGTGTAATTTCCGGTGTACAGGCGCATTTTACCAAAGTCGATGTCAACGATGTGCGTGCAAACGGCATCGAGGAAGTGGCGGTCGTGCGATACAACGATTACCGTGCTGTTGAATTCGGCCAGGTAATCTTCCAGCCAGGCAATGGTGTGCACGTCGAGGTCGTTGGTGGGTTCATCGAGCAACAGAATGTCGGGATTGCCATAAAGCGCTTGCGCCAGCAACACACGAACCTTTTGGTTACCACTGAGGTCGCTTACGAGGCGGTGATGGTATTCTTCTGAAATTCCGAGTCCGCTCAATAAATTAGCAGCATCGCTTTCGGCGTTCCAGCCTTCCATCTCGGCAAATTCGGCCTCAAGTTCGGCGGCGCGATTTCCGTCCTCTTCTGTAAAATCATCTTTAGCATAGATGGCATCCTTTTCCTGCATGATTTCCCACAGCTTTTTGTGGCCCATCATTACGGTATGAATTACCGGAAAAGCATCGAACTCAT
>CAZVHF010000124.1:0-7382 GCA_964627105.1 uncultured Chitinophaga sp.
TTGGTCGATACCAGTGCGAATGCATAACCTTTATCCTGCGCAAAAAGTGCTGAAAAAAAGAAAATCGAAAAAAAGAACAAGCCTGATTGAAGTACTAGGTTTTCTTTTATAGCCCCAAGTGCAACTCTGCCACTACCGGAAATTACCGAAGTGATAAAAAAAATACCAACTGCATAAGGAACAAGCTTTGGGGCAAATGGAAGCAGAAATGCAATGAGAAACAAGGTTTGAACCGGAGGATTAATTCCCGTTAGCTTGTTGCGAATGGTCGTTCCGAAGCCGCGTTGCCGCAGTGCAATTACTAAAGTTGACAGATTCGAAGGGGTAGAATCAGTTCTGCCGGGTTTGTCCAAAGTAATGCAATTTTAAATTCACGTATCTAAATTAATAAAGATGCCGAATCGTAGATGCAAATTACGTGATTGCCTTTTGGCTTTCGTTGGACTACTTCGCAATACTCACCGCCCTCGTTTCACGAATTACCGTAACTTTTACCTGACCCGGGTAGGTCATTTCGTTCTGAATCTTCTGCGAAATCGTAAACGAAAGCATTTCGGCATCCTTATCGGTAACCCGCTCGCTTTCTACGATAACACGAAGTTCACGTCCGGCCTGAATGGCATAGGTGCTCGAAACGCCCGGCTGCGACATGGCCAATGCTTCCATGTCTTTCAGGCGTTTGATGTAACTTTCAACAACCTCGCGCCGTGCTCCCGGTCGCGCTCCCGAAATCGCATCGCAAACCTGAACGATGGGCGAAATCAAACTGGTCATTTCGATTTCGTCGTGATGCGCACCAATTGCATTGCATACTTCGGGCTTTTCCTTGAATTTTTCGGCGAGCTTCATACCGAGAATTGCGTGCGGTACTTCCGGCTCATCGTCGGGAACCTTCCCAATGTCGTGCAACAAGCCCGCGCGTTTCGCCAGTTTAACATTCAGACCAAGCTCTGCAGCCATGATTGCGCACAGATTCGCTACCTCACGGCTGTGTTGCAAGAGGTTTTGCCCGTATGATGAGCGGTATTTCATGCGCCCAACCATGCGTGTTAACTCGGGATGAAGGCCGTGAATACCCAAATCGATGCAGGTACGCTTACCGGTTTCGGCGATTTCTTCTTCGATCTGGCGCTTTATTTTCGCAACAACCTCCTCAATTCGGGCAGGGTGGATTCGTCCGTCGGTAACCAATTGGTGCAGTGCCAGGCGAGCAATCTCACGGCGCACCGGATCGAAACAACTCAAAATGATGGCTTCGGGTGTATCGTCAACAATAATCTCCACGCCTGTGGCCGCTTCAATTGCACGGATATTTCGACCCTCACGCCCGATGATGCGTCCTTTAACCTCGTCGTTTTCGATGTTGAATACTGAAACCGAATTCTCGACAGCATGCTCCGTTGCAACACGCTGGATGGTTTGTACCACAATACGCTTCGCTTCCTTGTTGGCCGTGAGTTTGGCCTCTTCCATGATGTCCTTGATGTGCGAAGCGGCCTCTGTGGTGGCTTCGCTTTTCAGAGCCTCAACCAGCTGCGATTTGGCATCTTCGGCCGACAAGCCGGCAATGATTTCGAGCTGTTCAACCTGTTTGCGGTGCATTTTCTCCACTTCAGCCTGCTTTTTCTGAATAACGTCATTCTGTACTTTGAGGTTTTCTTTTGCAGCATCCAGTTCGCTTTGTTTGCGGCGGGTTTCCTCCAGTTTTTGACTTAGGGTACTTTCTTTCTGCTTGGCCCTGTTCTCGCTTTGCTGTACCTCCTGGTTTCTTGCCTGAATGGATTTCTCGTGCTCTGCTTTGAGCTGCAAAAACTTTTCTTTTGCCTGGAGCATGCGCTCGTTTTTGATGAGTTCGGCTTTGGCTTCGGCTTCTTTCAGCAAGCCCTCACTTTTTTTCTCGATTGATTTGCGCAAGACTGTGGTGGCGAGGCCGTAACCCGCTCCCAATCCGGCAACAATAACAATCAGGTAAATTGCTATTTCCATAGTTCGTCTGTTCTTTATGAAGAACCTCCGAAAGATGAGTAAAAACTACTGCGAATCGGGCATTGATGTTTCAAGCAGTTGATCGAGCGCAGCAATTCGCTCACTCATGGCTGTATGAAAATGTTCGCTTTGTTGATCGATATCGAGCAATTGTGTTACCAATTGCAGGGATGCCATGGCAAATAAATCCTGCATATCGCGCACCCCAAATCGTTGTTCCATGGTGCGCAGGGTTTGGTTTATCAACTCAGAAGCACGACGCGCCGTTTCGGCCTCCTGCTCCTTTAATCGGAGCGGATAAACCCGGCCTGCAATCTGTACTTCGATGGATAAATCCTGCATCGTTTCGTTCGTTATCGGTTCAACAGCGCAAGACATTGGTCAATGTCGCGAATCATCTCGTCCAGGCGAATCTTTACTTCACCATTGTCTGCCGGCTGTTGCGTTTGAACCGCCCCCGCACTCCTGAACAATCTGAGTTCTTCACCCAACATTCGAATTTCTTCCTGTTGTTTGTGAATTTGTTCTGTTAAATGTTGATTTTCAGTTTTTAATCCCGAAATCTCGGTCATAAATCCCTGCTGCAAAGTTATCATTTTTTTAATCTTTGCCTCAAGAAGTTCTGTCTTTTTAAGCAATTCCGACATAATATTCCTGTAGAGTTTACACCTGTTGATTTCGGGCTCAAAAGTATTTATTTCTGGTCGTGTGTTTCTTTCTGCTTTGAAATAATTTGCAACATACTTATTCACCTTGTGAAAATCGGACGCGTTTTACACGCCATAGTAGGTCTTACCCTGGGTCTGAATGCCTCTATTCTAGATGCTCAGTCGCTCGGAATGCCTTTTCGTGGTGCCGAAACGATTACCTCGGGGTATGGCGAAATTCGTCCCAACCATTTTCACTCCGGAATCGATTATGCAATACCCGTAGGTAAGGAATTGCTCGCCATTGATAGGGGCTGGATTAGTCGCATCCGCGTCTCGGCGCGTGGTTATGGCAAGGCAATTTATGTCGACCATCCGCAGGGATTAACTTCTGTGTATGCCCACTGTTCGCGGTTCAGCCCCGAAATTGAAGTATACGTTCGCCAGATTCAGAACGAATCGCGCGAATACGAACTTGATGTGCTGCCCGACTCATCGCTTTTTCCGGTTATAAAAGGTCAAATGATTGCCTATTCGGGCAATTCGGGCACATCCACCGGCCCGCATTTGCATTTCGAATTACGCGACCGGCATTTCGAAAACACGTTCAATCCCTTTCTGTTTGGTTATTCGGGCGATGATAATTCAGCGCCGCAATTGCAGCAGATGTTTATTATCCCGCATCCCGAAAGCGGAACAGTGAATCAGAAAGCAGAGATTACCCCGTTAAAACTGAATTATAACAAAAAGCTCAAACGCAAGGTGGTGCATCCCAAACAACCCATGCCAGTGGTTTCGGGCTGGGTCGGATTTGGCTTTTCGGGCGGCGATGTAATCGACAGGGTTAAGCACCTCAGCGGAATTTACGCGGTTGCGTTGCGTGTTGATTCGGCAACGGTATTTTCGGCCAGGTTCGATGCCTTTTCTTTCGACGAAACCCGGGCGGTGAATGCCTACATCAACTATCCGCGCAAGCAGCGTTTGAAACAACAATTGCAGCAGTGCATTGTGCCCGAGAACAACCTCATTGGTATATACACCGCACAGGAAAATCGCGGTTATTTTTATTTCGACGAACCGCGTGTGTATACAATTGAGCTCATTTTAAGCGATTATGCGGGCAATTCAACCGAATTCAGCTTTAAGGTAAAAGGAAAAGTTCCCACAGCAGGTAAAGAACGTGAACCCCTTGAATTACAAGGTAAACAATGGGTTCAGGCCGGGGCGGCGCAAACAATCAGGCTCGAGGATGCATTCGAAGCCGATTTCGAGTCGAATTCTGTTTATGAATCCCAGGCAGTGAAACTAAAACGAGCTGCTACTTCATCCGCACAATCGCCGGTTATTGAATTTGGGAGCCGTTTTCAGCCCATCCACCAGAAAATAAAAATTCGCATCCGCATAAAAAAAATCGATGCCGAATGGAATGATAAACTGCTCATTAAGCGTGTTTCCGGTCCCGAAACCGATTTCCTACCTGCCGTATTACACGAAGGGTGGCTCGAGGGTTTTACCGATGAATTTGGCGATTTTTCGGCATTTGTCGATACGATTCCCCCACAGGTTAAGCTGATAAAGAAGGTCGCAGGATACAAGACCATTAAAAAAGGCCGGCGCCGTGTGAAGGTACCCATTGAGCAAAAAGGCACCCCCGAAGCCAAAGGAAACATACGATTCAACATCAGCGATCGTTATGCCGGAGTGGAAACTGTGCAGGCTTTTTTAGATGGGAACTGGATTCTTGCCGAGTCGGATGAGGAAAACGAATACCGCTTCCGAATGCCCGACACGCTCGATTATGGCTGTCATATTCTTGAAATAACTGCTGTTGACCGCGTAGGCAATGCGCGATTCTTCTTGCAGGAGCTTGAAAAATCGCCCGAGTTGCCAAAGGAAAACCAAGATGAATAACTAATTTTGCACACGCATGCGTTTAATTCAATTTATAATTGTTTTCCTATTTGCTTCAGGGCTTAACGCACAGGCACTGGTAAACCAGACCGATGCCAAAGGGCGCAAGCAAGGTTTGTGGCGAAAGAATTATCCCGATGGCACCATTCGTTACGAAGGCTCGTTTAAGGACGATCAGCCCGATGGCATATTTCGTTATTATACCGAACTCGGAAAAATAAAGATGGTGGCCTTTCATTACGACAAAGGCAATCGTTCGCGTGTAAAGGGTTTTGGTGAAAAAGGCGGAATCATTTCCTCGGGCAATTACATCGGAAAAGAAAAAGATTCGGTTTGGACTTATTACGATGAAAACAATGTGCTTTTATCGCGAGAGCCTTGGCTGAATGGTAAAAAAGATGGAATTGAGTACACGTATTACCCCAACGGAAGCATCTCGGAAGAAATTGGCTGGAAGGAAGGAAGAAAGCATGGCGACTGGAAGCAGTATTTCGACGATGGAAAACCACGTCTAACAGCATTTCACAAAGAAGGAAATCGTGTAGGAAAACAAACTTACTTCTATGCTAATGGCAATGTTAAACTCATGGGGATGTATGTGAATGATTTACGCGAAGGTACCTGGATTCATTACGAAGAAAACGGCGCCCTGAAGCATACGGAGATTTACAAAAATGGAGTTTCAGATAATCCCTTGAAGATTCAATCCGACAAACCTGCGAAGGCAATTCCTGAGCCTTCAGAGCAAATGCAACGATGAGCAAAAACGGAAAAGTGTTGGTGGCCATGAGTGGCGGTGTAGATAGTTCGGTAGCAGCTATGATGTTGCACGAAGAAGGCTATGAAGTGATTGGCATTACAATGAAAACATGGGATTATGCCAGTTCGGGCGGTTCAAAGAAGGAAACCGGCTGCTGTAGCCTCGATTCGATTCACGATGCGCGTGCCATGGCCGTACGTTTCGGATTTCCGCATTTCATACTCGATATACGCAGCGAATTCGGAGATTACATCATCGATAATTTTGTAGATGAATACATGGCAGGCCGAACGCCCAATCCATGCGTATTGTGCAATACACACATCAAGTGGGATGCACTGTTGCGCCGCGCCGATATGCTTGAGTGCGAATTCATCGCCACAGGGCATTATGCGCAGCAGCGCTACGAAAACAACAGGCATTTTATTAGTCGTGGATTAGATCATAACAAAGACCAGTCGTATGTGTTGTGGGGCTTGAAACAGGAAGCTTTGGCGCGTACGCGATTCCCGATAGGCAGTTTCCGCAAGGCCGAAATTCGTAAAATGGCGGCCGAAGCTGGATTTATGGATTTGGCAAACAAAAGCGAGAGCTACGAAATTTGCTTCGTTCCCGATAACGATTACCGTTCGTTTCTGAAGCGTCGCATCGAAGGTTTGGAAGAGCGCGTTGAAGGGGGTGATTTTGTACTCAGCGATGGACGCGTAATTGGTAAGCATCGGGGATATCCGTTTTATACCGTTGGTCAGCGCAAAGGATTAGACATTGCGTTGGGCTTTCCGGCCTTTGTACTCGAAATTAAACCCGAAACCAATACGGTGGTGCTGGGAACTAAAGAAGAGCTGGTAAAAACCAACATGAAAGTGCGCGATGTAAATCTTCAGAAATACGGCAGTTTGCCCGAAGAAATGCAGGCGCTCACCAAAATTCGCTACAAACACGAAGGAGCCGGGAGCCTTCTGCAGGTTTTGGAAGGAAATGAAATGGAAGTGCAGTTTACCGAAGCCGTTTCGGGAATCGCCCCGGGGCAATCGGCAGTGTTTTATGAAGGCGAGGATTTAATTGGTGGTGGATTTATAAAGAAATAAAGAACGGCAAACCAAAATGACCATTCATCGTTATATTCGTATTACTAAAGCAGCATGAAAAAAACACGATTACACCTCGCGATTGCATTTATTTCGATACTCGCAGCATCGTGTAAAGACGAAACAGTTTTGGAGCCCGAAGCGCAATTCAATAACTATTTTCCGGCTATTAAGGGAAGCTACATTGTGTATGACTGCGATTCTATTGTTTATGATGATTTTACCAACACCGTCGATACGCTGAAGTTCAAGATTAAGGAATATTACGAAACCGAATTTACCGACAACTCCGGACGAACGGCTATTCGTTTAGAGCGATACAAAATGCCCGAAGGAACAACGCAATGGCAGTTGAAGGATATTTGGTCGCTCGTTAAAACCGAGAAGCAGGTGGAGAAAGTGGAAGAGGATGTGCGCATGCTGAAGTTGCTCTTTCCGGTGAAGGATGGTTTGGAGTGGGACATCAATGCATTAAACAATACAGGAAGCCGCACGGTGGCCTATAAATCGGTTCACAAACCCTATTCGGTAGATGCATTTAGTTTTGATTCGACCGTAACGGTTGTGAATACCGATCCCGAAAATTTGGTTGAAGAATTCCGCGACACCGAAGTTTTTGCTGCAAACAAGGGAATGGTTTACAAGAAATACGTGAATGTGAAATACAAAACACCACCGCAAACCGGAATTAAAAGTGGCGTGGTATTTACGATGCAGGTTGTGGAGTTTGGTAACGAATAGCCACTTCTTTCATTACACAAACTGAGGTGAAAATACAGGACAAGGAAAAGTACCCCGTTTACGAGGTTGTAGATGCTTTGCGTGCTGCGTTACAAGCAGATCGAAAAGTTCTACTTTCTGCACCTCCGGGTGCCGGAAAAAGTACCATTCTTCCCCTTGCGTTGGCGAACGAAACTTGGCTCGAAGGCAAGAAAATTATCGTACTCGAACCGCGTCGTCTGGCGGCTCAATCCATCGCCACACGCATGG
>CAZVHF010000125.1:0-1304 GCA_964627105.1 uncultured Chitinophaga sp.
TTAATAATTGCGAGGTTTACCCCTTCCGAAAAATTGGGGACGCATTCGATGAGTTGTTGCATGATATTTTTAAATAAAAAAAGCTGCTAAATATAAATACTTAGCAGCTTTGAGATAAATAATTAATTCAATTAATCGACCTTTTCAAATGTCCAAGTGGTAGAAGATTTGCTCGTTGAAGTCTGTCCATCAACAGTCTGCGACTCCTCGTTATTTATATTAAGAATCAATTCCTTAGAAGACAATCCTTGTACATTAAAAATAACTTCATCAAGGCCACCAAGGTATAAACCGGTTTTGTCGGAGGTGTTATTGGTCCAGAACCAAACATCTTTTGAAGTAGTTATCTCCCCATCTTCGGTTTCGGTACTTGTCATTTCTCCTCCTTTCAAAATTTCCATTTCCAACGCATAAGAATATGAATCAACATCACCAGAACTATATGTAATCGTGTAAACAGTTCCATTGAAGTTTGAAGTTGTGGTGTATGTTGTACCAGCAAAAGTATTGGTACTGGTTCCTTCTGCCTTAGTCAATTTCCATTTGGCAGTAATGCGAGCATCTCTTGATTTTAATGAGATAAACGGATCATCTTCTCCTTTTTTACATCCAGTGATTAAAACGCTTGTGAATACAAGCAAAGCCATACCAAGTAAAGCAATTGTTTTTTTCATACGTTTTTTTCTGCAAATGTAAAGTGTTTTTTTGCATTGACTTGATTTGCACCAAATAATTGCCTCGTGTTGGAATTGTTTTCCAACATTCTACTCCAAAACAGTTACTCTGCCAATCAATTCCTTGCTACGGTACATCGAATTGGTTACATAAGCCTTCCAAACGTAAACATCTTGTTGCACACCATTGCCTTTGTAGGTGCCATCCCAGCCCTCATCGGGGTCGGTCGACACATGAATAAGTTCTCCCCAGGGGTCGTAAATTTCAAGCCTAAATTTAGTTGCATAGGTACAAACCACTTTGAAACGGTCATTTGTACCATCGCTATCGGGTGTAAACACATTGGGCGCATAAATGGTTGGGTAGGGGTTTACGTCGATTGATTTACATACCGAATCTACACAACCAAATCCACTGGTAACGCGCAAGCATACCGTATAACTTCCGGTATCTGCGTACTGGTGACTCGGATTTTCAGTTAAAGCATACGTGCCATCACCAAAATTCCAAACAAAACTTGTAGCATCAGTACTTTCATTAAAAAACTGATAAACGGGATTAGCAATATCGGCCTGATTGGGTGTGCGCGAGAAATCGGCCACCGGTTGCGGATGAATGGTTACGCTTCC
>CAZVHF010000125.1:1404-7311 GCA_964627105.1 uncultured Chitinophaga sp.
GGAAGCAATCGCATCAATACAAAATGCGAATCTACGGCCCAACATCCGTTTTCATCATCCACACGCGCGAGATAGGAATCGGAAGCCGTTGGTATAAAACTTAACACTTCCTCCGTATGGCTAAATTGCGGCCATGAAAGCGATAAATGTCCGCTGCCACCCGACACCTGCGCAACGAGTGTTACGGGCGAGCCTTCGCACACTTCAGCAGGACCATTTACCACAATATTAACCTGTGGCGGTTGGTTTAAAGAAATGGTTTGATTTACAATACATCCGTTGGCATCGCTCACCTGCACCGAATACGTTCCGGCCGATAGCGAATCGATGATATTCGATTGTGTTCCGTTGTTCCAAGTTATTTGAAATGGAGCAGCACCAGAAATTGGATTTGCCTGCAATGCGCCATCGTGACCATTGAAACATGAAATGGGCTGAACAATGAATGCATTGGCTGCAACATTTTCTTCTGCAATAATGGTCAAAAAACTATCAACCATACAGCCATTGGCATCGCGCACTGCTACAGGGTATATATCGGGAGAAAGTAAATCGAACTGATTGACAACACTGAAAGATGAATTGTCGAAACTGTATTGATATGGCGCTGTGCCGCCCGAAACTGATACGATTGAAGCCGATCCGTTTCCAATGCCACAAATGGCAGATGTTGTTTCCAGAACCATAGCAGATGGACCCGGATACTGGTTAAGATTCTGGCTAACGTTAATTACACAACCATTGGCATCGCGCACGGTTAAGGCATAGCTGCCACCATTGAGGTTGGGCAATGTAAACGGAACTGAATTGATTGCCGAGAAAGTTCCCTGATTCAACGCATACTCGAATGGTGCAATACCGCCATCGATCGACTCCACGAAAATGCTTCCATTGGCCAATCCACACGTTGCATCAGTTCCCGATAAGACCGCAAGCGTTGGATAAGAAGGCATCACCAGTGTAACCTGAGCCGAAGTCTGGCAATTCAAACTGTCGCGCAAACGAACGGTGTAAACGCCAGCCGCTAAGTTCTGGAAAAGTGAATTTGCGCCAAACGCCCCGTTATTCAGAGCATATTGAAGGCTACCTGTGCCGCCAGTTGCATTTACTGCTTCAATGCTTCCGTTGTTTTGTTCGCAGATAGGATGATCGAGCACAGTACCGAATGCCAGTGAATCGGGCTGTGTGATGCTTACCTGTTGCTCGTTGATGCAACCGTTCCCATCGGTTATTGTTACAGCATAAACTCCACTTTGGAGGTTATTGGCAACACTGCTTTGAATGCCATTGCTCCATGTAAAGGTGAATGGCGCCGTTCCTTCCGAAACACTTATAAAAGCCATTCCATTGTTGCCGCCGTAGCACGAAACATTGCGTTGCACAACTGCTTCGGTTTCTAGCATCGCAAGGCCATTTATCTGCACAAGCGTATCGAGTTCGCAATTGTTTTGGTCGCGCACCAACAACGTATACGTTCCTGCGCTTAGGTTACTCCAACTGCTTGTCGACGAAAATGGGGAATTGTTAAAGCTATATAGGTACAGCGGTGTTCCCCCATTAACGTTATTAACCACCAGTGAAGCATTCTCGGCACCGCAGGTTTCAGGCACCGCAGTTACCGAAATTGACTGTGGACCTGCAATCATGGCAAGCGGAAGCAATGAATCGATCATACATCCATTGGCATCGGTTACCGAAATGGTATGATTGCCTTGCGCAAGTCCGTTGAATGCAATGTTCCCGCTTCCAGAATAAACCAATGACGCTTGGCCATCGAAACTTACACTAAACGGAGCAATACCACCATCTACGAATGAAAGTGTTAGTGAACCATTCTCCAATCCGCACGTTGCATCCTGCAGAGCAGCTTCAATACCGCTTGGATAAGCTATGGCATCCACTGTTGCTGATAAATCCAGCAAACATCCGTTGTTATCGCGAACCTGCACAGCATAAGTACCTGCATTTAATCCGTCGAAGGATGCGTTATTTTGCCAAACTCCGCTATTGATTGCATAGGTATATGATGGTGTGCCTCCCGTTACGTCTTGTACTTCGATGCTTCCATTCGCATTGCCACATAAAGCGGGTTGCACGGAAATTTCGGCCGAAATGGCTGCCGGTTCTTCAATGGTAATTGTATGATTGGCTAAACATCCATTGGCATCGGTAAGCGATACCGTATAGGTTCCTGCACTCAAATTCTGGACATTGGCAAGGGTCGTTCCATTGCTCCATTCTATGTTGAAAGGTGCAGTTCCCTGTGAAATTATAAGCTGCGCCGCACCATCGTTTCCGCCATAACAACGTACATTCGAAAGCACCGATGCCGAACTTTGAATGGATGGAATGGCCTGGATGGTAAGGCTGGTGTCGAATGAGCAGGAGTTGGCATCCAAAACCGAAATGGTATATGTAGCCGGTGCCAAGTTGCTCCAGCTTTGCGATGCAGAAAATGCGCCTCCGTTAAAACTAAATGTGTATGGCGCTGTGCCACCGTTAACGCCGGTAATGTTAAGCGCACCATTGTTTTGATTGCAGGTTGCCGGTGTAAGTGCTGCAGCCAAAGCTCCAGGGCCACCTGCGTTGCTGAGCACAGCAGTAGAATCAAGTTGACATCCATTGGCATCGGTAACAACCAGGTTGTATGCGCCGGCCATCAGTTGTGGAAACGACAATGCAACGCCGCTAAAGTTTTGTGTTTGTGAACCAAACTGCACAGAATAAGGAGCCGATCCGCCTGTAATTTGCGTAAGGTGTATAAACCCGTTGGCGGCTCCACACGTTGTGTTGCTTAGTTGCAGCGTCATCGCGCTTGGAGCATTGGCAACACCTACGGTAACAGAAAGGTTAATAGAGCATCCATTTGCATCGGCAATGGTAATGGTATGATTGCCTGCCGCAACATTGGAAAAGACTGGAGATGCCTGAGCTGGTCCGCCGTTGAGACGGTAGGCATATGGAATAGTACCACCGCTCACATTCGTAACCTGAATTTGACCGTTGGCCTGCCCGCAGGTACTTTGCAAGGAAGTAAACGCAGCTGTTATTGGTGTAGGTTCGATTAATTGAAAAGCTGTATCGAAGGGGCAGCCCAATGCATCTGTTGCGGTAATGGCGTAAGTTCCAGCACTTAGGTTGGAAAGCGTGTTTGATGCCGAACCGGTAGACCATGCGATTGCATAAGGTGAATTACCAGTTGGATTTACGCTAATACTGCCGTTTGAACCGCCGTTGCACGCGGGCATGTTGAGTATGCCATTGAACTGTGGAGGGGCTGAGATGGCCAGCATTGCCGTGTCGGTATCTGAATTCCCGGCAGCATCGGTAACAGTTAGGGTTATGATCTGTGAAGCAGAGGGACAAACTGTAAGTGTGGGATTTGTGGAGCCGTTAGACCAGAGATATGTGAATGGTGCTGTTCCTGAACTGATGACCGGAATAATAGTGAAGCAAGAACCTTCGCAAAGGGTAGCACCCGTAATTTGTGCACTCAACGCGCAGGCCGGTAAGCTTACGTTTTGGGTTATGGTGGAGGTACATCCCGCGGCATTCGAAACGCTGAGTGTTACCGGGAATGTTGCGGGTCCGGTTCCCGGATAGCTGATGCTGGGCGAACTTTGGCTTGATGTTGACGGTGTTGCGCCCGGCATTAACCAGGAAACCGAGCTGATGGTTCCAGAAGAAACACTTGAAGTGTTTTGCAATTGCACCGGCTCATCGCATGCAGGAGCATTGGATGTAAAAGAAGCAACCGGATACGGAGCCACCGTAACCGGAATCTGAAACTGACTCACACAACCGTTAAATGCTGTTAGATTGAGCTGGTAGGTTGTACTTGTTGCCGGCGATACCGCGATTGTAGTGGTTGTTTGGTTGCCGGGCAGCCATGTATAAGATTCGTAACCCGCAGGTGCAGTTAATACGGTTGATTGACCAACACAAATGGTATCGGAGAGTGCCGAGAGTAAAGAAGGAGCACAATTGGCATCGATGTAGGCATAGCCATAATGCGCACCCTGACTACAATCGCCGGTTGTGAACTCAACAGTAACTTGCTGACCGATGTAATTGGTTAAATCGACGTTAACCGTGCTCCATGGTTTGTAAACTACACCTGTGCAAGTTGTTGAATTAAAAAATCCAGGTAAATCGGCAGCTGCAGAAACCACAAAATCGGAACATGGAATGATGTTTCCGTTTTGGTCGCGGAGCAAAGCTCGAAAAAATGGTTGTTCGTGCGATGCATGGCCCGGATCTTCGAAAACCACCGCATAACGATAGGTGAAGCTGTTGTTTGATTCAGAAACCATAAAGGTTTGCATCAATTGTTCGGCCTGTGAATTAACATTGTTATTTCCCAAGCGAACAGAAAATGGTCCGCCTTGCGGATCAACACGTGGAAAACCGGCACAGGGATCGTTCCCGCCGGTCATGATGGTTTGCCGCGAATTTACAAGTCCGTATCCCGTTGAAGAATAATTGGGCGTTAATGCATTGGTAATTCCCGTGAGTGAAAGTCCGGTTGTACCATACCAGCTATTCAAATTTCCGTTATTGAAATTGATGTTGCTGCAGCCAGGCTGCACCGTAATGGCATTAAGTTGAATTGAAAGATCGAACTGGCAACAGTTTGCGAAATAATTCGACCAGGTATACATATCAACGAGTACGTAATAGGTCTGACCAGCTTCCACGTATTCTACTAAGTTACCGCCACCTTGCCAGGCATTGCATTGCACAAAACCCAGACAGGCTCCGGCTGTTCCGGGACAGGCACTCAAAAGCGAAATGGTTGGATACGCCTGACCTGTTGCAACAATATCATTTAACAAGATATTGATATACCCGTTCTGCGAAGGGGTAAAACTGTAGATCCAATCTTGGCCCCCATAGTAATTCCCACTATTCGGAACCGCGCAAGCATTTACCCCACTGTAATCGTTAGCATCACCGCACAGCGATTGATTGTTTGCGAAGAAAGGAAGAGCTATTGGATTTGCTGCAGCACCTGCACAGGTATTAGAACCTTGTGCGCGCACTACAGCTGAGAGTGAAAGTGCAAAAATGAAGAGCCCGAGAGCCTTGATGGTTTTCATTGTTCGCCGCAGAAATTCTCTTTTGTTCTGCAGAGGACAATACGCAATGAAAACCCTTGTCGTTACTGAATTTCAGCGTGTTTGTAAGGTTTTAATGTAGAAAGATGCGCAGATTTTACTCAATCGTAGCAATGACGATACATTGCAATAATTTTTTAGAGATGGGTTTGGCCGTTAAATGACGTTAGATTTTCGGAGATTTTGCAATCTCTTGAACACAAGATATTGATTGTGTATATCTTTTGATTTTATAAATAAATTCGATGCACAGCATTTCAAGATGCAGTTCGACGCCAAAACAGGGTGCAAACTATCGAATTATAAATATACATCCTCGGCGCTCTATAACACCTCCTTCGAGCGTTTGACAAATGAGCAAATAGTTGTACACGCCGTCGGGTAAATTTTGTTGCTCATTCGATTGGCCTCCCCCCTGCCATGCTTCAGAAGGATTGTTGGAATGAAACACGCCACCACCCCAACGATCAAATACCTTAAGGTCATAACCTACAACATTCGAAACAAATGGTTTAAATACATCATTTATGCCATCACCATTTGGTGTAAAACAATTGGGTACATAAATGGCTGCCGAACAATCTTCATATAATACGCTTACCGAATCAACGCTCGTTCCACATACATTTCCAACTTCAATGCTAAGGTTAATATTTGCATCCAACAACACACTTTCGGTAGAGTCGCCAGTCGACCAATGGTAGTATTCAGCAAATGCTGTTGTTGCAACAAGCCGATGTTTGTCGCCGGCGCATAATACGAGGTCGTCGCCCAGCGACACTGCCGGCAG
>CAZVHF010000126.1:0-7138 GCA_964627105.1 uncultured Chitinophaga sp.
CCCTTATGCAATGCCCCCAGTCCTGTTACATTCGTGCTAACACTTTCACCATTTTCATCGAGTAAGGTAGCCGAAATCGGCCGATTTTCCCACAAGGTATAATACGCATTTAGGTTTGCGCTGAATGTTTTGGAATGGTACGAATATCCCAATTCGAGCGATTTGATTATCTCGTTTTTAATATTGGTTCTCAGTACGTTTGCAGTCGTAAATACGTTTGCTACCAGCGGAACGCGACCAAGATAGCCAATGTTAAAGAAGGCGTTCATGCGTTCACTGAGGTTATAATTCATCCCTCCTTTGGCAGTGAATCCGGTAAAGCGTACCCAATCGGTTTGATTTACCCTGATGCCTGGCGAACCTAAATGAACCAATTCTCCGCTTGTCGTTGTTATCGTATCACCAAATCCGATTTCATATGTAGAATCTGGTGTAACGTATTGTTTTTTGAAGAAACGATTGTACTGTTTGTAAAATGAAGTAGCCGTCGACAGGTTTAAAAATGCACTCCAATTATAGCCTTTGTATTCGGCCATCGCAAAAGCCCCTGCCCAGCGAACAAGCCGCTCAATACTCTGACGCACGGTGTCGCCCGGAAATAGCGGGTATTTATTATCGATGTTGCTGCTAAATGCTACGTTGCCGGTAGGGGCAACCAAATCGCCACCCATCAAATCAACGATTCGCGAAAAGGTTTTCCCGTTGTAGGTTCTGCCATCCAAGCCACCCGAAAGATCGAGCCTATTGTTTAACTTGTAGGTGAAGGTCGACAAGAATCCATACCAGCTGTGCATGTTGTAGGCCTTTTCTAAAAAGTTTGTCGACTTTCTGAAACCCGCAAATAGTTTATCGGGGCCGTAACCGGTATAATTATTAAACTGACCGGTAGCGTTGTTGTTATAAATTCCCTGAAAATTTTGTCTTCCCGTCGAATCCAAATTGGGAGTATCATACATCCGCGTGCCACCACCAATTCCATACGATGCATACACAATATTGCTTATGTACAATCGCTCATTTACTTGAATCAGGTCGCGAATAGATAATACAGGTTTGTGGTATTGGTTTAAGCTGCTGTTAAAGACTTGAATCGGGGCCAGTGAGTCGTTTCTGTTGCGTTGAAGAAAGTTCCAGCTAGGATTATACCTCCGCCCGAATCCTTCGGTAAGCATGGTGTCAACTCCCAATGCGTAAGCCTCGGTGTTGCTGTAATCTCCCAATGGAATTGCTACCCTGAAATCGCGTTGTGCCGATGTTTGCGGTGCTCCAAAACCCGAGAATGAAACAAGGTGCTTTCCGAGTTTTCGTTCGGCTTTGAAGTAATAAAACCACATCCGAGAATACAACTGATCTACCCAGCCATCGTTTCGGCGATACGACAATGCACCGCTAAATGCCCAGCCGCTTGGCATCTTACCCGACGAGAAGGTTAAGCCCGTGCGAAGGTTTAAGTTATTGCCCAATTCCTGCTTGAACGTTAGAAAGCGTTTGCTGTCAATTCCCGATGTCATGATGTTCATCGATCCACCTATCGACGGAATCGCCAATTTCGAAGCACCTAGGCCACGCTGCACTTGTACGCCGGTAGTTAAATTATCCAACCCAAACCAGTTCGACCAAAAAACCCTTCCGTTGGCCATATCGTTCATCGGAACACCATCAATTAAAACCAATACATTTTGCTGGTTAAATCCTCGAATCGAAATACGCGCATCGCCATCACCACCGCCCTGTTGCGTTGCATAAACACCCGGTGTGCTGTTTAAAATCATGGGCAAATCCTGTGAACCCAGCTGCTCCTGAATTTTAACAGGCGAAATATTGCTGAAGGCAACGGGTGTTTCTCGTGCGATGGCTATATCCGAAACGACTTCTACTTCGCGTAATTCTTTTACTTTCAATGCGAAGTTTATTTCAAGCGATTTGCCCGAAACCGTTATGGTTTTTTCTGAAGGCAAGTAACCTACAAAAGAACAGGTCAACGTGTATTTCCCCGGCTCGAGTAAAAGCGAATAATTACCATCTAAATCTGCACTGCTACCTTTTCCCTGTGCATACACCACGTTGGCTCCAATCAACGCTTCTCCAGTTGTTGCATCGGTAATTTTACCTTTAACCTTTATCGCTTGAGCCTTGCCCGCAGAAATGGACAGGAGAAAGTAAATACACGCAATAGCGTAATATGCTATTTTATTCATGTTGTGGATTACTTAACCACACTAAGTTTTCTAATTGCTTGGCTATTTGAAGCCAAGCCTGCACGAACTAGGTAAATGCCGGCATTCATATCCTGTACATTCACAACAACATTTTTTTGCGCTCCTGAAATAGAAATGGTGCGCAACAAGGCTCCCGATAAGGTGTAAATTTCAAGCCATTCAATTGTTTCGTCAGCATCAATTCGAACTTCTGATGAAGCCGGACTTGGGAACAATCGCAACGATCTTCCATCTTCTGCTTGTTGAATTCCCAGAATCTGGCAATCGCAGTTGTGAAAACCCAATGAATCGAACATGTTAAATCCTATTGTATCCCATTCAACTGATGGATTGAATGTTTCAGGGTCTGGATTGATTTTAACTCCCGTTTGTATGCTGGGCTTGCGTTTCATTGTCTGATCCTGCGTCCAGTAACGAAAGAAATAGGGTACTGAGCCATCATAACCGGCCGGCATCGAAGAATAGGGCGCAATGTCTGTCCACGCTGCTGTAGGACTAAATGTACCTTGCGAATTTGACGGACGCTCACCAATGCAAGCGAAAATATCGATGTTCAACCACGAATTGCCGTTTACCTTCTGAAGGCTTAATGCATCGTCTCCATTGAAACAGAGCGTGCGAACAATTCCATCGCCTGGTATGCAAGTAGTACCATAAAAAGCATCCGCTTTAGAAGCCAAGGCAGAATCCGGTGGAACTTCCTGTCCTTGTGTTGTTGTATTGATAACCACAACATGCGTTGAATAAGCTGAAATAGAGCCGCTTAGATTTAAAATCCCATCACTTCCGGCCTGATCCGCATCCGTAGATCCATTGTCCCAGCGAATAATGCGGTATTGCGAAAGGTCGATTGCATTTGGCGTTGGGTTATATAGTTCCAGTGCTTTGTTGAAAAAATCGCCTTCAACATATTCTGAAATAAATAATTCGTTGCATTGTGCCTGAGCAATTTGTGATGCTCCTGCAAAAAGCAAAATAAGCAGTAGAGTTTTCTTCATGATGAGATGATAAATCGGAGCAAAATTATAAGTTTACTGCGATAAATTGTCTTATGTCGTAGAATTAAACTTCAATTAACAAACAACCCCGCAGAAATTTCTATTCAAAGCCCGCTTCGATTTATATCTTTGTGCCCTGTTTAGTTGCTCTACCAATGAAAGGACCTATCTCACAGTTCATCGAAAAACATTACCTCCATTTCAATGCTGCGGCGCTTGTTGATGCTGCAAAAGGATATGAAGCACATTTAACTTCCGGAGGAAAAATGATGATTACCCTTGCGGGAGCAATGAGCACCGCCGAATTGGGTAAGTCGCTAGCTGAGATGATTCGTCAGGAAAAGGTCGACATTATTTCATGCACGGGTGCAAACCTCGAAGAAGATATCATGAACCTCGTGGCGCACAGCCATTACAAACGCGTTCCCAATTACCGCGATTTAAGCCCGCAGGATGAGTGGGATTTGCTCGAAAATGGCTTCAACCGGGTTACCGATACCTGTATCCCCGAAGAAGAGGCTTTTCGCCGCATTCAGAAACACATTCACAAACAATGGAAGAATGCGGAAGATGCTGGAGAACGCTATTTCCCGCACGAATACATGTACAAAATGCTCCTCTCGGGCGAGATGCAGCAGTATTACGAAATTGATCCGAAAGATTCGTGGATGATCGCCGCCGCCGAACGCAATATTCCCATTGTAGTTCCGGGTTGGGAAGATTCCACCATGGGAAATATTTTCGCTTCGTATTGTATTAAAGGCGAACTCAAAGCATCCACTATGAAATCGGGTATCGAATACATGGTATGGTTGAGCGATTGGTACCGCAACAATTCGGGCGGCCAGGGTGTTGGTTTCTTCCAGATTGGCGGAGGAATTGCCGGCGATTTCCCGATTTGCGTTGTTCCGATGATGTACCAAGATCTAGAATGGCATGACGTGCCGTTCTGGGCTTATTTCTGTCAGATATCTGATTCTACAACCAGTTACGGCTCCTATTCCGGTGCCGTACCCAACGAAAAAATTACCTGGGGCAAACTCGATAAGCACACGCCGAAATTTATTGTAGAGTCTGATGCAACCATT
Source organism: uncultured Chitinophaga sp. (assembly GCA_964627105.1). Taxonomy (GTDB): domain Bacteria; phylum Bacteroidota; class Bacteroidia; order M30B66; family M30B66; genus CAMCXT01. Next base: position 4,306 of record CAZVHF010000126.1, read on the forward strand.
GTTGCGCCCTTGATGTTTGCCTGGATTTTGGGATGGTAATGAACAAGCTTTAAGGAGCTTTGTTTCGTTGTAGATGATGATACGCGAGGAGGAACTGCATAGCAAGTATGTATTGAATCAGAAGAAGGAATTATTTAATGTGTTCGGTCCTTGTAGTGCCGAATCGCAGGAGCAAATTTTAGATGCCGCTGCGCAAATAGCCCAAGTATTCCCGAACGCGATGCTGCGCGCAGGTATCTGGAAACCACGCACACGACCGGGTTCATTCGAAGGTGCCGGTGAAAAGGCGTTGGATTGGATGATCGAAGCGCGAAATCGCACCGGTTTGCGCATTTGTACCGAAGTGGCAACACCGGCCCATGTCGAAGCTGTATTGAAAAACGAATTCGACATGGTATGGATTGGGGCTCGTACCACGGTAAATCCCTTTCTTGTACAGGAATTGGCTGAGGCGCTTCGCGGAACGAATATTCCGGTGATGGTTAAAAATCCGATCAATCCCGATCTGGGTTTGTGGATTGGTGCCATTGAACGTTTTCAGGCTGTTGGTATTCAAGAAATTTTGGGCATTCATCGAGGTTTTCAATCGTTCGAAACCGAGGCTTACCGTTATTCGCCACGTTGGGATTTGGTTATCGACTTTAAGTCGCGGATGCCTTCAATTCCGGTGTTGTGCGATGCAAGTCACATCAGCGGCGATAGAGCATTATTGCCTGAGGTGGCTCAAAAAGCGCTTGATTTGGGCTATAATGGATTGATGATTGAGACGCATCCGAAGCCCGATGAGGCATTAAGCGATGCCAAGCAGCAAATTTCGCCTGCAGCGCTCGCAGCGTTGATGCAAACACTGGTGATTCGCTCAGTCGATACGGATGATGTTGAATTTGGTCGCGCATTGATTGAATTGCGCTCACGCGTTGATGCTGCCGATGATCTTATTTTACAAGGATTGATTACACGTCAGCGTTTGATTGAACAAATTGGTGCATACAAGAAGGAGCACGATGTAATGATTTTACAGCTGAAACGTTGGGAGGAGATTCTGAGGAGGCAATTAAGCCATGCATCCGACGGCAGACTCGACGCAACGTTTGTGAAGCGCTTGTACGAACTGATACATGAGGAATCTATTCGTATACAAACAGAGTTATTCAAATCATAGTGTGAAGAACTTGGAGTAGATTGGGGATGTAAATCGGATTGCTTTTTATAAATTGGCTCGATTTAATCTACCTCAACATGGCATCAAACCAATCTGTATGGCGTAAAAAGCCAATCGCCGCTTACGAAGCCGATTTGCACAAAAGTGAACTTAAACGTGTGTTAACACGATGGGGCTTGGTTTCTCTGGGGATAGGTGCCATAATTGGCGGCGGAATTTTTACTTTAACCGGTATTGCAGCGCATGATCATGCAGGTCCTGCGTTGGCTCTATCGTTTATAATTGCTGGAGTAGGATGCTTGTTTGCTTCGCTCTGTTATGCTGAGTTTGCCTCTGTTCTTCCGGTTGAAGGTTCGGCCTATGCATACGCGTATGGAACCGTAGGTGAGTTATTTGCTTGGTTCATCGGGTGGAATTTAATTTTAGAGTATATGATGGGGGCCACAACGGTGGCTGTTGCCTGGAGTGGCTATTTCAATAAGCTTCTACACCTCTTCGGGCTGCACATACCCGATTACCTTACGAACGATCCGGTAACACATGGTGGCCCAGCCTTTAATTTACTCGCTTTTATCATTACCTGGGTAATCACTGCGATTTTAATTAAGGGAATAAAGGAAGCCGCGAGTACTAACAATGTGATCGTAATTTTAAAAGTAGCCGTAGTGTTATTCGTGATTATTGCAGGAGCCTTTTTTGTTGATACTGCGAATTGGACACCTTTCATACCTGCCGAAGTGCCCGTACTTGATGAAGCAGGAAATCCAACTGGGGCTATGAATTTTGGTGTAGGGGGCGTACTTACAGCTGCTACGATCGTGTTTTTCGCCTACATTGGGTTTGATGCGGTATCGACTCAGGCCGGCGAGGCAATAAATCCCAAAAAGGATGTTCCTTTTGCTATTATTGCATCGCTTGTGATTTGTACCATATTATATATAGCCGTTTCATTGGTATTAACGGGAATGGTACCATATACAGAACTCGACCTGAAAGCGCCGGTGGCTTCGGCCTTCGACGGTGCCGGCATAACTTGGGCGGTTTATTTGATTACGATTGCTGCAACGGCGGGATTGATGTCGGTAATGCTGGTTATGATGTTGGGCCAAACCCGCATCTTTTTGGGCATGTCGAAAGATGGCTTGTTGCCGCACAGTATGTTTGGCGCTTTGCATAGTAAATTTAAAACACCATACCGTTCGACGATTCTCGTTGGCTTTATAATTTCTGTAGTTGCCGCATTAACGCCCATTAATAATGTTTCCGAAATGTGCTCCATGGGCACCTTGTTGGCGTTTGCCATGGTATGCATAGCGGTACTTATTCTTCGTATTAAACAACCTCACTTGGAGCGCCCTTACAAAACACCTTTCATATATCTGGTTGCTCCGCTTGGAGCAGGTTTCAACTTCTTCTTAATGAGCTATGTGCGTGAGCATACTTGGTATGCCTTCCTCATTTGGGGAGCAATCGGCGTCTTGGTATACTTCCTATACAGCCGAAGAAATTCAAAGCTAAACACGATAAATTAATTCCTTTTACAACTGGTTTTAACTAATTGTAGAATTGCATCACAAATTATTCATGTAAGAAATGTTGCAAATTTGTTTTTTGATGGTATATTTGCAGAGGAATTTAAAGAAAATTAATCGCATTTAAGGACAACAAAAC
>CAZVHF010000127.1:0-7038 GCA_964627105.1 uncultured Chitinophaga sp.
CAATGTGCCCGAACAATCCAACTGCACCGGTTTGGCCAATCTCATCACCTTGCCACCCGATACCGGACGAATTGATTTGATGGATTATTTTAACGACGTAGGATTAATCGATTCGATTTCGGCAGTGCCTGGCTTGGAACTGAAACTTGATGCATCGAAACAATTCGTTACGCTAAAGGTGGACAAGGAAAAACTTAAACCATTGGCAACAATGAGAGTATGGTGCAAAGGCTATAGTTATACTTTAATGTTGCGCAAGTCATTGAAACAGTACGTTCCGATTGAACTGAAAGGCATTCCCGAGACGGTGAACGAAGTGCAGCTGGCGGGCGACATCAACAACTGGCAACCCGCGCTCACGCCATTAAAGAAAGAAAGCGGTGTTTGGAGAACGAATTTGCTGCTTAATCCCGGAAAATACAGCTACAAAGTGGTGCAGGATGGAGTGTGGTATATGGACAAAAGCAACAGCGATTCTACCTCGAACGGTATGGGCGGATTTAATTCGGTGCTTACGGTTTCGGTCGGCGATTTAAGCAAGGCTCCGAAAATCAGCACAGCGACCTACGGCGATGGCTTTGTAGAATTGAAAATTGATAACAAGCCCGATGAAGTATTTGTGTTGTGGGAAAATTACCGCCTGCCCGACGATCGTTTGGAAATGAAGGACGGTCTCCTACGCATTGCTATTCCTTCATTTGCAGTAAAAGCCAAGCGCACAGCAATACGCGTATGGGCTTACAATGCCTCGGGAGCAGGCAACGATTTACTCATTCCTCTGCAGGATGGCAAAGTTGTTACGAAAGCAACCGATTTGCCACGCGATGATTTCCATACATCCATATTGTATTTCATGATGGTGGATCGTTTCTTCGATGGCGACACGTCAAACAATCAGCCGGTTACCGATCCCAAAGTCGATTTCAAGGCCAACTACCAAGGCGGCGACTTGCAGGGCATCCTGAAGAAAATGCAGGAAGGTTATTTCCGCGATTTGGGTGTAAATACCTTGTGGTTTTCGCCCATCGTACAAAATCCCGAAGGTTCGTACCAGGAATATCCAGAACCACGTCGCTGGTTTTCGGGGTATCATGGATACTGGCCGGTTCGTACCACGGTAATCGATCACCGCATGGGCAACGATGCGGCCCTGAAGTCGCTTGTAGATAAAGCCCACGAAAACGGAATGAACGTACTGATGGATTTCGTTTCGAACCACATCCACAACGAAAATCCGCTGTACAAGCAACACCCCGAATGGTTTAGTTCGATGTATACAGCCGATGGGCGTGTGAACATCCGCATTTGGGACGAGCAACGCCTCACTACCTGGTTCGATACCTTCATGCCCGATATCGACTATACCAAGCCCGAAGCGGTGAATGCCTTTTCGGATTCGGCGATGTACTGGATTGAAAAATTCAAACTTGATGGTTTCCGTCACGATGCCACCAAGCACGTTTCTGAAGTGTTTTGGCGTGCGCTTACCCGTAAGTTGAAACAGCGCGTTGTGGCGAAAGACAGTCGCAATGTTTACCAGATTGGCGAAACCTTTGGTAGTAGAGAGTTAATTGGAAGTTACATCGGCAGTGGAATGATGGATGCGCAATTCGATTTCAACCTGTATTTCGATGCTCGTCCGGTGTTTGCCGGCGAGAGCGAATCGTTCGAAAAAGTGGCTACCTCGCTTATGGAATCGGGACAGTATTACGGAAGTCACTCGCTGATGGGCAACATTACCGGAAATCACGATATGCCGCGCTTCCTTTATTATGCAGGAGGAGCCAATAAACCGGGCGAAGATGAAAAGGAAGCAGGCTGGTCGCGCGAAATTAAAGTGGACGATCTGCGTGGATACGAGCGATTGAAATTGCTGCATGCCTTCATCATGACCATTCCGGGCATTCCGGTGATTTATTATGGCGACGAAATTGGCATGACCGGAGCCAACGATCCCGATAACCGCCGCATGATGCAGTTTTCAGGTTTAAATCCGAAGCAGCTTGAGATTAAAGAAACCGTGAAGAAACTCGCTCAGTTTCGCCGCAGCTCGATGCCTTTGCTTTACGGAACCACACGAATTCTTCGTGCCGATAAAAACGTATTGGTTTACGAACGGGCCTATTTTGGAGAGCGCGTAATTATAGCCATCAATCGATCGGCAAATGCTGAAACAGTCGAAGTTCAAGGAGCCGGTTTGAATCAAAAGGCGCAAAGCATTTTCGGTTCGTTCATACCAACATCCGACAATAAATTAAAACTCACCATCAAACCTTTGTCATTCGAAATCATTTCCATTCAATAAATTTGCACCCATGAAGATTACATTCGTAGCAGGAAGTCTGCTCATCGCAACAAGTCTTATCGCTCAAATTGCGCCCCCAAAACCAAGTACCGAAAAAGCGAAACCAACCCTCAGTCCGCGTGGTACAAATAAAGTTGATGTGGGTAAAAAAGATGATGGTATCGGCAGACAAGGAAAGCCCGGTGGATTCGCCTTACCTAAATGGAGCGATAATGCCGTTATTTATGAAGTAAACCTTCGTCAATTTACACCCTCGGGAACCATTAACGAATTCGTTCCGCAAATGGATCGACTAAAGGAGATGGGCGTTAAAATTTTGTGGTTTATGCCCATTCAGCCTATCGGAGTAAAGAATCGCAAGGGCAGTCTCGGCTCGTATTACTCCATCAAAGATTACATGGCCATCAATCCCGAGCACGGCACCATGGAAGATTGGATTGTGATGGTGAAGAAAGCACATCAGCTCGGAATGAAAGTTATTCTCGACTGGGTGGGAAATCACACCGCATTTGACCACGCCTGGATTACCACGCATCCGGAGTATTACACAAAAGACGAGAAAGGAAATATCATTCCACCCGTTGCCGATTGGAGCGATGTGGCCGATTTGAATTACGATAACAAAGACATGCGCAAAGCGATGATTGAAGCCATGAAGTTTTGGTTGCGCGGAACCGATATCGATGGGTTTCGTTGCGACGTGGCCGAGATGATTCCTGTTGATTTCTGGCAAGAGTGTATTCGCGACCTAAAACAAGCCAAGCGCGATATTTTCATGCTGGCAGAAGGCGAAAAGGCCAATTTGCACGATAAGGCATTTGATGCAACATACACGTGGAATTTGTTCGGAGGCTTAAACGACATCGCAGCAGGAAAGAAAACAGTTAAGGCCATTGACGATTATTTAGCCACGCAAACAGAATATCCCGCCAGTGCCATTCGCATGTACTTTACATCGAACCACGATGAGAATTCGTGGCATGGCAGCAACTGGGAGAAAATGGGCGACAAATCGAAAGCATTTGCGGTACTTACCTACGCACTCAAAGGTATGCCTTTAATTTACAGCGGTCAGGAAGCCGACATGCGTAAGCGTTTACGTTTCTTCGATAAGGATACCATTGATTTCAAAAACCTATCGCTCAATGATTTTTATACACGCCTCAACAAATTGAAGGCAACCGAACCTGCGCTGATGCATGGTGAGCGTGCTGGAGAATTGATTCGTTTGAAAACCGGAGCCGACGAACAGGTTTTTGCTTGTTTACGCAAAAAAGACAACTCGAAGGTGTTATTTATCGTGAATTTGTCGGCTAAGAAGAGTAAAGTAAAGCTTGAGAGCGAAGATCTAACAGGCGAATTAATTGATATATTCGATGCCAAGGGAACACCGATACCCACAAAATCATCGTATTCAACAACACTTGAACCCTGGTCTTACCAGGTATTACGCTACAAAAAACAATAATTATGGAAACGCTTACAAGTCTTAAGCCCGGTGTTGTTTCGGGCAACGAATTAAACGCATTGTTGCGCAATGCCAACCAAACCGGTTATGCCATGCCGGCGGTGAATGTAATTAGTTCGCACACGGTAAATGCTGTGTTTGAAACGGCCAAGAAAGTCAATTCGCCTGTGATCATTCAGTTTTCGAATGGAGGAGCACAATTCTTTGCCGGAAAAAGCCTCGATAATTCGGCGCAACAAGCATCGATTGCCGGTGGTATATCAGGAGCACAACACGTTCACCTTATGGCCGATGCTTATGGTATTCCGGTAGTATTGCATACAGACCACGCCGCGAAAAAACTGTTACCCTGGATAGACGGATTACTTGATGCAGGCGAGAAATTCTTTAAGCTGCACGGAAAGCCATTGTACTCGAGTCACATGCTCGATTTAAGCGAAGAGCCGATTCACGAGAACATCGAAATCTGCAAGCGCTACCTCGAGCGTATGGCGAAAATGGGCATGACCCTCGAAATTGAGCTGGGTGTAACCGGCGGCGAGGAAGATGGCGTCGACAATACACATGTAGACAGTAAACACTTGTACACGCAGCCCGAAGAAGTGGCTTATGCGTACGAAGAATTGATGAAGGTTAGTCCGAACTTTACCATTGCAGCCGCATTTGGCAACGTGCATGGCGTTTACAAACCTGGCAATGTAAAGTTGCAGCCTATCATTTTGAAAAATTCGCAGGATTACATTCGTTCGAAATACAATACCGGAGAGCGACCTGTGAATTTCGTATTTCACGGCGGTTCGGGTTCTTCGGTAGAGGAAATTCGTGAAGCCATTGCTTACGGAGCAGTGAAGATGAATATCGATACCGATTTGCAATGGGCATTTTGGGAAGGTGTTAAAGATTATTATGAAGCCAATAAAGGCTATTTGCAGGGACAAATTGGCAATCCGGATGGCGAAGACAAGCCGAATAAGAAGTATTACGATCCACGTGTTTGGATGCGCAAAGGCGAAGAAGCTTTCCGCAAACGTTTGGAACAGGCATTCGATGATTTGAATTGCATTAATCGCTTGGCCTGATTGAATTTTAGCTATTAACTTGGAGAGGAGTGGGGAGCTTGGGTACGGGGCCTCCAACCTCCTCCCCAGACGAAGGTACAAAACCCCAAACGAGCAGTCGTTACTAAACGTTTATAAACGTTTAAAACGGATGTTTTATAAATCGTTTATGATAAGTGGTTTATGTAATGACAGGCCGAAAATCAACCTGCTATCATTAAGAAAGTAGTTTTATTACATTTTACCATCCATGCTTATAAGATTGTACCTATCAACCGTTAAGTTGAATTAAAATACCTTATCATCCATTTGCTCAAGAGTATTCATACAACCATCATTTCACTACACGGCATTAGCCATAATAAAATCAGGTAGTTAAATGAATCCGCAATTAAAATTATACATCCGTTTTATTAACGACCAAGAGGTACGCGCTGTCTGGGATGAACAAGCTGCCAAATGGAGGTTTTCGGTGTTGGATGTTGTGGGTGTGTTGAACGAATAAGAGGATTATACAAAAGTTCGAAAACTATTGGATATACCTGAAAGTCACGTTAAAAAAGTAAGTAATGAAGTGGTTATTGCCATTACTCAGTTTAAATTTTTAGCACCCGATGTCAAAATGCGTTTAGCCGATAAACTGGATAGCGATAGTGTAATTGCACTTGCCAATAAGATATTATTTTATCACTAATGAACTCCTGAAATTTGCCTAACGGATAATCTAATCCCCAATGCAATTTCATCTGTTGGAAGATCATTGGCATCATTCCCAAACGGATCTTCAATTTCTTCTGCAATTAATTCCAAACTGGCTAATACGTAAAAAATAATCGAGACTACAGGAATAACCCAATAGCCCAACGAAAACACAAAGCCAAATGGCAAGGTCATTACGTAGAGAAAAATAAACTTTTTTAAAAACACCGAATAGGAAAAGGGAATGGGGGTTTTTCTAATCCGTTCGCAGGCTCCAACCGCATCGGTAAAATTGTTCAATTCAGCCTGAAAAAACAACACATGTTCCGGCAGTAATTTCCCCTCGATTCGCATGTGCTCTATACGTTTAACGATTGATAGCGCTATTCGATTCGGAACATGGTCTGCCACGTTATACAAATGTGGGTTGAAATCATTTGTTTCCTCCAACTCATTGGCATGATACTCTCCACGCAGGTGATTTTTCATGGCAAATGCATAATTCGGAATCATGGCTGCAAAATAACTGGCTTCCTGAGGGACAATTGAACTAATCTTCAAAGCCAGGTTACGGCTCGAATTCACCAGCGAACCCCATATTTTTCGTCCTTCCCACCAACGTTCATAAGCCGTGTTGGTTCGAAAAACCAATAACATCGAAATCACCATGCCCAATGCCGAATGAATTAACGATAAGTTCTTAACATGACTTGTATCGCTCAGTTTCCATACTTCCATTTCGAGCCAGGCGATAATTCCAGAATACAGGCCGATGCTGATAATCAAAGGAAGCAAGGTGCGAAATGTATCGGCCTTGTGGAACTTGAAAATCAGAAGGAACCAGTCGCGTGGATTGTATTTTACCATCTTACTTTTTATCGGAATCGTAGGCCAATATCGGACTTAACCAGCGTTCGGCTTCATCCAATGCCATTCCTTTTCGCGTGGAATATTCGGCTACCTGATCCTTCTCAATTTTACCCAATCCAAAATACCGGCTTTCGGGATGCGCAAAATACCAACCGCTAACTGCCGCTGTGGGATACATGGCGAAACTCTCGGTTAAGGAAATTCCCGTATTGCGACTTGCATCGAGCAGTTCGAACAAGGCGGCTTTTTCGGTATGGTCGGGACAAGCCGGATAGCCCGGTGCCGGACGAATGCCGCGGTATTTCTCGGTAATTAAATCTTCGTTCGAAAGATGATCTTCGTTGGCATAGCCCCAGAACTCGGTACGCATGCGCTGATGCAGGCGCTCGGCAAAAGCTTCGGCCAAACGATCGGCCAGGGCTTTGAGCATGATGGAACTATAATCGTCGTGTGTTGCTTCGAAACGCGCAATGTGCTCTTCGATGCCAATGCCTGCCGTTACAGCAAATCCTCCGATGTAATCCTGTGCTCCCGAATCTACAGGTGCCACAAAATCGCTCAGGCAGTAATTGGGCTGACCTTCTGCTTTTTTGTTTTGCTGGCGCAGGTGATGCACGGTTTTTAAAATTGAAGTGCGC
>CAZVHF010000128.1:0-7020 GCA_964627105.1 uncultured Chitinophaga sp.
GCCTTCCTGTTAGGAAGCAGGATACCCTGTGTTGCCCGGACTTTCCTCATCTCCTATTGGAAACGCGACAAGGCGGACTGCTTAGGGCAAAGGTACGGATTTGGCCCACGCTGTTTATGACGGGAATCATAAACAAGTCGATTTATTTGCTGTTTATTTACCAAATCAAGCAATGCATACTATGGAAGAAACGCTAAAAAACATAATGTATCAAGGGATTGGTGCATTTTCGATGGCCCGTCAGAAGATGGAAAAAGCGCTGGCCGAACTGGTAGAAAAAGGCCAAATGAGCCGCGAAGAGGGTAAAAAAGTCTATGATGAATTTAGCGAGGAGGCACTGAAAGCAGGCAAAGAGCTAAAGGAAAACATGAAAGATTCGATTCGCGAAATGCTCGAAAAATCGGGAATTCCTTCGCGCGAAGAATTCGAGGCTCTAAAAGCGCGTGTCGAAATGCTTGAAAACCAAAAAACTGAAGCTTGATCGCGAAATCAAAACGCTACCGCGAAGTACTTAGCCTTATTGCCCGCTTTGGATTTGGAACCTATATCGCAAGTCCCTGGCTGCGCAAACTGGGACTAAAGAAACAAAGCAAATCTGAAGATCGGCTGCAGCGCTGGAGGAAGTTCCGTCAATTGCTCGAAACACTCGGCCCAACCTACATCAAATTCGGACAGATTTTAAGCAATCGGCCGGGGATTGTTCCCGATGAATTGCTCGAAGAACTGGCATTGCTGCAAGACCGTGTACCGCCGTTTCCTACTGCAGATGCCATCGCACTCATCGAAAATGAGAGCAAGAAGTCGATGTCGGAATTGTTTGCCCGCTTTGGAGATGCACCGGTGGCATCGGCATCCATAGCACAGGTTTACGAAGCCAATTTGCACGATGGAACCCGCGTTGCTGTAAAAGTTCGCCGACCTGAGATTGAGCAAATCATCAGAGCCGATGTGGCCATTATGAGAGACCTGGCCCGGCTGATGCAGCGGCATTCGGAGTTGGCTTCGCTGCAACCCATGGATTTGGTTGAAGCCTTCGAACGTACGATTCTCGAAGAACTCGATTTTGAACGCGAGCAAAACAACATTAAACGCCTGGGGAGCTTATTCGAAAAGGATGAAACTGTTGTTGTGCCGCATGTTTACAGTTCATTTTCGGGTCCTTCCTTTATTACGATGTCGTATATCGAAGGCATAAAGATTAGCCAGCGTAAAAACCTCAATTCGAATGGTTACGACCTAAGTCTTGTTGCAAAACGCGGCTTTGACGCATACTTCAAACAGATTTTTGAATGGGGCTTTTTTCATGCCGATCCGCATCCCGGAAATCTCCTGGTGTTACCCGGAAATCGCATCGGGTTTCTGGATTTTGGCATGACCGGCCAGCTGAGTCAAGCCGACCGCAATGCCTTGGTCGAATTTGTAATTGCACTCGGGCGCGATGATGTAGAGCGCATAGTGGAGACCATCGAAATGCTTCAAGGTTGTGCCGTTGAAGATCGAAAGACACTCGAACGTGAACTCAGTGATTTCATCGCCGAATTTGGCGGTACCGCGGTGAAAGACATCGACCTCAACCAGGCGCTCGACAAAGGCAGGCGGATTGCCTTCAAGCACAGGCTAAAACTTAATCCCGACTTATACCTGTTGTTCCGCACAATTTCCTTGCTCGAAGGCATAGGCATTAGCCTCGATCCGCAATTTCGCTCACTCGATGCCATTAAGCCTTATGCGTTTAAGCTTTTGTTGAAGCAACTTGATCCGCGCAACCTCGTCCAGAACAAAGAAATCATTTCGTGGCTGGCCGATACTACGCAACTCATTAAACATGGTCCGGGCGACTTGCGTAAAATTATGGGCAAGCTACGCGACGACCGTTTGGTGCTGCGTACCGAAAGTCCGGCTACAGACCGCCTGCGCGAGCAAATTCGCGATACAGGTAAACTTATAAGCATGACATTAGGATTTGGACTTCTTTTTTTTATTGGGTTTTACACAATCGATTCCAAACTAAAACCGATTGTAGGTGACCTTAATGTCGTTAGCCTTGTAGCGTTTACTTTAGGAAGTATTTTATTGCTAAAATTACTTAGAACTTGGATGAAGGGGCCACGTTGATCTATCGTATTGTCGAAAGTACATTTCGAAAAAACACATCAGCTAAAAGTAAGTCTAATAAATAGCCTCCACTCTGAATCCTTCATTTCTAAGCAGGCTAATCAAGCCATTTTCTCCAGGCAAATGTCCGGCACCAACTGCAACAAAAATCGGATTTTCAGCCATCCATTTTTGCAATAGTGGAACCCAATTTTTATTTCGCTTTATTAACAAAGCATCGCTGAACTCATCAGACATCTCGTCGCTCTCAGCCATAAAGGCACCCAGATTTTCAAGGTCGCGTTTTAAATACAATTCGAGCATATTGAAGTACTCCGATCGACCAGAAACTATAGACTCATCAAGCCCACGTGCTTGCTCTTCAATCGAAATTGCATCGAGTGCTTTCATTTGCTCCTGCATTGTTTCTAACCCCAATACAGGCATTTTTATTTTTTTTGCCCGAGATGAAAAATATTGCTCATACCCCTTAACCTTTCCCAATTGCGCACTTAAAACAAGCGAAGAAAAAAAGAAGGGCTTCATGCGGCTATATCGATTAAACTTGCGCTTTTTCCACGCAAGCGAATCGTTGCAATACGTGCGAATGCGTTCAAATTTATCTTTCGGGATATAGGCATCAAGTGTTTTACCTTCGGGAAGCGACATTTGTTTTGCGGCTTGAAGCATTTCGGATGCAGACATATCCAGGTCCATTTCCATAACTAGTTTATTGCAGGTATGAAAAGCACTATCAACTGCAGGCCAGACTACAAACTGTTTTTCGGGTACAATGTGTATCGTTCCGAAAAGAAAGGAAGTCTTTTCATCGTTGCCTTTGCTAACCTTCCAAAGAAGCTGGGCATCTGAACCAATTGCATAGAATGCCGCGAAAAATAATATGATGAAACGGAGTCGCACCGTTTGATTAATTGTTATCGCCATCAAGCAGACCACCAAGCCCACCAAGCAAACTGCCTTCTTCTTTACCTCCGCGTGAGTACATCAGAACACGCCCGGCAAGCCGGCTAAAAGGAAGCGACTGAATCCAAACTTTACCCGGACCGGTTAGCTGAGCGAAGAAAACACCCTCACCACCAAACAGTGTATTTTTAATTCCACCTACAAATTGGATATCGTAATCTACATGCTGCGTAAAAGCAACAATACAACCGGTATCAATGCGCAGAACCTCGCCCGGCTTTAATTCCTTTTCGATAATTGTACCGCATGAATGCACAAACGCCCAACCATCACCTTCAAGCTTTTGCATGATAAATCCTTCACCACCGAACAAACCTGTACCAAGGCGCTTTTGAAATTCGATACCAATGGCGACACCTTTGGCTGCACAGAGAAAAGAGTCTTTCTGACAAATTATTTTACCCTGATACTGAGTAAGATTAAGAGGAATAATTTTACCGGGATACGGTGCCGCGAAATGCACATGTTGCTTTCCGGCCCCAACATTCGTGTAGGCCGTCATAAACAGACTTTCGCCTGTAAGCACGCGTTTACCGGCACTAAGTAATTTACCGAAAAAACCTTGTTGTTGACCACGACCGTCGCCAAAAATGGTTTCCATTTTAATGCCCGAATCCATCATCATAAGCGAGCCGGCTTCTGCAACCACTGCTTCTTGGGGATCTAGTTCAATTTCGATGCATTGCATCTCAGAACCAATAATTCTGTAGTCGATTTCGTGCGAATTCATTTCTTCACATCCTTAGTAATTCGACATCACAGGCATAACCAACATAAGGAGATCTTCTTCCTTATCTTCCACATCTGAATCGGGAAGAAGGATTCCGGCCCGATTGGGGGCACTTAAGTTTAGGGAAATTCGTTCGGAATCGAGATTGCTAAGCATTTCACTGATGAATTTCGCATTGAACGAAATTTCCATATCCTCGCCATTGTATTGACACGTAAGGCGCTCGTTTGCAGAATTTGCGTAATCTGGATCTTCGGCAGAGAGGGTAAGTTCAGAACCCTGTATAGCCACCTTCACCTGACTTGAACTTTTGCTTGAGAAAATTGCCACACGTCGAATCGAACTAACAAGATCCTGACGCGTCATAACAAGCTGGAATGGATTTTCTTTGGGAATAACGGCATCATAGTTCGGATAGCGTCCTTCGATAAGACGGCAAATAAGACGAATCTGTCCGAATGAAAAACTCGCATTGCGGGCATTGAAGCTAATTTCAACATTTCCATCAACATACCCGAGCAAATTCTTGAGAAGATTCAATGGTTTTTTAGGGATGATAAATGATGCCTCAGATTCGCATTTTACATCATTTCGACGGTAGCGAACCAAACGATGCGAGTCGGTTGCTACCATAGTGAGGTTCTCTTCACCAACCTGCATCAGAACACCAGACATAACCGGGCGTAAATCGTCGTTACCGGTAGCAAAGATGGTTTTGTTGATGCCGCTGTAAAGTACGGAAGCATCCATCGCGAAAGTTGTTCCATCTTCGATGGCGGCAATTTTGGGAAACTCCTCCGGATCGTGACCATGTAGCTTATATTTACCATATCCCGAAGCTATTTCGATTCCGAATGTATCGGGATTTATAATAAACGTAAGAGGCTGCTCGGGAAAACTCTTGAGCGAATCAATCAACATTTTAGCGGGGATGGCCACCTTACCGGGCTCCTGCGCTTCTGCCTTGATGCGTGTTATAATGGTATTGTCGAGATCTGATGCCAAAATGATTAACTCGCCTTCTGCAATCTCAAATAAAAAATCCTCGAGAATAGGAAGTGAGTTGTTGGATGTTAGAACACCCGAAATGTTCTGCAATTGTTTGAGCAACGCTCCACTGGAAATGATAAACTTCATTACTACAATTTTAAGGGGCTAAAGATAAGCGATAGAGGTATTTCGATGCGCTAAAGTTGAGAATTATTAATTCTTTTATTTCTAACGCCTTAAGAACATGGTTGGCTTCACCATAACCTTATCGAATTGAAAATACTGAACCAGTAGAAAGTCTTTTTTATTTAAGAGAGCATACATTCGATCGGGATCAAATGGCAATTGATTTCCTTGGGCATCAATATCCTGAGCCGTCGATGCCCTGTAAAATCCATCAACGCTTGTGCGTTTACCTGATTTATCGGTTAGAACAACCTGAACGAATGGCCTTGATTGTAAAATGGAATCTTTCTTTGCCTGCGGAAAAGACTCAGTAACCACATATTCATACACCACATTGCGGAACTGATTCATGTATTGATAAAGCAAAAGCGAATCTGTTTCAAGTATTTTATTCCCCGAGAGCAAAGTGGGAACACGACCATCGTAACGGAGCGAAAAGTCTGATTGCGGTTCGTTGGCATAACGCACCTCTATTGAACGGATATCGCGGTAATCGGTTCGGAACAAAACCGGATCGCGCCACAAACGCGGATCAACAATGAACCGGGTTTGTAAAAAGCCTCGATGCCCGGGAATGTGCACTTCAAAAGGCACAGACGAGCCTTCGATGAGCATATAAGTTCCGAGTTTATCCATAGTTTCGATGCCCACAAAGATAGTTTTCAGCAATTCGCCACGGGAATAGATTTCGATTTTTCGCTGGCCAATTCCAGACAAGTCCTTTAGCACCTTTGGCTGCATCGATTTGGCAACAGGAGCCTTAACGACCATTTTGTGCAGCGTAAACAATAAATCGCGTACAGCTTGAGGTCGAGCGCGGTACTCGCCTACCATCCATTCGCCCGAAGGCTTCTTTTCGAGTAAAGACTGGTGTCCTTGTTTATCGGCCAAAAAAATTCGATCGATAGCAGAGGTGTCTTCGATGGCAAAATCACGCAATTCTCCCTTGATGGTTCGGTTATCGCGGGTAAAAATGAAATAACTCAGCAGCAAACCCATTACGAGAACAGCCAATAGAAGAATTCGATTCGATTTCATTTTGAGAACACGATTAATTTTCCAAGGATGGCAAAAGTACAAATAAAGGCATGGACAAGTCAGCGAAATACAAAGCAAGAAATATGATATTTCATTCAAAAGCTATTGAAGTCAACACCTTAATTTTTGGGCTATTATATTTTGTGCTGAACATCAGAGTCAATTCAATTAATTTTTTCTAAAATTAAACTCCATTCGTTTTAAATTGTCGGCTGCTAAAAACTAATAAACATGAAAACGATAGTAAAGACCATAATTATCGTATTATTTTCTAATACATCATTCAGCCAAACCCTCTACTTCCCTCCCCTAACAGGAAATACGTGGGAAACGCTCTCTCCTGAAACGTTAAACTGGTGTACCGATTCGGTTAATAGCCTCGTAAATTATGTTGGCGCCAATAACAGCAAGGCATTTCTGGTTTTGAAGGATGGAAAATTAGTTATCGAGGAATATTACGGAACCTTTGAACGCGACAGTTTCTGGTATTGGGCATCGGCCGGTAAATCGCTTACTGCATTTCTCGTAGGATTGGCTCAGGAAGGAGGTTTTCTAAACATTGACTCGGCTTCGTCGCTGTATCAAGGTGAAGGTTGGACCAACTGCACACCTGATCAGGAAAATGCCATTACCGTTAAAAACCAACTGTGTATGACCACCGGGCTCGACACCGACATTCCTGATTTAGATTGCACACAACCTCAATGCCTTACCTACCTTGCAGATCCCGGAACTCGCTGGTACTATCATAATGCGCCCTACACAAGACTCGATGCCGTAATTGAAGGTGCTACCGGTCAAACGCTTAATCAATTTTATATTTCGCGATTACGGAGCCAAATCGGGATGAACGGGAGTTTTTTCTCGATCGGCGATAACAATGTAAACTTCAGTACAGCGCGCAGTTTCGCCCGCTTTGGATTATTGGTATTGAATCGTGGTAGTTGGGCTAACGATACCATCATGTACGATAGTAATTATTTTAATGCCATGGTAAA
>CAZVHF010000129.1:0-7019 GCA_964627105.1 uncultured Chitinophaga sp.
TTAAGATTTGTGAATATAGTATGGACAAATTTTAAACAAGTATCGCAGCTGAATTTATAGTAGCACCTTACTAACCAGCAGAGACTTCAAGGTTGCTATTACTTTTGCCATTTCTTCCCTGAAAAACAATCAATCCTCCCAAATGGTTTGCTGAATGCCCGCTTCGCGCACATCGCGCCAGAATCCAGGATAAGATTTTTCGACCACCGAAGGATTTCGAACAACAAGGTTGTATACCTTAAATACCAATGGAGCAAATGCCATGGCCATGCGATGATCTTTGTAGGTCTCAACGAGTAGTGTTTTCGAAAAATCGGGCTTGGGATTGTGACAACGCATCACCGAATTTTGTTCAACTTCGATGCTTACCCCCAATTTAGTAAGTTCCTTGCATAACGCTTCGATACGGTTGGTTTCCTTGTTTACCAGCGTTTGAAGGCCTGTAATTTCGAATGGGATTTGTAAACCGATGCAAAGTACCACGAAGGTTTGTACCAAGTCGGGGTTGTTGATGGCATCGAATCGAAAAAAATCTACACATGAACCACTACGAATCAATTTTATTCCTTCGCTCGATTCGTGGCTTTCAATTCCAAACTGAAGAAACAATTCAGCAAGGATGCGGTCGCCTTGTTCGCTTTGTAAGTGGAGGTTTTTGATGAATACTTCAGAACGGCTTGCCATCGATGCAAATGCGTACCAGTAGGACGCAGCTGTCCAATCGGCTTCGGGATTTAAAATTGCTGTATTCCAATGGCATTCGCTTAGTTGTGCTTGGTATTCGTTCAACTCCCAGCTAATTCCGCACTGTTGCATGAGGCGCTTTGTTTTGTGGAGATAAGAAAGCGAAACAACTCTACCAATGAAACGAATAATCAGCGGTTTTTCCATACGGGGTGCCACCAGCATTAAGGCCGATGCATATTGACTTGAGATGGATGCATCAAGCTCAACAATACCGCCGCTGAGTTTCTTGCCACGAATGGCCACTGGTGCAAAGCCTTCATGTTCGAGGCAACGAATATCGGCGCCCAGAGAGCGCAATGCATTGATTAAGACCGATTGTGGACGTTGGCATAACCTGTCAGATCCCGTGAGAACGCCTTCATAATCTGGATTTGCAGCCAAGTACGCAAGAGCAAATCGGAATGTGGTGCCTCCATCGCCGGCGTTTGCATTTGTGGGTAGGTTTTGAAGAATGAAAAGTAAAGTTTGCGTGTCTTGGGCTTCCGAAAGTTTTGGAAGAGCAATGCGTTTGTCTGATACAAAATGTATCATAATGTGTCGGTTGCTCAGACTTTTCGATAAAGGAAGATTCGGACTTGCACGCAATAAGTCCGAATTAATCGATAGTTCGATGATTTCAGGCATGCGTATAATTATTTAAGGCCCGAATGAGTTCGCTTTCATTCGAAATATTCATTCGTTCAACCCTACCTGCATCCAGCGGAATACAAAATACAATTTCCGACGTGTTTTTCTTGTCGTGTTGCATGTGACGTATGCAGGCAAACATAAGTTCTTCTGAAAGTTCAATTTTTGGGTAATTTTCTTGGATATAACCTTGCAGTTTTTGCACAAACGTTTTATTCGCTAATCCCAAATTTAGTCCGAGTTCCGCTTCTATCCATAAACCAGCGGCAACCGCAAACCCATGTTTAAGGGGAGTTTTCGTTTCTAAAAATGCGGCCTCTAGCGCATGCGCAAAAGTATGACCAGCATTGAGCAATTGCCGTTTGTTTGCGTCGTGTAAATCTTCTGCTATAAACTCCTGCTTGAAAGAAGCACTTTCAACGATTCGATTTTCTGTAATAAGTTCATGAAGCGGCAACTGTACAAAGTCTTTAAATGAATTCCTATCCTTTAAAACAGCATGCTTCAGCATTTCTGCAGTTCCAGAGCGAATTTCGACTTCTGGAAGTGTTTCGAGCAAGGATGGTAAAATTAAAACCGACTCAGGCAATGAAAACGTGCCAATCATATTACGCAAGGCCCCAAAGTTAACGGCTGTTTTTCCTCCTACAGCAGCATCTACCATAGCCAGCAGGGTTGTTGGAATATTGATGCACGAGATTCCTCGTTTATAAATGGAAGCGGCAAAGCCCCCTAAATCGCAAACAACGCCGCCCCCCAAATTAATAAGGGCATCATTTCGATTTAGTCGATGTTCGAGTAAAAAAGAGAGTACAGTCTCAACCGTTTGTATCGATTTTGCTTCTTCACCTGCATTAACAGTACATACAGGAATTTCCTTGAGTTGTTTAATTCTCGGCAGGCAATGTTTCTCTGTGTTTAAATCACATAAAACCAAAAACTTCCGATTATTCAGCGTCTTCTCAAGCCATTCAGATGCATTAACGCCCGATAAAATGTTGGATTTCACGTGATAAATATTTAGTAAAAATACACCCTTGAAACGTAATGTAAATTTTTAAGCATTGTTTATCCTAACATAGTAAATGATAAAGATTCCATTGTTAAGCTTCAGTCCATCAATTGCTTCGATAGTTTTACTAACAAATTATTGTTTGCATATTGCTTCGGTATTTATGAAACTTTATTCTTTAAGGTATTGTTAAGCCCAAAAAAACTCTTTATTCTTGCACTGGGTTTATCCCGGCATCCTCGTGATGCATAAAACAGTAAAAAGTTAAGGTTAGGTTAATTTTATTGTTTTGCCGGCCCTTCGGGGCCGGTTTTTTATTTATAAGCTTTTTCAAGGCTTTCCCACAATTTAGTTGCCGTAATGTCCCACGAAAATTGATTTTTTCGGAGGAGGCCTTTTTGAATAAGGCTTGAACGCAGATTTTCGTCTTTTGCTAGGATTTCGAGTTTTTCGGCAATATCGTCACACTGAAATGGGTTGGCATAGAGGGCCGCATCGCCACCAACCTCGGGCATGGAGGTTACATTAGACGTGAGCACAGGAATTCCACTCGCAAATCCCTCCAAAATGGGAATGCCGAATCCTTCGAAAACCGGCACGTAGGTGAGTGCAAGTGCCGCTGCCATAACGCGCGATAATGCTTCGGGTTCCAACCTTTCGGTGAAGAAAACATCATCTTTGAATTGCATCCGGTTATAAGCTGCCTCATGGTCGGCATCCCACCATTTTCGCTTTCCAACTACCACGAGTGAAATGTCTATTCCTGTTTTTTTACGAAACAGATCATAAGCTTCCAAGAGCCGGTGAAGGTTTTTGCGTTTGATAATCAACCCTACGAACAAAAAGTATGGCTTTCCTTTGCTGTATTGCAATCGTACGGATTGTTTTTGTGTATCATCCAATTCGGTATACCGCGAGTTGAAACCATTGGGCGTAACATCAATCTTCTGCGCATCGATGCCATAACTTGCAATCAAATCGCCTTTGGTGTACTCCGATACCGTGGCAATTCGCTTGGCATGACTTGCAAATCGAGGTGTCCAATAATTCAGATAGGTGTTCCAATCTGAGCTGAGCAAATCGCGATGGTGATGAAAATAGATGTCGTGAATTACGAGTACCGTTGGAATTTCAGTCGCAATGGTTGAATGTCCATCAATACTTAAAAATAAATCTGCCTTGCTTCGCTTAATCATAAAAGGCAATGCATACTGAAACCAGAGCGGATAAAGTTTTACATGCCGTGTAGGTGGAGGCATCCACATTCCTTTCACATTGGATCCAAAAATGAAGTCACGCGAAAAAGGGCGGTCAAACAAAAAAATAAATTCATGTTCCGGATGGTTTTTTACAATACGCGAAAGTGTTTCGTAGCCATACCAACCTATGCCTTCCATGTTGCCTTTCAGCAACAGCCGTGTATTTACTGCGATGCGCAATTAGCGTAAATTAAATTCTATTCCTGCTATAATACGCGGTAATTCAGAGAAGTCCCAATTTGAATAGAACATGTCCGAAATACGGTATTGACCAAACACGGCAAGTTTATTCATCCCCAAACGCGCATTTACTCCATAATTAAACCGCTGGAAGTACTTTAGTCCATTGGTTCGTGTGCGTACCTTTGAGCCATCGGGAAAAGTATTTAATGTAAAGTGCGTATGCGCAACGGTAACACTGCCATATCCGCCCAAATCAATAAATTTCCCCAATTGGTTTCCTCGTCTTCCAATGTTGATACGCGCAAACAAAGCGCCTTCGAATATATTAAAGATCATACGTTCCCGTTTGTTAAGTAAAACGGTAGGAATTTTTTTCCCAATTTCTTGCTTTAACGCATAATCGTTGATGGTGTAATTGATGTCGTAACCCAATGCTACATGTTCGGCCAGCCGACGTTTGTAACGCACCCCAAATGTGAAATGGTCGATGCGTGGCTGTTTTACCTGCGCACCAATTTCTCCGGCATCGATGCATGATCCGAAGTTCATATAACTGTGGCGGTAATGTTTGCGGTTAGGACCTCTTTTTTCGATGGTCGAATCAATCGCTATATCTTCGGAAACGACATATTCCTGTGCTTTCGCTCCTTGCATAAAAAACGCCAACAGCAGCGTTGCTAAAAAGTTCTTCATTATTGATTTGCGTTAGTTTCTTCGGTCTGGCCGCGATAATGGATGCGCAATCGGTTGTTGCCAAGCAATGCCGTGTTAACTCGAAGTGGAATGCTTTCGGTTACATTTATGGCGTAATAGGATTCCAATAAACCATCGGGCCGAACTATTGCATAATAAAGTAATTCAGGACTAGCATCGTTCGCAATACTATCGGTAAGTTGCACCCGAATTTCCTGGCCAGTGGCATCTCTTTCGAGTCTGAAAAACAAGGCCTTGGGTTTGTCTTGTTTGAAGCGCGATGGATGTGGTAAGCCAAAGCCATGGGCATAGTCGAAATAAGGGAAAAGATGGCCCGACTCTTCGATATTACGAAAGAGCTCCATACATTTTAAATCCCGATATTTTTGCCACATGCAGGCAGCAAATCCTGCCATTAATGGTGAAGCGAACGATGTTCCATCGGCCGATGAATTACCTTGTTGAGATGCGCAATAAACTCTTCCCTGTGCACATACATTGGGTTTCATTCGCTTGTCGGCTGTTGGGCCGAACGAGCTAAAATCGATTCGGTAATTGCAACATGGAACCAGGCCGCCTACGGCAAGTACCGAATCGGCATCTGCAGGTGCACCAATAATTCTCCAGCTTCCGCTGCCTTCGTTTCCTGCAGCATTTACCACAAGCATTCCTTTTCGTGCTGCCATATTAGCGCCCCGGGTTATAAACGATTTCTTTCCATTCATCTGTTCCGGAAAGTAGCGCTTATTGGTGTATCCTAACGAACTATTGATGATATCGGCTCCAAGTTGATCGGCCCATTCGGCTGCCGCCACCCAATTTTCTTCTTCCGAAAACGGCTCACGGCTTGCCAACTCGGTTCGGGCCAGCAAAAATTCGGCATCCCAGGCCAGTCCCGACCATTTGCCATCTACCTTGCCACCGATGCACGACCAAACCGAAGTTCCATGAGAGCCACCTTGATACACATCCTCTTTGTTTTTAACAAAATCGTAGGTTTTAACAATTCGATTTGCTGCACGTAGGTGGTCGAAAGCTGGATTTCGATCTGCTCCCGAGAAACCTACATCAAAAATGGCTATTCGTATACCTTTGCCATTCAAGCCCTCGGCCTCAAGTACATCAGCTCCCATTCGTTCAACTTGTTTTACCAACAGATCCTGTTCGTCTTCGTCTGCAATTGATTGGTGTTCGGTAATTGCTGTATTTCTCTGGTCAAGCTCTTCAACCCCTGCGATTATCGGTAAGCGCCTTACAGCGTTTATTTGATCAAGATTTGCCCAAACAACGGCTGCATTGAACCACCGACTTAGCATTTTGATTTCTGCCCCGGTCGATAACAACGCCTCAGAATGATGCGTGCAAATTGGCCACTCGCTTTCATCGGCGATGGGTAATCCTTCACGCAGGCGGCGTTCAATGGCCTTAGGGTGAAAAAATGTATGTGGATTAAAATTGTGCAGGCGACATTTCGAGCGAAAGCAAACAAGGTATTTGCGCATTTCGATTGACTGCGCTTGCAGGGAACCTAATATCCCGGATAAAATAAGAATTAAAAAAGTGTACTTCATACCAAAGGTCAAACGTAGTTTAATTCAACGAAATAATCAATCAAGTGGTGTTAACACAGAATTAATGTTTTTAACGCTGGGTTTACATTTAATAATTATACGTTTAATGTTTGAGTAACATTGAACTTATAGCCTATCGAAACCTTTGCACACAAATTAATAACATGTGAAAAAGGTGCTTTCTGGTATTTACAACTTGTCTTTAATTGGGCTATTTCTGATTTATTTTTCAAGCAATAAGCTCATCGCTCAAACCAGCATAGCGGCTGCCCGTACTCAGCCTTTGGGCAGTACGGTTACGGTTCGTGGTGTGGTAACCAATGGTGCTGAATTGGGCATTATTCGTTATTTGCAGGATGCCACAGCAGGCATCGGCCTTTACGACAATGCCAATACCGCAGGTTTGCAACGCGGCGATTCGGTGGAGGTAACAGGAGTTTTATTTGATTTCAACGGATTACTCGAAATTAGTCCGATAACTACCCTTACCCTAATTTCGAGCGGCAACAATTTACCCAATACGCAAACCACCACAATTCCAAGTTTGGGCGAATCGCTCGAAGGCGAATTGGTAAAAGTGAATAACGTTTCGTTTGTTAACGCTGGCGCTACGTTTTCGGGCAACCAATCGTATGGCTTCACTTCGGGTGTGCAACAAGCTACTATTTATGTTCGAAATGGTTCGCCACTCATTGGTCAACTTATACCATTTGGTGCGGTAAATCTTACCGGCATTTGCTCTCAGTTCAATTCGGTGTATCAGGTACTGGCCCGCGACACGGCCGATTTTGAATTGCAACCCGGTATTAATATCGTTTCTCCTATTGGCGTAAGCAATATTTCACAAACCAGTGTGGATCTTACCTGGCTTACCAATATCGAGGGTACTACTGAGGTGGCTTATGGCCTAACTCCGGCGCTTGAATT
>CAZVHF010000130.1:0-6997 GCA_964627105.1 uncultured Chitinophaga sp.
CAGCGGTTTCAGGATATTGGCGGTTCGTACTACAACTCCTATAATCCGCTGTTGGTTCCAGACGGCCCCATAAGAACCATCTCCCTGCATAGCAATCAATTGTACTTTGCCGGCGACTTTAACGTAAATCTGTTCACCGATACCTTGGGGCACATTGGCTATCTCGATTATGTGCTGAGCATTCAAAACCCTTCAAAAGAAAACCCTTCAATCATTTCTGCAAGGCCCGTTCCGGCTGTTAACGAATTAAATTATACCATCGAAACACAGGGCGAACCGGTAACACTTTCGCTTTACACGTTGTCGGGGAATGAGGTATTTAAACAAACCAACAGTGCACCAATAGGCTCTATTCCGGTTTCACAGCTTGATAATGGTGTGTATTTTTTGAAGGTGCAATATTTAGATGTGTACACCACGATGAAAGTAATGGTGCAGCATTAAAATAACTTTTTTCTTGTTCGATATTTATGAAAACTAACCACGTAAGGATCAAAACCGAACCCGCATCTGCACCCTAAAGTCAGATTTCACCGGACCTTGTGTTTCCGTTAGGCCCGAACCAGAAGTGGTTTGGTTGGTATAAAAGAAGCGTGCATAACGCACCCAAATGTCGATGTTGCGGCCCAGATTGTACTCGAGGTTAATGTATCCGCGAGAACCCTTATTGAAATACGCCGGGATTGAAAACGAATACAGCATGTCGTTCTCGTAGGCATAAACACGCGGGTTATAACCATCGGTGCTGAATAGTGCATACCGAACCGAAAAACTAAGCGGCATCGACATAGGCTTAAAAATCACATCCTGTAAGGCTACATATCCTTCTTCAACGCGCTCATTGCCCGGAAAAAATCGAACATATTCTATTCGATTGCGCAATTTGAACGATGGTGAAATCTTGTAAATGATGTCGTAGCGGTAATTCTGTTGCATCTGGTCGATTGGATAATCAATCACTTCTTCGAAATCGGAGGTGGTGTTGCGGGCCCTAATGCGCTGCCGGAACCGCACATACATATCCATTGTTTTGGATGGTGTATAGTTCAACTGCGCCAATCCATCGTAGCCTGTGGTAGGCGCATCAACCAAATACCTCAACCAAGGGTAGCGCCACTGGTCGAAATAGGCATTGAAGTTTACACCTTTGGCCGGACGCATATTGATGCCCACCATCAATCCATTTTCGTTAATGGAACGCGAGCCTTCGGCAATGGATGCCGAATAGATAACCTGATAATCGCGGGCAAAACGCCGGTTCAACACCGAGAACGATAGTCGCGGATCGAGGCTCACAATGCATCCTGCTGTGGCGGCCAGGCCTCCGTTTTTACTGCGTGAGGCCTCACCAAAGAAATTGAAATTTCGGAAAATGTAATTGAAGTCTACACCCAAATTCTGGTTGTGATTTCCCGTAAATTCGAACTGGTTGTATGGCGATGGACTCCGCGTTAGGTCGGCCGAATAAGAAAAATCGGCAAAGGTAAAACCCACTTGCAGGTTATCGCCTTTGTAGCGTAGATGCGTTCCCCAGGCCTGTTCGGTGATGTTCGCTTTGTCTTCGAGCTCACCGGGTGTACGGTGCAATCCACTGAGGTTAAAGTTGGTGAAGGCCTGCAAATCCTGGCTCAACGAATCGCCTGCTGCAGCATTCGAATTCACCGCTTTGCGCGAAGCGAAGGCAGTAATCTCGAACTTCCACAAAGCCCAGGTTGCTCCGGCACCACGTAAAAACAAGTTTTCGTTAATTGATGTATATGGTCGTAATCCAAGTGCCGAGCGTTTGATGTTCAAGGCATCGGCAGTTTTCCCAAAGCCGAAGCCGGTCCAGCAGGTTAATCCCTGTCCGAATTGCGCCTGAAAATCGCCAATGGTAAGTGCTTTTAAACGACCAATGTTGCGTAAGGCAAAGTGCGCCGAATAAAAATCGAATCCTTGTTTCTGGGTACCCCGGAAAAACTCCTCACCTGCATCTTTCTCGGCGGTTACACCAAACGAAACGTTATTGCTGTAACGAAACCGATAGCGCGCAAATACACGCTGCGGACTGCCCAAATACCGCGCATTCGGATTCTCGGCCAACTCGGCCGAATCGATCGGCGTAAAGCCTTTTTGCTGCTCAATGCCTTGCGAAACACGCATAACAACTTCCTGACGCGCGTACTTGAATACATCCCTCACCGAAATATTCAGACGGTTCAGATCGCGCGATACCTTTACAAAAGGAAGCATCTGATAAATCAGGGCGAGGTCGAATCCCTCCACCGCCTGCAATTCGTAAATCGAAAGCAATTTGCCGTATTGGTTTCTGTGGCGAATTAGTGCCGAAATCTGAAAATCGCTGAGCAAATACAATTGCTGCAATTCTTCGGCTGTAGCCGTATTGAGCTCGAGTGGATGATCGCGGAAATACGTGAGGGCATCAAAAATGGTCGTGAAGTCGATGTCCTCGCTCGAATTTTCGGCAATGGTTTCGATTTTTCGTTCAATGAAATTATCGGTTTTCGGATCGGGAATAACCTGCTGTGCAAATGCAACAGAACCAATCATTAAAAACAGAAATGCCAAAAACGAACCGCGCATGCCTGTTTACGGGTTAAACGTTAGTCCAAACTGCGGTGTAAAGCCGAGCGCGGGATGAAAACTTCCGGCCATATCGACTTGAAATTTCTTAAGTACCAAGCCAAAGCCAAAGCTCGAAGTACGCGGATTTCCACTGATGCCGGCACGCAATACCAACACAGATATAGGTATGTATTCGATGCCAGCCTTGAGTACCGGTTTCGTGTTGAGGCTTTGTTCTACTTCACTGCAAACAAAGACTTGTTCCGAAAAGCGATATCGAGCACCAAAGCGAACCATCGATGGAACGCGTTCGTTTCCCGATTCGGTAATACGCTGTTCGTTGGGATTAAAAACCTGTGCGCCCAAAACTAAATTTCGACCAAATGCATAGGTAGCGCCTACGGTTGCGGTAAACACCGATTTCTGTCCGTAATAATCCGAGAATCGAAATCCGATGTAATTAAACTGCATCCCAATGCGCAAGTGATCTCCAAAAGCCCGCGCATAGGTAAGTCCGGCCTGTTGCTCGGCATACAGTGTATAACCATAGGTGCGGATGTTAATTCCCACAGCATTTTTTCCGAAAGGCATCGCAAAAGCTCCAGCCCGCAATCCCATTTCGGGAATACCAAAGCGGTTTTCGTAGTAAATGCCGGCCGAGAGTTTACTCAGCGAAGCGATACCGGCCGGATTGTGAAAAACCGACCACACGTCGCCCAGTGTAACCGAGGAATGAGCCAATGCCGCCGAGCGGGCGCCCACAGGTATAAACTCACCTCCGGCAAAGGCAATTGCCTGATTCAATAAGGCGAATGCAAAAAGCAGGAAACGTATGCGCCCTTTTTTCATAGGGCAACAAGTTACCAAAATGAATGAATTGGATTGTAAGGCAGCTATTAAATTTCAGAATTTCGTTGCCACTTGAAATTCAGTTTCTTCGGCTCATCGAGCGTGTTCATTACTTTTTTCGCGAGATCGGCACGGTATGCATCCATGCGTTCGGCAATGCGAACATCGGTTGCGCCTAAAATTCGCAGGGCGAGTAATCCGGCATTGGCGGCTCCGTTGAGGGCCACTGTTGCAACTGGAATTCCGGAAGGCATCTGAAGAATCGACAAAACCGAATCCCAACCGTCGATAGAATTGGAACTTTTAATGGGCACACCAATTACGGGCAACGATGTGAGCGAGGCAACCATGCCCGGAAGATGCGCAGCACCGCCGGCTCCGGCAATAATTACTTCGATACCGCGCGAACGGGCATTCTGTGCATACTCGACCATACGATCGGGAGTGCGGTGCGCCGAAACAATGGTAATTTCGAACGGCACTTCGAACAATTCGCATTGTTCTGCCGCAGCTTGCATGGTTGGAAGGTCGCTACTGCTTCCCATGATGATTCCGATGCGTGCTTTGCTCATGTTATCGTGATTTAACCGTTAAGATGGATTGTACTTTTCGTGCGATTGCTTTTGCTTCAGTGGTGGTATTTGCAGTAATGGTTACGTGGCCCATTTTACGCATGGGCTTGGTTTGCTTTTTTCCGTATACGTGAATATGCACACCGGGCAACGCAGCGGCTTCGGCGAGACCATCGTACCATACCGGTCCTGAAAATCCGGGAGCACCGAGCAAATTAAGCATTACAGCAGCCTGAACGATTTCGGTATTTCCCGGTTCCCATCCGGCAACAGCGCGAAAATGCTGATCGAACTGACTGGTAACATTGCCTTCGATGGTATGATGCCCGGAATTATGCGGACGAGGAGCAATTTCGTTGATGAGAATATTTCCGTGATTATCAAGAAAAAATTCGATGGCCAACAATCCAATAAAATCGAGCTCTTGAACGAGCTTCAGCGCAATTTCGTTGGCATGTTGAAGTGTTTTTTCGGGAAGAACGGAAGGCGATGAAAGAAACTCAACCAAATTAGCTTCGGGATGGAATTCCATATCCACAGCCGGAAACAAAGCAGTTGCTCCATGCTGATGACGCGAAACAAGCACGGCAAATTCAGTTTGCACACCCACCAGTTTTTCGACCACCATGGGCGCATCGAATGCGAGGTGGCATTGCGAACGATTGCTAATCCGCGTTACACCTTTGCCGTCGTATCCCGAAGTACGCAACTTTACAAAGCAAGGAAACCACTCGTTTTCGAGTGCTTCGAGTTCGCGGTTATTGGCTACGAGTTTAAAATCAGACGAAGGTAAATGGGCATCGCGGTAAAATTCCTTTTGCAAGCCTTTATCCTGAATCATGCGCAGGATATGCGGTTGAGGGAAAACCTGTTTCCCTTCTTGCTGCAAGTGTTCGAGCGCCTCGGTGTTTACGTGTTCAATTTCTACCGTAATCACATCCACCGTTCTACCAAAATGCAACACCGTATCGAAATCGTTGAATGAGCCGCAGGTAAATTCTGTGGCCAGTTTAGAACAGGGTGCGTTAGCGTCGGGGTCGAGTACGCAAACCGTTGCATCATAGGATAATGCGTTTTGTAAAAACATGCGTCCGAGCTGGCCGCCACCTAAAATTCCGATACGTGGAATAGAAACATTCCGGTTCATGGGTCAAATATACCATCAAGCGATTAGAATTTCTATTTTTACCGCATGAAAGATGGGCAGGAAATCGTCATCGGATCGTATCGTTTTGAGGTTTACCTCAGTGCGCAAGAGATTGAGAAGCGCATCGATGCCCTTGCTGAAACGATAAATACCGACTATTTCGGAAAAAAATTACTCTTCATCAGCATCCTCAATGGATCGTTCATGTTTACTGCCGATTTACTGAAAAAAATCAATCTTCCCTGCGAAGTGAGTTTCGTGAAAGTAGCTTCGTATGCGGGAACCGATAGCAGCGGAACGGTGAAAGAACTCATCGGGCTCGACCGCGAAATTGCAGGATATGATGTAGTTATAGTCGAAGACATAGTAGACACCGGTCGCACCATGGATTCAATCTGCAGAAGTCTGAAGAACAAAGAAGCCGCATCACTTTCGATTTGTACCTTGCTCGATAAACCGGAGCGCAGGGAAGTGGAAGTACAGGTAAACTACATAGGTTTTTCGATACCCGACCGCTTTGTGGTGGGATATGGATTGGATTTAGATGGATTTGGAAGGAACTTACCCGATATTTATCAATTGAAACATACAGAACATGCTTAACATCGTTTTATTTGGGCCTCCAGGGGCAGGAAAAGGAACGCAATCGGCGATGCTGGTTGAGAAGTACACGTTGAACCATTTATCGACCGGCGATTTGCTGCGTGGTGAAATTGCTGCAGGCACAGCGCTGGGACTCGAAGCGAAAAAGCTGATGGATCAGGGTGCACTTGTTCCCGATGAAATTGTGATTGGCATGATTCGATCAAAGCTCGATCAAAATCCGGGTGCTAACGGCTTTATTTTCGACGGTTTTCCGCGCACTGTTAAGCAGGCTGAAGCGTTAGATGCTTTGCTGGAAGAAAAAGGCACGGGCATAACCTGCATGTTGGCTTTGGAGGTAAATGAAGATGAGTTGGTAAAGCGTCTGTTGAATCGGGGCAAAGACTCGGGCCGCAGCGACGATCAGGATGAAGCAATTATTGCGAACCGAATCAGGGAATATAACGCGAAGACGGCACCGCTCGCTAATTATTATACAGCTCAAAACAAGTTTAAGGGCATCAATGGAATCGGCGAAATTGATTCCATATTTGGAGCCTTGTGCGCGGCAATTGATTAGAACGACGTTGTTAAAGCTTCGCGCCGTTGTTTGACGCTCAAAACTATTGCGTCTCAAAATTTTCTTGAAACTCCAATCAAGGAATTGCAAGGGACAAATTTTTCATTATTTGGGCGCCGGCCGTGCTTTCCGGTTCAAGTCCTCGGCCCGAATTACAACACACAAGCATATCCATTCGGGCCTGTGGGCTTTTCCCTTCAATCACTGGCGCTTACTCACTACCACATACAATACAACGATTAAATGCCTGCGAAGTGCTTCTTTAATGAGTATAGGCTCCGATATAGGGTCTCTCAGTGAAATTTAAAATCCAAAGACTTCGAATCTTCTAAATCCTGTCGATTGATAAAGCCATAATTAACGACGGAGACATTAGTATCTGTTTAAAAGCGGATCAAAATTCAAATCCTTTTGGGCTTTTCATGCTAGGTGTATCAATTGAACACCAAAGTTTTTCTGTTGTGAGAAAACATCCGAAGCATATTGCGTAAACAAATTTCATCCAGAAGTTGATTTAACCCAAATTATGTGTTAGACTTCGTTATGAGAGTCTAAAATAATAAATATTAGGAACTTATATTCGAAAAGCGTAGCAGCGCTACGGTTTGAGAGGATATGTTTCCGCCCCCGGCGAATCCTGATTTGAAGTAGTTTAGGCACGGAATAGATTTCCTAATGCATATTCTGGGTTATAGCTATCAG
>CAZVHF010000131.1:0-6917 GCA_964627105.1 uncultured Chitinophaga sp.
TCGTTTAAGGTTTGCTCATCATCGCGAAACACAAACGAAACAGCATACGACTTCTTCCCTGCGGGCAATTTGTCGCCTTCGTACACGTCGAACAGGTTAATCTCGCGCAATAGTTTTCGTTCGGCCTGTGTCGCTGCCATGCGAATGCGGTCGAATGCAACGCTGCGGTCAATGAGTAACGACAAATCGCGGCGCACCGATGGAAATTTAGGAACTTCGCGGTATTCGGTGCGAACGGCTGCATAGTGGCTAACAAGCTTCTTCCAATCGAATGAAGCCACATAAACAGCATCGTCGATTCCAAACTTACGCGCCAGTTTTACAGCAACCTGGCCCATAAAACCGATATCCTGATTGCGGTAACGAAGTACATATCCGCCCTGCAACTCCTCGTGCGCACTTTCTTCGAACGACAAGCTATCTGCTTCAATGCCGAAAAGACTCAGAAAATGAATACTTATGCCTTTGAGGTGGTAAAAATCGACTTTGCGTTCGGGTGCATTCCATCGTTCGCTGTGCGTATTGCCGCTCAGCAATAGCGCAAATGCCGTTTGTTCTTTAAAGCCTTTTTCTTTGGCGGAATATACTTTCCCAAATTCATAGAACTTCAGGTTGTGCTGCTGTCGGTTTTTATTCCAGGCTGCATTCTCGAGCAAGCCCGGCAACATGCTGCTCCGCAAAACATCCAGCTCCGAACTCAAGGGATTGGCCAAGCGAACGGGCTCAATTCCCTGCACGGCAAGCGATGATGCACTCAGCGAGTTGTTAAGCACTTCCATGAATCCCAGTCCGCACAGATGATCCGAAACCCGGGCCAGCAAGCGTCCTTCGTCGGGATTGGGCGCCGTTGAAACCGAATTGCGCACTTGTGTTGGAATGGCGATGCGGTTGTATCCGTAAATGCGCAGAATTTCTTCGGTAATGTCGGCCGAATTTTCAACGCCGGTTTTGAAGGGCGGAATTAGCAAATCAACGCCTTCCTCACTTTGCTTTTGCACCACAATCTCGAGTTTCTGCAGTATGGCAATGGCTTCCTCGCGCGGAATAACTTCTCCGATAAGGCGATCCATCTGCGCCCATTTGTAATGCAAGGCAACAGCTTGTGCAGGATTCGGATAATAATCTGTTGCACCTTCGATGGTACCTCCGCAAATCTGAACAATCAGTTCGGCAGCGCGCATCAAAGCATACGTGGTAATTTCAGGGTCGGCTCCGCGTTCAAATCGGAACGATGAATCAGTTTTGAGGTTATGCCGCTTCGACGATTTGCGCACCCAAACGGCATTGAAATTGGCCGATTCGAGTAGGATGGATGTCGTTTCTATTGTAACACCAGAGTCGAGCCCACCATAAATTCCGGCCAGGCACAATGGGCGTTCGGCATCGCAAATCATAAGGTCCGAACTGCTCAATTTGCATTCGGTTCCATCGAGTGCCGTAAATGAAGTTCCGTCGGCACAAGTACGCACATGGATTGCATTACCCTTTATCTTCAATGTATCGAAGGCATGTAGTGGTTGCCCCAATTCATGCAACACAAAATTGGTAACATCTACAATCGCATTGATGGGACGCAAGCCAATGCTTATGAGGTTATGGCGCAACCAGGCCGGACTGTCGGTATTTTTCAGGCCGCTAATCTTTAAGGTACTGTACCGCGTTAATGCTTCAGGGGTGTCGATGTGTATCGCTGTTGAATGCAGGCTTGGTGGAAATGCAGTTTTTATCTCCGGTTTGATGAGATGCATATCCTTTTGCTGGTAGCAAACCGCAGTAAGATCGCGCGCTACACCCACATGCGAGGCCGCATCGATGCGGTTGGGGGTGAGGCCAATTTCAAACACATGGTCGCTTTCGAGCTTGAAATAGCTTGCCGCGGCCATTCCAACAAGCGTTTCGGCAGGAAGTACCATGATTCCGTCGTGCGATTCGCCCAAACCCAATTCATCTTCGGCACAAATCATTCCCTGCGAAACTTCGCCACGAATCTTGCTTTCCTTGATGGTGAAAGGCTCTCCATCTTTTGGATACAACACGGTACCGATGGTTGCAATCAGCACTTTTTGACCAGCCGCCACATTTGGAGCTCCGCAAACGATAGACAACGGCTCGGCCTGCCCAACGTTTACTTTGGTTAAGCGCAGGCGGTCGGCATTCGGATGCTGTTCGCAGTGCAGCACCTCGCCAACCACAACGCCGCGGAGGCCTCCACGGATGGTCTCAAATGCTTCAACCGATTCAACTTCCAGTCCGCAATCGGTTAACAGGCGCGAGGTTTCGTCAACAGGAAGACTTTTGCTCAAATATCGGGAAAGCCAGGAGGCAGCAATTTTCATAGGTCAAATGTACAATCAGTAACGCATCCAGCGAAATATTTCGCGCCATGTAGGCCGTTTGCCGTACATGAGCAGTCCGGTGCGGTAAACCTTCGCGGCTCCCCAGGTGGTAAAGATGAAACCGCCCACAAGCAAAACCATGGATGCAATAAGTTCGAGGTAATGCACGCCGAATGGAAGGCGAACCATCATAATCACCGGCGATGTGAATGGAATCAATGAAAGCCAAATCGCAAGTTGCCCATTTGGATCGTTCAATACCGTTTGTGCCATAATAAACGAGAAAAGCAGCGGCGCCGAAATGGGTAGCATAAATTGTTGTGTATCGGCTTCGCTATCAACCGCACCTCCAATTGCCGCGAATATGGCTCCATACAAGAGGTAGCCGCCGAGGAAATAGAAGATAAAGCAAGGAATCATCAGCCCCCAGTTAATCATCCCAACACGCTGCACGATTTGCTGTGTTTCGCGCAATTGGTCAATGTTTTCTACGGCAGTGCCTTCGGGGCTTTGCTGGATAATGCGCTCAATGTTGTCGGCGCTGAATTTATCCTTCACCACCGTTGCCATAAAAATTGTGTAAATGGATGCAGTAAGCACAACCCAAAGCAGAAATTGTGTGAGGCCCACCATGGCAATTCCGATAATCTTGCCCATCATCAACTGGAATGGTTTTACCGATGAAATAATGACTTCGACGATGCGGTTGGTTTTTTCCTCAATGATTCCGCGCATAACCTGAGAACCGAACAGGAAAATGAACATGTAGATCATGATTCCACCAAAATAGCCAAGCGCCGTGCTTACTTCAACATCGGCAGCCTTCTTTTCGCCCAACTGAATTACATCGAGTTCTACATTCACCGACTTTTTTACATTGTCCACCAAATCCTGATCAACGCCCTGCGATTGCAGTTTTAACCGTTCAATTTGTTTCTCAATTTGGGTGCGGATAAATAGTTTTAGCGTGAGCGAAACCTGTTTGTCGCTGTACAATTTAATTTGCCGTTGCAGGTGGTTGATGTCGTTGTCTTCAAATTTTGGAATATGCAGCAGGGCGTAGTATTCAGAAGTTTCGAGTTCTGAAATTGCCTTTTGCAGCGGCTGGCGGGTGTATACAAATTTTACATCGTCGTTTGCCTGTAGCAATCCCTCTACGAAATGCGCTTCATCGAGTACCGCGATTTTCTTCACACTGGTATTTACTGATGCCATCCATACGGGCACAATCATAAATGCACCCATGATAAGTGGCCCCAGAATGGTCATGATGATAAAGGAGCGTTTGCGAACACGACTGAGGTATTCGCGTTTGATAATAAGTCCTATTTTTCCCATGTTTCAGCATTTTCATTGTTCGACTTCACCATGTTGATGAATACATCGTTCATGGATGGAATGATTTCGTTCACGGAAATAATTTCGCAAACGGGCAAAACTGCCGATAGCAAATTGTTGATGGTATTATTTCCCAGCAAACGCAGGGTAACTTCGCATTGCGATTCGATTTGTTTCTTTTCGATAAGTTCGGCGCCAGCCCAGAGTGCATTGGTAAACGACACCAGATTGCCCTTAAACTCGATGCGGTAGGTTTGCGTGCGAAATTGCTGGCGGATATCGGCAAGCGAACCGTCGAGGATTTTACGGCTTTTGTGAATGAGCACAATGTTGTCGCAGAGGGTTTCAACCGTTTCCATACGGTGCGTCGAGAAAATAAGTGTGGCTCCTTTGCGGTTCAGTTCGAGAATTTCATCGCGAATGAGGTTGGCATTCACCGGATCGAAGCCGGTAAAAGGCTCGTCGAAAATGAGTAATTCGGGTTCGTGCAAAACGGTAACTACGAACTGAACTTTTTGGGCCATCCCCTTCGAAAGTTCCTCCACTTTTTTGTTCCACCAGGTTTGGATTTCGAATTTTTCGAACCAGTAGCGCAGTTTCTGCTTGGCATCGCGTTTATCGAGTCCTTTGAGCTGTGCGAGGTACATGCACTGTTCGCCCACTTCCATTTTGCGGTATAAACCCCGCTCCTCGGGAAGGTAGCCTATACGGGCAACGTGCTCCGGATTAAGCGGTCTTCCGTCGAAAAATACCTCTCCCGAATCGGGAGCTGTTATTTGATTGATGATGCGGATTAAGGAAGTTTTTCCAGCTCCGTTTGGTCCCAACAGCCCCAGTATTTTACCACGTTCTACAGATACACTCACGTTGTTTAGTGCGGTGTAATTGTCGTAGCTTTTGGTAACGGATTTTGCTTCCAACAATGGTGTGCTCATGTGCTTACCCAATTAAATCAAAAAAGCCTGTCGAGTGTTCGAACAGGCTTCAAAGATAGTATTCCAATGTTATTGAAAGTATTCTTTTACGCGGTCAAAAAACGACTTTTCCTTTTTGCCCGGTTGGGGCTGGAAATGTTCAGATGATCGCAATTTTTCGAGCATTTCCTTTTCTTCTGAGGTAAGTGTTTGGGGTGTCCAAACGTTTACATCGACCAGTAAATCGCCTTTTTGGTAGGAGTTAACTTCAGGCAATCCTTTGCCGCGCAGGCGAAAAACTTTGCCCGATTGGGTGCCTGGATCAATTTTGAACTTGGCTTTTCCTTCGAGTGTCGGAATCTCGATGGATGTTCCCAGGGCCGCATCGGCGAAATTGATGTAGCAGTTGTAGTACAAATTGTTGCCGTCGCGCTTGAGTTCGGGATGTTCTGCTTCTTCGATGGCTACGATGAGGTCGCCCGGAATTCCGCCACGCGGAGCTGCGTTTCCTTTGCCCGCCACATTGAGTTGCATGCCTTCGCCTACACCGGCAGGAATCTGGATTGATATCACATCTTCTTCGCGTGTAATACCGTCGCCCGAGCACGATTTGCACTTGCTGGCGATGATTTTTCCTTCGCCATCGCAAGCCGGACAAGTAGAGGCCGTTTGCATTTGCCCGAGGATGGTATTCGTTACGCGCATTACGCGTCCGGCTCCGTTACATGTGCTGCAGGTTGAGAACGAAGAGCCTTTGTCGGCACCCGAGCCACTGCAGGTTTTGCACGCAACGAATTTGTTGACTTTGATTTTCTTTTCGACGCCGTTGGCAATTTCTTCGAGGTTAAGTTTCACCTTGATGCGCATGTTACTACCACGATGCACGGTTCGTCCGCGGCTTTGTCCACCTCCGAAACCAAATCCTCCGAAACCACCCTGGCCAAAAATGTCGCCAAACTGACTGAAGATATCGTCCATGCTCATACCGCCGCCGAAACCACCGCCGCCGCCAGCTCCACCGCCCATGCCCTGGTGACCAAAGCGGTCGTAACGGGCACGTTTGTCGGCGTTGCTCAACACTTCGTAAGCTTCGGCGGCTTCCTTGAATTTTTCTTCTGCGGCTTTATCGCCGGGGTTTTTATCGGGATGGAATTGAACCGCCAGTTTTCGGTAGGCTTTTTTCAATTCTTGTTCGTCGGCGTTTTTCGAAACACCCAGCACATCGTAATAATCTCGTTTTGCCATACTTTCTTCTCGCTTAGCTGCCTACAACTACTTTGGCAAAGCGAATTACTTTACCGTGGAGGGCGTATCCTTTTTCAACTTGGTCAATTACTTTGCCTTTCATGCTTTCGTCGGGAGCCGGAATTTGGGTGATGGCTTCGTGTACATCGGGGTCAAAATCCTGCCCCACGGCGTTCATTTCTTCGAGGCCGCGTGCTGTTAAAATTCCTTTCAGTTTATGGTAAATGAGCAGCATGCCTTCCGATTCGGCGTTGGATGTGCCTGCTTGCTCTATGGCTTTTGCTGCGCGGTCAAAATCGTCTATCACGGGCAGAATAGCGGCAAATATGTCAGATGCAGCCGTTTTTACGAGTTCTATTCGTTCGCGTGAAGTGCGTTTTTTGAAATTATCGAATTCGGAATACAGCCGTAAATAGCGGTCGTTGATATCGGTGTACTTTGCTTCCCAGCTATCGAGTTGCGCTTCAGATTGCGCCACTTCTTCGGGGTTTGCAGATTCGGCATCCACAACCGGACCTTCTGCAATTACATGTTCTTCGCTATTGGAATCAGGTTGGTTGGTGTTTTGATTTTCGTTCATCATAGCATTAAAAATATTTCTAAGCCTTGTTTTCATTCGTTCGTGCCGCTAAGCAACCATGGTGCCAGCGGGCTTTTTGCGCCAAACTGACATGAAAAAAGCAGGACCGAAATCCTGCTTCACAAAACATTGAAATAGCATTGAATTATTTAAGCTGTTGTTCGATGGCTGCATCGAGTGCCTGACCGCGGAGGTTTTTCGCGAGGATTACTCCATTGGCATCGATCAGGTAATTCATCGGAATGGAATTGATACCATAAATGGCTGCAGCTTGTGATCCCCAGCCACCCAAGTCGCTCACGTGGTTCTCCCAAATGAGTCCGTCTTTTTCGATGGCCTTCTCCCAAGCTTCTTTTTTCATGTCGAGCGAAACGTTGTAAATGGTAAATCCTTTTGCGTCTTTGAATTTAGCTTTGTTGTATTTGTTGTAGGCACTTACTACGTTGGGGTTTTCCATCCGGCAAGGGCCGCACCACGATGCCCAGAAATCGAGCAATACGATTT
>CAZVHF010000132.1:0-6905 GCA_964627105.1 uncultured Chitinophaga sp.
CGAAATCGGTGCCCCTCAAACAATGCAGGCAACTGCGACCATTACCGATGTGCGTTGTTTTGAAGGCAACGATGGTGCAATTGCATTAAATGTTGATGGTGGAACCGGAGCTATTTCAATTTTGTGGGAGAACGGAAGCAATGCAACGCAAATCAACGGGCTCGCCGCCGGTGCCTATGCAATTGAACTTACCGACGAAAATGGTTGTTTGGTGCGCGATACGTTTAGCGTAAATCAACCACTTCAGGCCTTAGCAGTTGCTGCCGATATCATCGCACCGGCTTGTGGAATCGATGGCGGTACAATCGCGTTAGATGTGATTGGCGGAACCGCACCGTATACCTACAGCTGGGCGCACGATGCGAACTTGAATGGACCGTTGGCCGGAAATTTAGCCGCAGGATCGTATTCCATCACCATCGAAGATGCGAATCAGTGCAGCCTGAACGATTTCTTCACACTCGAAAGTCCGGCACCACTTGCCGCACAACTCGATTCAATTCACCATGTGCGCTGTTTTAACGGAAATGATGGTGAAGTATTTATTACTGTAACCGGCGGAACGGCTCCGTATGTGTATAACTGGGGGGCTGGCGATCAATCAGAATTAAGCCCACTTGCAGCAGGAACGTATACTATGGAAATCAGCGATGCTGCTGGATGCGAGCAAGCAATAAATTTCACCATTTCCCAGCCCAATGCACTGCTGGTTACACTTACTGCAGAGGATGCCTCTTGTTACGGCCTTAACGATGGTCGGGTGCTGGCCGATGTGCAAGGTGGTGCTCAGCCTTATGCTTACGATTGGTCTAACAATTTAGCCTTAGCAATTAACGAAAACCTCGTGGCAGGAACGTATTCTCTTGTTTTAAGTGATGCGAATGGATGCGAGGCCGAAGCAACTGCTGTTGTGAATCAACCTGATGCATTGGTTGTGAATTTGGTTTCTACAAACCCGGGTTGCAATAGCAACAATACCGGTTCAATCGCCGCACAGGTAAGCGGTGGAGTAGGAGCTTATACCTATCTATGGAACAACGGATCGCCTTCAAACGAACTTTCAGGATTAAGCAGCGGAACCTACGAAGTACAGGTGAGCGATGCCAACGCTTGTGTGGCTGTGGCCGAGGTAACCTTGGTTTCGGGCGCTGCTTTCAGTGTGTTCATCGATGGCGATACGTCGATCTGCAAAGGCGAACAAACTGTTCTCATCGCGACTAGCAATTTACCGCATACCGGCTACTCCATTTCATGGGGACATGGCATAAACACAGAGGAAGTGCTGGTAAATCCCGCCGATGATGAACTATTTACTGTGGTATTTACCGATTCTCTTGGCTGCTCAGCAGGTGCGAGTGTAATGGTGCACGTGAATCCAATTCCAGCCATTGGCATTGCCAGTAGTGTAATGGAAGGATGCGCTCCGGTATGTACGAAACTTGAAGCTCCTGAAGGTGCCGAAACCTATAATTGGATGTTTACCGATGGGCGCACTGCGCATGGCGTAGATCCTACCTTATGTTTTGAAAATGCAGGTATCTATGGCGTTTCGCTTAGTGTAATCGATAGCAATGGCTGCACAGCTCAAATGACCTGGAGCGAAACTATTGAAGTTTTCGCTACACCAGTCGCAGCTTTTACCGCAAATCCAACAGAAATTTCGCTCGATGATCCGATGGTGAATTTCAATAGCCAGAGCACTGGAGCAGATTCATACACATATTACTTTGGCGACCCTGCAAATAACTATGTAATGTCAGCTTCTGCACAGCACGCTTACTCCGATACTGGTTCGTTCGAAGTAACACTGCAGGTAACCAACGAACACGGTTGCAAGGATGAGGCTGTACGTACCATTCATGTCGGCGGATTTACAGCGTTCTACATTCCAAATGCATTCTCGCCCGATGGTGATGGAACCAACGATGTGTTTATGCCGAAAGCAAGTGGTCTGCCATCTGAAGGGTATGAAATGCAAATTTTTGATCGCTGGGGAAATTTGCTCTTTGTTAGTACAAGTTGGGACAAAGGCTGGGATGGTACCTATATGGGCAAAGAAGTGCAGTCGGGACAATACGTTTGTAAAGTAAAATACTTCGACAACAAAGGAATGTCTAACGACCAGATTGGTTCGGTATTGTTAACCGAATAAACCGGGTTATTTCTTATTAACTTCCGTTAGGCCTTCCGGTAAGTTCATTTCAATTGTTTTCTTGGTTCTGTCGACCTTAACAATCCAATCGTCGCTAACCGGAATCAAAATTTCGGGATTTCCTTCGGCCTCTGCCCAGAACAGATCGTTGGGGCCATTTTCGAGCACATCGCGAATTACGCCTACTTCTGTGGAAGTATTTAAATCAACAACCGTAAAGCCGATAATCTCGTGATAATAAAATTTATTTCCCTTTAAAACGGGTAATTTATCTAGTGGTAGAAACACATCAGTGCCTACAAGCATATCGGCTTGTTCGGGCAAATCGATGTCTTCGAGTTTAAGGTGTGCCTGATTTGATGGTTGAAGGCGAAAGGAGCTAACGAAAAACGGAACCAGATTTCCGTGGATTTCCACGAGTACTGATTCCGTTTTGATGTAGTGTTTCGGATTGTCGGTATCCATCTGAAGGAGAACCCTTCCATCGGTACCCACTTTACGGATAATGCTGCCAAGTTGGAAACATTGATCCTTATCCATAATCTTATTCTTCTGTTGCAGGAGCTTCTCCTTCTGCGGCAGGTGCTTCTTCAGCAGCAGGCGCTTCTTCAACAGGTGCGGCAACTGTTTCTTCAACAGCTGGAGCTTCTGCTACAGGAGCATCTGATGTTGGTTCTTCAACAGCTGCAACCGGTTCTTCGGGAGCAGCCTCTTCGGCCGGTGCTTCAGGCTCGGGTGCATTCTTCGCCGCAATTGCAGCAGCACGCGCAGCGTTTTTAGCTACTTCGTCGGCCTTACGCTTCTTCTCTGCATCAATTTGATTGTTCTTCAGGTTCGAGCGTTTCCCTTCGATTTTTGAAGATTTTTCCTCTAACCATTTTGCAAGGCGCGCATCGGCCTGATCGGCAGTTAATGCACCTTTTGCCACCCCTTTGTCGAGGTGTAGTTTCATCAAAACCCCTTTGTAGCTAAGAATAGCACGGGCAGTTTCGGTTGGTTGCGCTCCGTTTTTTAGCCACTGAAGGGCTTTATCGAAGCTCAGTTCGATGGATGCCGGATTCGTGTTGGGGTTGTAGGTGCCTATCTTTTCAATAAACTTCCCGTCCCGAGGTGCACGACCGTCGGCAATCACAATATGGTAGAAAGCATATCCTTTCTTGCCATGTCGTTGTAATCTGATTTTTGCAGGCATTGTGAATGATGAATTAAATTGGGCGGCAAAGATAGATTTTTTTTATTTCAAAAATGCATCTTACAAGATAATCTCTTTCTTTCCTGTATTTTTGCCGCCTGATAATCTTCCCCTATGAGCGAAAATCTGAGTGAACTCGAACGTCAACGCCGCGAAAGCCTGCATGAAATGCATCAATTAGGCATAAAT
Organism: uncultured Chitinophaga sp.; assembly: GCA_964627105.1. Classification (GTDB taxonomy): domain Bacteria; phylum Bacteroidota; class Bacteroidia; order M30B66; family M30B66; genus CAMCXT01. The sequence goes on from CAZVHF010000132.1 coordinate 3,534, forward strand.
CCTTATCCTGCCGAAATGTTTCCGGTAAATGCAACTGCATCCGAAATCAACGCTTCGTTCGATAAGGAAAAGGGAAATTTTCAGGAGGTGAGCATTGCCGGGCGCATTATGACACGCCGCATTATGGGAAATGCTTCATTTGCTGTAATTCAGGATTCAACCGATCGTCTGCAGATTTATATACGTCGCGACGATATCTGTGCGGGCGAGGATAAAACACTTTATAACACGGTGTTTAAGAAGCTTCTTGATTTGGGCGATATCATTGGAGTAACCGGCTACATGTTTGTAACGCAAACCGGCGAGAGTACCCTGCACGTTACCTCGCTTAAAGTCTTGAGTAAATCGCTTCGGCCTTTGCCGGTGGTAAAAGAAAAAGACGGCGAACTCTTTGATGCCTTTGCCGATCCCGACCTCCGTTACCGTCAGCGCTATGTCGATTTAATCGTAAACCACAATGTAAAAGAAACTTTTGTAAAGCGTACCAAGCTCACCAATTCAATTCGCGAATACCTCAACGGTAAAGGATATCTCGAAGTAGAAACACCTATTTTACAACCCATTTACGGAGGAGCTGCCGCCCGCCCATTTAAGACACACCACAATACGCTCGACATGACTTTGTACCTGCGCATTGCGAACGAATTGTATTTGAAACGACTTATTGTAGGTGGTTTTGATGGGGTATACGAATTCGCGAAGGACTTCCGCAATGAGGGCATGAGTCGTTTTCATAACCCTGAATTTACACAAGTTGAGTTATACGTGGCTTACAAAGACTACAACTGGATGATGGATTTGGTGGAAGAGATGGTAGAAAAAGTTGCGCTCGATTTGCATGGCAAAACTGAGGTCCAGGTAGGCGAAAACCTAATTAACTTTAAACGCCCATGGAAACGAATGACCATGTATGAGGCTATTGAGCATTTTACTGGAGTTGACGTTTCGCAGATGAATGAAAGCGATATGGCTGCATCAGCTCGTAAACTCGGTGTTGAAATTGATGCTACCATGGGACGAGGAAAATTAATTGACGCGATATTTGGCGATAAATGTGAACCTTTTCTTATACAACCAACATTTATAACCGATTATCCGGTCGAAATGTCGCCACTTGCGAAAAAGCACCGAAGCAAAGCCGGATTGGTAGAACGTTTCGAAGGTATTTGCAATGGCAAGGAAATCTGCAATGCTTTTTCGGAACTCAACGATCCTATTGATCAGCGCCAACGTTTCGAGGAACAACTAGAGTTGGGTAAGCGTGGCGATGAAGAAGCAATGATTCTCGATGAGGATTTTCTGCGGGCCATAGAATTTGGAATGCCTCCGACCGCTGGCCTGGGCATTGGAATAGATCGTTTAACAATGATTATGACCAATTCGAAGTCAATCCAGGATGTGTTGTTCTTTCCGCAAATGCGACCTGAAAGTACCGAATAATTAATTTCAATCGGTACTAATTTGTCTTTGTTTTGAACCGACACCATCCCAATTTTGTTTAAAGTACTTTAATCCCAAAAGCGCTTATATTTGGCGCCTCTAAACCATCCAATGTTCAACCGTTTTTTACTCAGTTCGCTCTTCATTTTAGGAATAGTTGTAAGCTCCTTGGCGCAAAATGCTACCATTCGCGGCTTTGTTTATAACAAAAAGAACGGCGAGCCCGTAATTTTTACGAATGTATTTTTGGTGGGCACGTCGCTTGGTGCACAAACCGATGTAAACGGCTTTTATTCAATTACGAAAATTCCCGCAGGTTCATACACCATTTCTATCACCGCAATTGGATTCGACCCGCTTGAACAGCAAGTTACCGTTACTGCAGGGCAATTGCTGAATAAAAATTTAACAATTAGCGAAAAGGAAATCAGGCTTAAGGAATTCGAGATTACCAGCGAAAAAGAGAACGAACAAAGCAGGGTTGGTACATCTGTTACTACCATTACCTCAAAAGAAATGAATCGGCTTCCAACCATTGGTGCCGATCCTGATTTGGCTCAGTATCTACAGGTTTTGCCCGGTGTTACGTTTACCGGCGACCAAGGCGGCCAACTTTACATACGTGGTGGTTCACCTATTCAAAACAAGGTATTGCTCGATGGAATGATTATCTACAACCCTTTCCATTCGATTGGTTTATTCTCGGTTTTCGATACCGATGTGATTCGTAATACAGAGGTTTACACAGGAGGTTTTGGTGCAGAATACGGTGGACGAGTTTCGTCAATCATGAAGATTACGACCAAAGATGGCGACAAGAAAAATCTTCGTGGTAAAGTTTCTGCCTCACCATTTGTCTCGAAAATTCAACTTGAAGGTCCGTTGAATAAGCAGGAAGATGAAAATTCAGGATCGACAACGTTTCTTTTAAGCGGCCGGAGTTCTTATTTGAAGCAAACAGCCAAAACATTTTACCCATACGTCGATACCGCAGGCTTACCTTTTAACTTCACCGATTTGTATGGAAAAATAGCCTTCTCAGGAAATTCTGGCAATAAACTCGGCTTGTCGGGATTTCGGTTTAGCGATAAAGTTCGATACCGCAGTCTTCAGGATTTGACATGGAATACGTTCGGAGGAGGTGCTAACTTTGTAATCATACCTACGAACAGCAATTTTGCTTTTGATGGGTACATGAGTTATTCTGATTATACCATCAACCTTGAGGAGGCAAGCAGGCCTTCACGTTCGAGTCGCATAAATGGATTCAATCTCGGCTTGAATTTTAAGTATTTCTTTGGGAAAAATGATTTTCAATGGGGTGTCGAAACCATTGGATTTTCGACCGATTTTACTTTCTACAATGAGTTGAACCGCAAAATAGCACAGGTTGAAAATACTTCCGAGCTCGGTCTATATGCAAAGTATCGAGCAATACTCGGTAAATTGGTGCTGGAGCCGAGCATGCGTCTTCAATATTATGCTTCCTTATCTGAGTTCTCGCCCGAACCTCGACTCGGCGCCAAGATGAATGTAACCGATAATTTCCGATTAAAAGGTGCATTGGGACGGTATTCGCAGAATTTGATTGCAGGTGTTTCTGACCGCGATGTAGTGAATTTATTTTATGGCTTTTTATCGGCTCCCGATAATGCTCCGAATTCATACAAAGGCGAAAAGCTGAATTCAAAGTTGCAGAAGGCTTGGCATTACATTTTCGGTTTTGAAAGCAATCTTGGTAAATACCTTAAATTCAATGCTGAAGCGTATTATTTCAATTTCGATCAGTTAACAAACATCAATAGAAACAAACTTTATGATGATATTCCGGAAAATAGCGATAAACCTGATGTATTAAAATCGGATTTCATTATTGAGCGTGGCGAATCGCGTGGTGTTGATATGGTTCTGAAATACGAATACAAACGTCTT